>NZ_JBVIHP010000043.1:0-49538 GCF_055570235.1 Streptomyces sp. NPDC031274 | reverse complement strand
AACGTCTACTACTGGGCCGACGGCACCCAGATGGTGAGTACCGGTGAGGTGAACCGGCAGAACGTACGGCTCTCCGAGATTCCCGATGCCGTCGAGAACGCCGTCATCGCCGCCGAGAACGACACCTTCTACAGCGACTCCGGCGTCTCGCCCAAGGGCCTCGCCCGCGCCGCCGTCAACATGGTCCGCGGCCAGGAGACGCAGGGCGGCTCCACCATCACCCAGCAGTACGTGAAGAACACGTACCTCTCCCAGGACCAGACGGTGACGCGGAAGGTCAAGGAGTTCGTCATCGCGTTGAAGGTGGACCGGAAGAAGAGCAAGGAGGAGATCCTCCAGGGGTACCTCAACACCAGTTGGTTCGGGCGTGGCGCCTACGGCATCGAAGCCGCCGCCCATGCCTATTACGGCATCCCGGCCAAGGAGTTGAATGCCAGTCAGGGGGCCGCTCTTGCCGCCCTGTTGAAAGGTGCCGAGCAGTACGATCCCTCCGCGAGCCGCGCCAATCACCGACGTTCCGTGGCCCGTTGGAAGTGGATTCTCGACCGGCAGGTCAAGGCCGGACTCATGGAGCGCGACGAGCGCGAGAAGTTCACGGACTACCCCGAGCCCCACAAGCAGTCCCGGGCCACCAGCCTCGGCGGGCAGACCGGCTATCTCGTCGACGTCGCGAACAGGTACATCAAGCAGAACACCTCGCTCACCGACAAGGACCTCGCCCACGGCGGATACAAGATCCACACCACCTTCGACAAGGACAGGATGCGGCGCCTGAAGGGCGCGGTCGAGCGCGTCCTGGACCGCGACATCGACCCCAAGAAGCGCGTCGCCGACAAGGGGGTGCAGGTGGGCGCCGCCTCCGTGCGGCCGACCGACGGCGCCATCGTCGCCCTGTATGGGGGCGCCGACGCCACCAAGCACTTCACCAACAACGCCGACACTTCCGGCGTCCCCGTCGGCTCCGCCTTCAAGCCCTTCGTCCTGGCCTCCGCCCTCGATCACGGCATCGGTACAGGGGCGTCGGGCGGGCGCGGCAAGTGGTGGCAGCCGGTGTCGGCGAGCAGTTTCTACGACGACAGCGGCCATCTGCTGGGTTCCGTGACGCCCAAGCGCGCTGTAGGCCCCGGCTCCGGCAGTGGCAGTGGCAGTGGCAGTGGCTCCGACGATGGCCGCCCGGACGGCACCAGTCACCCCACCCTGGGCCAGGCCCTGGCGAAGGGCGGCAACGCCACCTACACACGCCTCGGCAAGGAAGTCGGCTGGGAGCAGGTGCGGCGCACCGCCGTCTCCTCCGGGCTGCTCGACGCCAGCATGGCGCGCCTGGACAAGACCTTCCCCATCGGTACGTCGACACCCAGCGCGATCCGCATGGCAGGCGCCTACAGCACCTTCGCCAACCGCGGTCTGCGACACGACCCCTACTCGGTGACCAAGGTCGTCAAGGACGACGAGAACGTCGACGGGCTCGCGCGGCCTGGTGTGCGGCGCGCGTTGGATCCGGATACGGCCGATGAGGTCGCCGACGCGATGCGGGGTGTCGGCATGTCAGCGGTCGATCAGCCGGTCGTCGCCGGACGCACCGGCGATCAGGACCGTCTCCGCTCGGCCTGGTTCACCGCCACCACCGAACATTCGTCGACCGCCGTGACGATGTTCCGCACCACTCCGGACAAGCCGGAGCTGCTGCCCATGTCGGGCGTGGGCGGCAAGAGTTCGCAGCACGGGAACGTCTTTCCGGTACGGATCTGGCGGGACTACGTGAAGGACGAGCCAGCCGGGACGGCGACGGTGGCAGCGCGGGGGAAGGGGAAGGGGGAGAGGAAGGGGAATGAGTACCTGAAGGAGCCCGCCGTGCCCGGCAGTTAGCGTTCTTCGACCACGCCGACGAGGAAGCCCTGCGCGTTCGCCGCATGGGCCGCATGGGCCGCATGGGCCGCAAAGCCTGGCTGCCCGCCTTCAGGGACGCCACCTTGTTCAAGACCGCGTACGACGCCTACGGCCTGCGCCGCAACGAGACCCGGATGGTGGATCTCACCGACTTCGGCCGCAACCCGGAGGGACGGGAGTTCGGCGAGTACGGCGAGTACGGCGAGTACGGCACCGTGCTTGCCGGATCACTTGCGAAGTCGAGAACGGTACTCGCCCGGGGCCGCGCCTCGGGCACGTCTGAAGGCACGGCTGAAAGCGTGCGGAGATCCGTATCCGACCGCGCCGGAGATCGACTCGACCGGCTCATCGGTATCGCGGAGCCGGACGGACGCCAGGTCGATGCGCCACTGCGTCACGTACGCGCCCGGCGTCTGTCCGAGGGCGGACCGGAAACGCCTGGACAGCGTCGCCCGGGAGACGCTCGTCGCGGCGGCCAGGGTCTCCGTGGTCCAGGGGTGTTCCGGTTGGGCGTGGACACAGGCCAGAGCGTCGCGCACGACCGGATCACGCATCGCTCCCAGCCATGAGCCGGACTGCTCCTGCGGGTGGCGGGCCAGCCAGGCGCGTACGAACTGGACGAGCAGAAGGTCGACGATGCTGTTGATGGCGGCGGTGGTGCCGATCTGCGGCTGTGCGAGCTCAGCAGCGAGAAGTTCGACGGTCCTTCTGAGCTGCGCGTTCTCCCGGGCTGTGACGTGCATCGGCCGAGCCAGGGAAGTAAGCACCGGTGTGCGTACCTCCGGGTCCTGCTCATAGTGCAGGACGATCACTTCCGTCTGCACCGGCGCCGAGCCCAGCCGCAGGGCCCGGCCATCGCCAAAAGCCCGGGCCGCCGCCTCACGGTCGCAGGAACCCATCGTCACGCCGGCGCCGCCGGCTACCCCGTGTGCGGTGCCCGGCGACACCAGGACGGCGTCTCCGGCCTGCACCTGAAGAGGTTTCTCGCCTGGGACGTGGAGCCACATGGTGCCGCGGGACACCACGTGCAGTGCCGCTCCTGGATAGGAGTCCAGCCACAGGCCCCAGGTTCCTCCGGCCTTCAGCATGACCCCGAGCGCCCCACGCGCACCCGAAACACGCAAGACCTCCGCCAGCACATCCATGGGTCCATTCTCGTCCACCGCCGCGAACCGCCCACCGACGGACCACGGACCACAGCCCACAGCCCACAGCCGACGGACCACGGCCGACGGCGCATGTGTCCTCGTCCACAGCTTCAGGCCACGTCAAGAACGACCTTTCCGTGCACCTTCCGCGCGAACAGCGCCTGGACGGCGTCGTCCACGCCCTTCCAGTCGCCTCGCAGTCCGACCGGTGCCGAGAGCCTCCCGGCGGCCATGAGGCCCAGCAGGTCCGTCAGCTCCCCGCCGGTCGGTGTCATGTCGCCGTACGTGGCGATGCTGCGGGGCTCACCGAAGCCGAACAAGGCCCCTGCCGGGAAGGTGGTTTCCTGTCCCGAGGAGTAACCGACCAGGTGGATGGTGCCGCCCTCGGCGAGGGAACTCCACGCCTGGGCCACCAGCGGCCCGCCGACCGTGTCCAGCACGAGGTCGAACCGGTCCCCGGTCTCGGCCAGATCGGCCAGATCGGCCAGGTCGGCCAGGTCGGTCAGGACCCTGTCGGCGCCGAGTTCACGGAGTCCGGCGGCCCGCTCCGGCGAACCGACGAGTGCCGTCACCCGGGCACCCGCCAGCGCCGCCAGTTGGACGGCGAAGTGCCCCACGCCCCCGCTGGCGCCGGTGATCAGCACGTCGCGCGCCAGCAGGGAACGCTTGCGCAGCACCCGGAATGCGGTGACCCCGGCGATCCCCAGCGCGGCGGCGTCGGCCAGGTCCACGCCCTTGGGGACGGTGCCGAGCGAGGCGGGGCTGACTGCCACCCGCTCCGCCCACGCGTGGGGAGCCATTCCCACGGCGACGCGCGTACCTTCGGGCGGCCCCGAGCCGTCGGATGCGGCGCGCACCACGATGCCGGCCGCGTCGTGACCGTGCACAGCGCCGGCCGGCCACTGGTGCACGTAATTCAGCTCTCCGAAGTTGAGACCGATGTGCCGTATCTCCACCAGCGCCTCACCGGTGGACGGTACGGGCTCATCGACATCGGCGAACCGGATGGGCCCGGCCTCACTGTGATCCACCACAAGGGCGCGCATAGGGGGTGTGTTTCCTTCTCTCGTGGATGTGCCTGAACACTCGGCGCGGCAACAGATCGAGTGCGCGAATGCCGCACTGCCGCCTCCCTGGAACCCTTTCGCAGGACCAGGACAGCGACCAGCTCCGAGAGAATCAATCAGTTGACGATCTGTGTCAGTGCGGCTCTCGGCACGTCGGGCCCTGCGCCCACCCGGTGGATGACGTTGTGCCGGGCAGAAACCTGGAGCCCCGAGCAGCCGATGCTGAAACCGCTGCCCGAGGTTCACGAGACCAACAGAGGTTCAAAGGTGGGCTCCCAAGACTCATAGCCGCTCATCCTCAGGTCCCTTCCCCAACCACCGGCCTGCTGCCATCGTTCCGCTATGTATCCCTATGGGCCGCCGCCCGGGCCACCACCCCGCATCGACTCGGGGCAACTACGGCCCCGGGTGCGGTGGTTCGTCGTCGCGGGAGTCATCGCGGCGGTCTGCGTGGGCATCGGCATCGCCAGCTTCGTGCTGACGTTCACCGCGGCGGTGCACTCCGTCGACGACAGCGAGGCGTTCACGAGCGGGCAGTCCGTCACGCTGCGCATGGGACCCGATGACGACGCCGCCATCTACGTGCGCAATCCCGTCGTCGCTCGTGCGCACTGCGAAGTCGTCTTAGGGCCCTACGGTGCCGCGCCCCGCGTGACCACGCCCGACAGCAGCTTCAGCGTGACCAGGGGCAGCGTCGAGTGGGAGCGCGTGTTCGTGCTCAAGGCGGACACGGCCGCGGACTACCGCGTGAAGTGCGACGACCCGCGCGGCGCCCTCACCTTCGCGCCCGGCGACGACGCCGACTTCGCGTCCTTCGTCGGCGGCATCGTCGTGACCGTGGTCGTGCCGCTCCTCGGCCTCCTCGCGGGCAGCGGCATCGCGATCATCGTCTTCGTACGACGCGGCAGGCACCGCCGGTGGCTGGAGGCGCAGGCCTACTACGGCTGACGCCCGGCTGCCCTCGTCCTGCGCGCAGCTAGTGCCACAGCTAGCGCGCGCTCTCCCGCATCTCCTCCGGGCAGGCCGTGCCGCGTGGCAGTTGGTAGGGGGCGGCGAGGCGGTAGACCCCGGGGCCCGGGGCCAGGAGTTCGGTCCACTTGTCGCCCTCGGCGTCCTCCTCGGCCTCCATCAGGCAGCCGTTGAGGTTGTCGAACTTCTTGGGGGTGTTCTCGTCGAGCTCCCGCTGCCGCTTTGACGCGTCGGTCTCCTTCGGCCCCTCAAGGCCCTTGCCCTCGGCGTCGACGATGCTGAGCCACGGCGAGTACGGGACGCGGATCAGGACGCGGCCCGCCTTCTTCACCTCGATCGTCATCCCGCCCGCCTCGGCACGGTCGACGACCGCGGGCGGATCGGCCAGCGGAGTCGGGTCGGTGACCTCGTACAGCTGCCAGTTGGAGTCCACCCAGACCTGCTTCAGATACGGCAGGCCCCTCTCGACCAGCTTGGCCTCGCGCTTGCCGCCGTCGCCGTCGGGCTCGCCATTGGGCACCACGACGAAGTGCACGGACCAGCGCTGGAGCCACTCGTGGTAGTTCGCCGAGTTCAGGGTGTCGTCGTAGAAGAGGGGGTTGCGCTCCATGTCCGCCTGGCGGTTCCAGCCGCGGGCGAGGTTCACGTAGGGGGAGAGCGCGGAGGCCTCGCGGTGGCTGCGCGCGGGCACGACCTCGACGCGGCCCTTGTCCGCGCCGACCTCCTGCAGCTCGTTGACGAGCGGCGCGAGCTCACGCGTCCACGAGGCGACGGGCGTCGTGTGCACCGCGTCGTCGCCCGCCTTGAACCCGACCCAGCCGACGAATCCGGCGAGCCCCACGACGATCACGTACCACTTGCGGGTCTTCGGAACGGCGAACGGCAGGGCGGCGAGCAGCACGACCGCCGCGAAGGACATCGCGAGGCGGGTGATGTTGGAGCCGATCTGCGAGTTGATCAGCCAGACACCGAGCACGAAGAGCGCGTACACGACGGTGGTGATCCGCACGGTCTTCCACTGCTTCGGTACGACGTAGAAGATGAACGCGCAGAAGAGCAGGGGCAGCGAGGCCGACCCGAACGACATCGGCTGCGTACCGGAGAACGGGAAGAGCCACGCCGAGATGCCCACGACGACGGCGGGCGCGAGGCCGAGCGCGTACGCGCCGGGGTAGCGCTTGCTGAGGAAGAGCGCGACGGCGACCATGCCCACGAAGAGGCCTGCCACCGGGCTTCCCATGGTCGCGAGCGCGGCGAACGGCGCGGCGACCAGTGCCTTCGCCCACCGCTTGTAACGCCAGCGGTAGGGCCAGCAGAAGACAGCGGCGACGGCCATCAGCGCGAACATCTGGCCGAGGCCGTACGTCACGCGCCCCGACACCGCGTTGCAGAACAGCGCGAAGACACCCGCGAGCGCGGGCCACAGCGGCTGCTTCACCGCGCGGCTGCGGACCAGGATCATCGTGAGCATCGCCGCGGAGATCGTCCCGGCGATCATCATCGTGGTCCGGACGCCGAGCACGGACATCAGATACGGCGATACGACGCTGTACGACACCGGGTGCATCCCGCCGTACCAGGCGAGGTTGTACGCGGAGTCGGGGTGCCGTCCGACGAACTCGGCCCAGGCGTCCTGCGCGGCGAGGTCTCCGCCGCTGTTGGCGAAGATGAAGAACCACAGGACGTGCAGAACGGCCGCGGTGACCGTCGCGATGGTCACGGGGTGCCTCAGGAACCGCATCCACTTGGATTCCCGCTCGGGTACGACAGGTTCGTCCCCGCGCTGGGCAGGCAGCTTTATTCGCGCCCCGGTGCGGGTGCCGCCACCGGTGCCGGAATCAGGATCGGCGTCGTCGGCTCGCGTCGGCTCCGCTGTGGCCACTTGCGGCACTCCCCGTGTCGTTCTGTCCGTCCGGGGGCGTAGGTCGTGGTCGTGGGTCTTGCCGGAGGGTCCGTCCCGGAACACCCCGTCGCCCAGCCCCGGTGTACTGCCCCCGAGCTTGTGACGCTAGCACGCAGGGCCCGGAGGGAGCCGAGGGTGGGGCGCTCTCTCCGGGCCCTGCGTTGTGCTTGTACGTCCTGCTTTTACGTCCTGCTTTGTAGTCGTGCTCGTACTGCCGTGCTTGTACGTCCTGCTCGTACTGCCCTGCTTGTACGTCGGCCAGCGTATGTCTCAGCCGACGCGCTTCAGCTTGGCGCCGAAGCCCGGCTCGCTGAGGTCGCTCTGGAGCGCGACGGGCACCTCCACGGCGCCGTCCTTGCCGTCACCGACGCTCAGCACACCCACTTCGGTGCCTGCCTTCCCCGAGTGCGGAACCGTATCGCCCGCCTTGTCGCCGAGCTTCAGCTTCACGGTCAGGCCCGACCAGCCCGCGGCGGCGACGTCCTTGGTGGCGACGACCGGTGTCGTGCCGCCCAGACCGTCGTCGACGTGACCGACGACGTCGCCCTTCTTCACTATCGTCTTGGCCGTGAGCGCGCCCTGGCCGGCCTCGATGAGCTTGCGGGTGGCCCCGGTGACCTCGTCGATGTTCGCCGTGCCGTTACGCCCGTACTGGCCGAGGGCGGCACCGATGATCGTGCGGGTCTGGCCGCCGACCTTCTTCTCCGCGGCGAAGAGGATGTTGCCGCCCGCCGCGGTGGTGGTGCCGGTCTTGATGCCGATGGCGACCGTCGGGACGAGCCCGAAGAAGTTGTTCTGCTTGTCGCCGTTGAGGTCCTTGTAGCTGGGCTGGCGGGAGATCTCGTTGAAGACCGGGTCCTCCATCGCGGCCCGGCCCAGCTTCACGAGGTCCTCGGCGGTGGAGACGGTCGTCTTGTCGAGGCCGCTCGGGTCCGTGTAGTGGGTGTTCTTCATGCCGAGTTCCTTGGCGGTCTTGTTCATCTTCGCGACGAACTCGTCCTCGGAATCGCTCTTGGTGTCCCAGCGGGCGAGCAGCTTGGCGATGTTGTTCGCGGACGGCAGCATGACCGCCTGGAGCGCCTCGTACTGAGTGATCTTCTGGCCCTCGGAGACCTTGACGACCGACTCGTTCTCCGCCTTGCCCGTCTCGTAGTGCTTCTCCGCCGCGGCGTCGACCGGGATCTTCGGGCCGTTGTTGCCACTCTTCAGCGGGTGGTCACGCAGGACCAGGTAGACCGTCATGACCTTGGCGATGCTCGCGATCGGCACGGGCTTCTGGTCGCCCGACGTCCCGAACGTCCCGATGCCGTTGACGTCCATCGCCGCCTGGCCCTGACTCGGCCACGGCATGGACGGCTTGCCTCCGTCGAAGGAGACGGTCTCCTTCGTGGTCAGCGCGAGGGTCGGCGTCGGCAGCGGGCGCACAGCCTGTACGACCGCAAAGACGATCACCAGGAGCAGCACCAGCGGCGTCCACACCTTGACGCGCCGCACGGTGGTGCGGACCCGGGTCTCGGGCGGCGGCGGGGTGTTGGTCAGCTCGGCGAGAAGGTCGAGCGGGGGCCTCGGCGGCAGGGGCTGCTGGGTGGTGCGCTCGGGGCCCGCATTGCCCGGCGCCTTCGGGGGCGTGGCCGCCTCAGGTGCGGGGGTGGTCGGCTTGGCCGGGGGCTGCGCGCCGCCGCTGGGCGAGGCGCCGTCGAGGGGCTTGAGCGCGACGAACTTGCTGGTGCGCTCGGCTTCACCCTCCGGCTTAGCGGTGGGCTTTGCGGTGGGCTTTGCGCTCGGCTTTGCAGTTGGCTCTGCGGTCGGCTTCGCGGTCGGCTTCGCTTCGGGCTTGGCCTTGTCGGCGGGCTTGTCCTGCGGCTTGTCCTGCGGCTTGTCTTCCGGCTCGGCGGTGCCCTTGCCCTCGGGCTTCTTCGCTCCGGGCTTGTGGTCGCCCAGCTTGAGCATGGTGGTCGGCTGGTCGACGGACTTCGGGGGCGGCGGCGCCTTGAAGACGGCGGTGGCCTGGTCGACTCCGCCGGTGGGGGGTTCGGGGTCCTCGGTCGCGGACTTGCCGTCGGCCGTGTCGGCCGAGTCCTTGGTCTCGGTCGAGTCCTTGGTGTCGGCCGAGGCCTTGGTGTCGCCCTCGGTGGAGTCTGAGTCCTTGGGCTCGTCGGAGTCCTTGGCGGGGCTCTTCGCAGAGTCCTTCGCCGCGCCCCCGCCGACGGCGGGCTTGGCAACGTCGTCAGGCACGGCGTCCTCGGGGCTGTCCGCCACGTCGGCTTCACCGGCGTCACCGGCGTCACCGGCGTCACCGGCGGAAGCGTCCGTGCCCGCAGGCTCGTCGGCCGCACCAGAGCTGTCGGTGCCGTCGGCGCTGTCGGCCGAAGCCGCGTCCCCGTCGTCAGCGTCGTCTGCGTCGCCCGCCGCGCCCGAGTCGCCCGAGTCGCCCGAGTCGCCCGAGCGAACCTCTGCGTCGGCCGGTGCGTCGTCGTCGGAGGAACTGTTCCCGTCGGCAGGCTCCTCGGAGTCGCCGGACCCAGCCGAGCCGTCAGCGTCACCCGCGGCATCGGCATCGGCCTCGCCGGAAGAGCCGCCCTCAGCGTCCTCGTCCGCCGAGGCCACCCACGCCGCCACAGCGGCCCTCAGACGCGCGTCGCCGTTCTTCCCGCCCTTGGGCTCGCTCTCGGCGCTTTCGGCGCTCTCAGCGCCCTGGGAGCCTTCCGCGCCCTCGGTGGAATCCCCGTCCCCGGAATCCCTGGAAGCCTCGGACTCCCCGGAACCGGTGGATTCCCCGGAACCGGCGGCCCCACTCGCCGCCGCCGACGGCGCCGATGACGATGACGACGCCGATGACGACGCCTCCGACACCGCCTTCGTCGAGAAGACCGCCGTCGCCGTGTCCTCCCGCGCCGCGGGGACCTCGCGGGCCACCGCAAGGCGGGGGTCGCGTCCCTCCGGCGTCGGCGCCGGCACTGACGGTTCTGCCCCCGTCGGTTTCCCCGACGACTTCCGTTGCTTCGACCTGTCGGGGGTCTCGCCCGCCACCGATGCCTCCTCGTACGCCATGCCGCTCGCGTTGCCGTTGCGCCAAAACATGGCCGGACCCGCTGTCCGAACCATGTACCAGTGTCCTGTGTGGGGGCTTAACCCCCGTGGTAGACGAGAACGACATACCTACTGGTTCCCGTACTTACCGGTCACGCACTCTCGACAGACCAATGTGAGAGGGGTCACCCTGTCATTCATCCACGCGGGGAGGCATGGATGGGCAGGAGCCGCAGAACAATTCCGGAGGAGCTTCTGCTGCTCGCTTTGGACCCGGCCACGGGTACCACAGCGCAGCCGCAGTCGCTCGACCTCGGTCTGGCCGGAGCACAGCTAGTGGAGCTGGCGCTGGCCGGACGGATAGCCCCAGACGGGGATCGTATCGCCGTGGTGATGCCACGGCCGACCGGAGATCCGACTCTGGACTCCGCACTGGAACTGCTGCGCAGGCGCGGCAGTCCGGTTCGGGCAGTCCACTGGATTGGCGGGCCCCGACTGGGGCTGCGCCAGATTTACCTCGCGCACCTGGAGCGGTGCGGCATGGTGCATGCCGTTTCGGGCCAGATGTGCGGAGTGCTGCCGACGACTCGCTACCAAGCGACGGACACGGCAATCAGCCGGGACATCAGGTCCCGACTGGACAGTGCGATCCGCACCGGCGTCCCGCCGGACCCGCGGACCGCGGCGCTCGCCGCGCTCGCTCACGCAGTGGGACTCGGCAAGCACCTGTACCCCGGCAACGAGGGGCGTTCATCGCGCTCCCGTCTCCGGGACCTGATCAGGCACGACCCGATGGGCGGCCTCGTGGCGCACGCCGTGATGGACGTCCAGAACGGTGTGGCCGCTCAGCCGCGCCGTAGCCCGGCCCCAGCGGGTCCGGGTGGGCCGGGTGGACCAGGCGGACCAGGTGGACCAGTCGGTGGCCGACAGCCGGCCAGGACCGCACCGGAACCCGGCGGGGTCCCGATGCAGCCACGCCGCGGGTCCATGGCACGCGCCGTGGCCTACTGAGCACGATCACGGCTGATCGACCGCAGTAAGAAGCAAGTGGCAAGCAGTAGGCAGTAGGCAGTAAGCAGTAAGCAGTCGACAGCAAGCAGTAGGCAGTCGGCAGCAAGCAGCAAAAGACTCACCGCAGTACGGCAACAGCAACGCCGCACCGCAGTCCCCCAGACCCGGTACGGGAGCCGCTGGGCCGCGCGGGGCACTGGCACCGGAACGTCCGGACGACGACACCGGTACCAACGCCCCGCGCGGCCACACACCTTGGCGCCCCGCAGCCGGGCCGCCCCCTTCACACCAGTCCTCAACGTTCGTCTTCGCGTCGCATCGCGCCTCGCACTTCTCGCGCTTCTCACACTTCACTTCGCACTTCACATCGGCTGTTTCCCAGCGGTACGCGACGCGTAGGTGGCACTCTGCTCAACAGCAGATACGCAAAGTAGAGGCATGTAGTCGGAGGTGCACGTCCCGTGGCGTCCAGTGTCAATCCCACCGTCAGGCGACGCCGTTTGGGCCAGGAGCTCCGCAGGCTCCGCGAGCTCAAGGGCATGACGGCCGAGGAGGTCGCCGAGCGCCTGCTGGTCTCGCAGTCGAAGATCAGCCGCCTCGAGAACGGCCGTCGTTCCATCAGCCAGCGCGATGTACGCGATCTCTGCGGGGTCTACGAGGTCGAGGACCACCGCATCGTCGACTCGCTCATGCAAATGGCCAAGGACTCGCGCCAGCAGGGCTGGTGGCACTCCTTCGGCGACATTCCGTACAGCGTCTACATCGGTCTCGAGACGGACGCGGCATCCCTGCGCGTGTACGACCCACAGGTCGTCCCCGGTCTGCTCCAGACCCGTGCGTACGCGGAGGCCCTCATCACCGGCGCGCTGCCGGAGACCACGCCGACGGACATCGAGAAGCGCGTCCAGGTCCGTGTCCGCCGCCAGGAGCGCATCAACGCCCCGGAGAACCCCCTGCGCCTGTGGACCGTCCTTGACGAGTCCGCGCTGCGCCGCGTGGTCGGCTCCCGGCATCTGATGCGCGAGCAGCTGGAACATCTCGTGGAGCAGTCCCAACTGCCGCACGTGACCGTCCAGGTGATTCCCTTCGAAATGGGCGCGCACCCGGGCCTCAACGGCCAGTACGCGATTCTCGAGTTCCCGGACGCCGCGGATTCCAGCGTGGTCTACATCGAGGGCGTCACGAGCGATCTTTATCTGGAGAAGGCGAACGACGTCCAGCAGTACAGCGTGATGTACGAGCATTTGCGGGCACAGGCCCTGAATGTGGATCAATCACGCCAACTCATCGCAGACATCGCGAAAGAGTACGCGCGCTAGGGCGTACACCGCGTACGCGACCGCCCGCCAGAAAAAAGTTTCGGCACGGTACACCTTTCCCTCGGCGAGGCGGAAGGCCCAGTGGAATATGCCATCCGGTCGAGTGAACGCTCCCTTCACTCGGCGATGTTGGCGAGTAGCGTCATTCACGCCATCAAGCACCACATGTTGGCACAGCCGCTCTCCGCGGTGACCGCAACTCACCCACTGGGCAAACCGGAGTAACCATGGCAATTCATCAGGGCGCTACGAATACATGGGTCAAGTCCTCGTATTCCACGGGAAACGGCGCTTGCGTCGAGGTCAAGTCCCCGATTGCAAGCGCAATTTCCGTCCGGGACTCGAAGGTCATCGCGGGGCCCGTCCTCGCCTTTCCCTCCGACTCATGGCGCGCGTTCGTCTCCGAGGTCGGCCGGGAGACATCACACCTCGGCTGATACGTATCTCCTGCGCGTTCCGCACCTCCTCGCACATCAGCCCCGTCAGCTCCATCAGATCCATCAGCTCCACGGGACCAGCGAGCGCTCAACAACCTCATAAGCAGAACCGATTGAGCCCTCTCGACTGGCCCGCCGTCCCGGCCGAGGGGGCTCGGCCCTACCCATCTCACCCGGATCATCAGCTACCGCAATTGATCGCTAACGCAATTGATCGACGTACAGGTCAGTTCCCGGGACCGTGGGAATGAACGGCGCCACCAGTTCCACCCGCCCGAGGCCGGACTCCGCCACCGCCTCCGCCCGCCCGGCGAAATGCTCCTGCCAGCACTCGCGCGGATCGGCCTGCAGGAACCAGAGCAGCGTAAGCCGCGTATCGACTCCCTCGACCTGCTTCACGTACGTCATACGGTCCCCCGGCAGCGGAGTCGGCCGGAAGATCGTCACCATCGCGGCGGGAGATCCGGCGAGGACGCGCGGCAACTGCTTGGCGCGCAGAAACTCCAGCAACTCAGCTCGCCGCTCACCGGAATAACCCGGATCCCCCGCACCACACGCACCACCGGAATCACCGGATCCGCTCGATTCGACGTCGATGACTTCGAGCACGAGGCCCTGGTAAGGGTGGTCGAGCGCGTGGAAGTCGCGGGGCCCCGCCGCCCCGTCCCGATAGACGGTGGCCTCGTGGTCCTGGAAGGCCGTGAACACGTGCGTGCGGTCCTGGTAGACGCGGCCGTCGCGGTTGAGGCGTTTGTTGATGCCGACGGTCCACTTCATGTGCTCGTCGTAGCGGCCTTCGGTGACCCAGTACGTGGAGAGGTAGCAGCCCGCGGTCACGGGCTGGGCGACCGCTGACTTCTCGGGGTAGCGCAGGAGTTGCAGCTCTCGGGGAGCGACCCAGCGGCGGCCCGCGTACATCCAGGGCATCGCCATCGCGCCGGCGTAGTAGTGGTCGTCCTCGTACCAGCGGTTGTACGCGTACTCGTGGCCCGGGTGCGGCTCGACCATGGTGATCAGGGCGTGGCCCGGACGCACGCCGTAGGGTCCGACGGCGGCCAGCTCGCCGTAGACCTCGCTGCGGGTGTCGTCGGGCGAGTGCTCGCGTGTGTTCTCGCGGGTGTCGTCACTCATGCCTCTCCCCTTCCTCCCTCTTCCTTCCTCCGGTGGACGCCCATACTCTGACGCCCCGTCAGCAAAACTGCCAGAGCCGGGAGGCGCCCCATGCCGTCGCTCCTCGAAGGAAAGACCGTCGTCGTGTCCGGGGTCGGTGCGGGCCTCGGCCATCAGGTGGCGGCGGCCGTGGTGCGCGACGGCGGGCGCGCCGTCCTCGGGGCGCGCACGGAGGCGAACCTCGCCAAGTCGGCCGAGGAGATCGACCCCGAGGGCTCGCGCACGGCGTACCGCGCGACCGACATCACCGACGAGTCCCAGTGCGAGGCCCTGGCGCTCTTGGCGCGCGAGCGCTTCGGCGGGATCGACGCGGTGGTCCATGTCGCCGCCTGGGACAGCCACTTCGGAGGCATCCAGGACGCGGACTTCGCGACCTGGCAGCAGGTCATCAACGTCAATCTGCTCGGCACGCTGCGCATGACCCGGGCCTGCATCCCCGCACTGAAGGAGCGCGGCGGCTCGGTGGTGTTCATCGGCACGCAGTCGGCCGTCGCGGCGCCCTCGCAGGTGCGGCAGGCGGCGTACGCGGCGTCGAAGGGCGCGCTGACGTCGGCGATGTACTCCCTCGCCCACGAGGTGGGTCCGGACCGGATCAGGGTCAACACGGTTCTGCCCGGCTGGATGTGGGGCCCGCCGGTCGAGGCGTACGTCCAGTTCACCGCGCACACCGAGAGCGTGCCGGAGGACGAGGTGCTGGGCCGCCTCGCGGAACGGATGGCGCTGCCGGAGCTGGCCACGGACGGGGATGTGGCGGACGCGGCGGTGTTCCTCGCGTCGGACAGGGCGCGGGCGATCACGGGCCAGTCGCTCCTGGTGAACGCGGGCGAGTTGATGCGGTAGGCGTCGCGCGGGGCGGAACGGTGCGCACGGCGTCGGTCCGCCCGTAGTACTGCGCAACCGGCGCGTCTGGTGGGCAGTCGGCCGGTGATCACCTCTGGTTGGCGGACAGTCGGCCGGTGATCACCTCCGGACGAGACCCGCCCCCCCTGCTTGATTGCGGAGCGGGTGCTCGCCCTCACTGTCAGTCGACGGGGCGGATGGGGATGTCGAGGTAGGACTCGGCGCCGGTCGGGGAGGTGATGTCGATGGTGAACACCGGGGCCGTGGTGGTGTCGTAGGCGAAGAAGGGGTCGTGGGTGTCGATGACCAGCTGGAGCTGGTGGCCCTTGGGCACGACGTAGTCGGCGGGCTGGAGGGGGATGGCCACGGTCACGGCCTCGCCCGTGTGCTCGGCGGTGAAGGAGTAGGGGGCGTGGGTGATGATGTGGGCCCTGCCGGTGGCCGGGTCGGTGTCGAGCAGGTAGGCGACGATCGTGGCGTCCGCCTGTTGCGACTTCACCGTCACCCGCAGTTCCAGCTCGCCGCGGACGCGCGAGGACTGCTCCAGCTGCGTGGTGGTGAAGACGGCGGCCAGGCCGCGGTCGATTTCGGCGGTCTTGTAGACGTGCGGCAGGCCCAGGCGTTCGGCCAGCCCGGTCTGTACGAGCTTGGGGGCGACGACGATGTCGGTGCCCTTGCCGGTGGCCTTCACCGAACGGGTCCATCCCGCCTGCGGGTCGCTCTCGGAAAGCTGCCCGTCGCGCTGTCCGGCGGGCGCGTCGGCGAGGTGGAACCGCTTCTTCGGCAGGGCGTAGTCGTCCCAGGAGGAGTGGCGGAGGTCGGAGAGGGGGTTGAACATGTACTCCGAGCGGACGTCGAACCGCGGAGCCGCTCCGTCGCCGGCGTTGCCGCCGAGGTGCTGGTCCATCCACCGGTAGGCCATGTCGGTGGGCTTGGCGGGGAGGCCTGCCAAGCCCGGGAGTTCGGCGTTGCCGTGGTCGCCGACCTGGACGAGGAGCGTCTTGGGCCCGGTCAGATGCTTGTGGAAGTCGATGACGGCGGGCACCGAGAAGATGGTCTCGTGCCAGGCGGTGGTCAGCAGGATGGGTGTCGCGGCGTCGTTGTAGGCGTCCAGGTGGTTCTTGGGCGACCGTTGCGCGGCGAACTCCCCGACCTGGTCGTCGATGGTGTTGGCGCGGATCTTCTGGATGACCTCGCGGAACTCCTGCGAGCACCGGTCCTCGCCGAAGAGCTGCACGAGCGCCTCGAACGCCTTGAGGTGGCGGGTGCCGTTCTCGTACAGCGAGGTGAAGAGGTCGGCCCAGGCGCTGGTGCCCGCGACGACCTTGATCCGCGGGTCCTTCGCGGCCGCGAGCAGGCTCGTCCCGGCGCCGTAGGAGGAACCGAAGAACCCGATCCGGTCCGCGTCGACACCGTCCTGCTGGATCAGCCAGTCGATGACCTCGGTGGCGTCGGCGACATCCTGCGGTCCGGCGACGTGGATCTCCCCCGTGGACCTGGCGAGGCCGCGTTGGCTGTAGGCCAGGACGACGTAGCCGCCCAGCGCCCAGCGGGAGATCATGCCGAGGTAGGCCCGGTGCCCGATATTGATCAGTGGGGCGGGCAGGACGACCGCCGGACAGGTCTGTCCGGGTGCGAGATCGCGCGGAACGCTCAATGACGCGTCCAGGACCGTCCCGTCCGGCATGGTGAGCGAGACCTCCGAGTACCGGGCGATCTCCGCGTACGTCTCGTACGTGTCGGCCAGGCCCCACTGGTCCATACGGCCGACCCGGCGCGGCGACGGGTCCAGCATCGCTTCCCGGATCGCGTCCAGCTTCACGAGGTCATCGGCGCCGAGCGCGAACGGGGTCTCCGCGGTTCCGTCAACAGACATGGCTTTACCCGCCTTCTGGGAAAGGGATGGCAACGAGGTATCGGACCCATGCTCACCCGGCCAAGATCACCCCTGAGAAGCGTTCCGCGCTGACCACTCGGACGGATGAATGGCGCCGAGCAAACCTCCTGACGGACAACAGGCCAGAGTTTGACCGAGAACTGCGGAGCTCAGCCGAAGACGTCGACGTCGGCCCAGGAGCCCGTGGAGGCCGCTCTCACAGGATCAAGTATGTGAACGCAGGTCAGCAAACAGAACGATTTTACGTTCTCTTGACCTCACGGGCGGTTGTCCGCGGCGTACGCCCGAACCCACGATGAGCGGGCACTTCAGGCCGCCCACGTCCGTACGTCACGAAACTGGCGAAGTGCACGGCATGTCAGCGCAGTTCACAAGGCGGACCCCTGGAGGGGGCACATGAACAGTCTCGACTGGGCCGTGCTCATCGGCTACTTCGGAATCATGGTCGCGATCGGCGTCTGGTCGCACAAGCGCGTGGACAACGTCAGCGACTTCTTCACCGCGGGCGGCAAGATGCCCTGGTGGCTCTCCGGCATCTCGCACCACATGTCGGGCTACAGCGCGGTGATGTTCACCGGGTACGCGGGCATCGCGTACACCTACGGCGTCACGTCCTTCATCACCTGGTCGTTCCCGATCGCGCTCGGCATCGCCATCGGTTCGAAGCTCTTCGCGCCCCGCATCAACCGGCTGCGCTCGCGACTGCATGTGGCATCGCCGCTCGAATACCTCAAGAACCGCTACAACCTGAAGACCCAACAGGCTCTGGCCTGGTCCGGCATGCTCCTGAAGATCGTGGACGTGGCCGCAAAGTGGGCCGCCATCTCCACACTGCTCTCCGTCTTCACCGGCATCTCGATCAACCAGGGCATCCTGATCACCGGCGTGATCACCGCCGTCTACTGCACCATCGGCGGCCTGTGGGCCGACGCGCTCACCGAGCTTGGCCAGTTCATCATCCAGCTCCTTGCCGGTGTCGCGATGTTCGTGGCGGTGGTCTCCAAGCTCGGCGACCACGGCGGCTTCTTCGGCGTCTGGGACGAGCCGGAACTCGCGGGCCACGGTGAGCCGTTGGTCGGCCCGTACGGAACGATCTTCCTGCTGGCGTTCCTCTTCATCAAGCTCTTCGAGTACAACGGCGGCATGCTCAACCAGGCCCAGCGCTACATGGCCACGTCGAGCCCCCGCGAGGCCACGCGCTCGGCCCGGCTCTCGGCGATCCTGTGGCTGGTGTGGCCGGTCGTCCTCTTCTTCCCCATGTGGATGTCCCCGCTCCTGGTGAAGGCGCAGAAGCCCGACGGCTCCGACTCGTACGCCCTGATGACCGAACAGCTCCTGCCACACGGCCTGTTGGGCTTGGTCATCGTCGGCTTCTTCTCGCACACGATGGCCATGTGCTCCTCGGACGCCAACGCGATCGCGGCGGTGTTCACGCGGGACGTGGCGCCCGTCATGTCCGAGAAGGCCAGGGCGTGGAACGACCGCAAGGGTCTGATCGCGGCGCGCCTGACGACGGTGATCTTCCTCGGCCTGTCGATGGCGGTGGCCACGCAGGTCAACTCCCCCGCGTTCAAGGACATCATCACGGTCGTCATCAAGTGGGTGGCGGGCCTCATGGGTCCGATCGCGATCCCGATGATGCTGGGTCTGCTGCGTACGTTCCGCAAGTCGGGACCGACGGCGGCGCTGACCAGCTGGTCGATGGGTCTGCTCGCCTTCTGGCTGGTCAACTACCCGATCAACTGGAACGTCGAGGGCGGAGTGCCCCTGGAGTACCAGGTCTCGATCCCGCTGGCGGTCTCGCTGATCCTCTACATCGCGGTCGGCTACATCAAGCCGGAGGACACTCCGGAGCGGGACGCGATCATCGAGAAGATCAATACGGATGACGACGGCTCCGCCGGGAGCGCCGCGGTTGTTCCGGCACCGGCGGGAGAGGCGGACGAAGCGGTCGCCCCTCGTGGCCGCTTGAAGTAATCACCGGCTCCGCCGAGTTCGTTCGTGCTCGAACGCCGGGCGGGCTGGACACCCTCCAGCCCGCCCGGCGGCGTATTGCTATCGCCTATTGCCTATTGCCTATTGCCTATTGCCTATTACGTACTACCTACCGCCTACCGCCTACGCCCGCGGGTACTTCGCCAACCACCCCGGCGACGACACCGCGGGCCCGTGCAGTGCGGGCCCCTGTGTCATCTCCATGGCGAAATCGTCCGCGAGCTCAAGAATCGTGGCCCGCCCCTCCAGCTCGGTGAGCCAGCCCGGAGGCAGCGCGGTCTCGCCGTGCAGCGCGCCGAGCAGCGCCCCGCAGAGTCCTCCGGCGGCAGCGGACGCGCCCCCGTGATTGACGGCGAGTCGCAGCCCGTGGCGGATGTCCTCGCCCACGAGAGCGCAGTAGACGGCGGCGGCGAGCGCGCCCTCCGCGCCGCCGTCGCCGACCAGCTCCTCCACCCGCGACGGGTTGGGCATCCCTTGCCGCACGGCCCCCAGGGCGTGCTTCAGGGCGTCGGTCACGGGCTGATGGCCTGGTCTCGCCGCAAGGAGCGCGAGCGTCCGCTGGATGGCGCCGTCCAGGGATTCCCCACGGGCGAGCCCGTGCACGATGACGGTGTGCGCGCCGGCCGCGAGGTAGGCCGTGGGGTGGCCGTGCGTCTGTACCGCGCACTCCACGGCCAGTTGCAGCACCAGCTGCGGCTCCCACCCGACCAGGAGCCCGAAGGGCGCGGACCGGGTGACGGCCTCTGCCCCCTTCTCCTCCGGGTTCTTGGGAGCCTCCAGCGTCCCCATTTTCTCGTCCCCGAACCCCAGCAGGCAGGAGCGGGCGGGCGACCGCCGCGAGTAGAGCCACTCCTCGCGGGCCAGCCACCCGTCTTCCTTGCGCCGCTCGTCGGGCCCCCAGTCGCTCTGGGTGGCCGCCCAGCGGCGGTAGGCGCGGTGCAGATCGGTGGGCGGATGCCAGGCGCCGGTGTCGCGCCGCACCTGGGCGCGTATGAGTCCGTCGACGGTGAAGAGGGTGAGCTGCGTGGCGGCGGTGACGGCGCCGCGCCTGCCGTGCGTGGGGGCGGGTTCGGTGAGCCCTTCGGCGCCGTGCGCCTCGCGTATCGCCTTGAGGCTCAGCGAGTCGACGGGTGCGCCGAGCGCGTCTCCGACGGCGCCCCCGAGCAGCGTGCCGCGCACCCGGCTGCGGAAGTCCTGCTGCTCGGCGCGACCCCAGACTCCGGTGGCTGCTGCGGTGCTCACGGCACCTCCTCTCCTGGCTCGCCCCCTGCGCTTCCCGCACTTCTGCGCAGCACTGTAATCGACCGGGAACAGTCGGTTCAGGGTCGATGCGATATCTAAGGAGACGCCCTTCAGATCACTTTTGACCGGCCTTCACCAGGGCTTTTCATGGATCTACACAGGGCTGTGGAAACGTCCATTCCATGACCACATGACCGTGGACACAGGGGACACAGGGGGGCGGTCTTGTCCGGCCGCTCGGCTCAGCCGTACCAGGTGACGTTGCAGAGGTAGACGCATGTGTGGCGCGGCACCGCGAGGAAGCTGATGAAGCCCCGCCCTCCCAGAAGGTCGAACTCGCGAAGGCCGCCTTCTCGGTCGACAGGCCTGCCGACTCTCACGGCGTCGCGCCCGAGCGCGGCCAGCTCAGTCGCGAGCCTTTCGACCTCGGCCACGACTCCGGGCGGCAACCCGTCAGTGACGTACTCGGCACTCGGGTTGTAGTCCCAGGACCAGTCCGTCACAGCCCTGCCTCTGCCTCTGCCGACTCGCGGATCGCACGGATCTCCGCGATGGCAGCCGTCGGGTCCTGCTCCCCGGCGTCCACGATCCGCTCAAGCGTACGCAGCCGGGCGGCACGCGCCGGATGCCGTTCGGTCGCGACGAACACGGCCCAGGAGTGCACGAAGGCCCGCAGCGGCGCAAGGCTCTGGGACTGCTGAGCGTTCGTCGTGGCCTCGAAGAGGTGCTCCGTGAGGGCGGGGATTCGACTGGGGGCGATGCGGGCGACGGCTGCCCGCAGCGCGTCCGGAGTGAGCTCAGGCATGGGGATCAGCGGCCCGTACGGGCCGTCGGGCTGGGCGCTCACGGTGACCTCCGGTGCGGATGCTTCGGTCCTCGTACGGTACCGGCGGAGTCGGCGGTGTGTTGCTGGGACAGCGCTGGTCACGGGATTCACTTCCGGTACTTCCTATGCTGCGGTCGCGCCGGAGTAGCTGCAGGCTCGGCACTGGCCCGGCTCAGGGGAGCGGAAGGCGCGGTCGCAGCCTTCGCAGGTCTGGAGCGGATCGGGGCGGGTCGCCCTCGGCGCACGGGGGACGGCTGGGGGCAGCAGGGCGGTGAGGCGGTGGGCGAGGAAGGCGGCCGGGTGGCGCAGGGGTTCCGGTGGCAGGTCGGTTGCGAGGACCCGCTGTACGTCGGCGGGGACCACCCCGCGCTCCAGCCAGGCGACGGCGGCCGGTACGAGACGGCATACGTCGCGCTCGGCGAGCAGCAGACGCGGCGAGAGCGCGCGGAGGCCGCTCAGGAGGTCGGCGGCGGCGGTGCGGTGGCGTGACCCCGTCGGCTGCGTCGGCTCCGTCGGCTTGGGGGCGGCCGGGTTGCCGGGTGCTTCGTAGGCCGGTGGTTCGGGCTCCCCTGGCGCCTCTGACTCCTCGGACTCCTCGGGCTCCTCGGGCTGCGGTGCCAGTTCGAGGTGGGGTGTGGGGGCCTGCGGGTGTTCCGGTCCTTCCGATGCTCCCGACCTCTGCGGGACGTTGTACGAGATCGTCCGGGTCACGATCTGCCCGGACGGCAGGCGCTCCTTGATCCGAGACAGGTAGCCGTGCGCCTCCAGCTCCCGCAGAGCGGAGGCGATGCGCGTCTCCCCTTCGGGGAACTTCGCCGCCAGCGCCTTGATGCTGACCGGGGTTCCGTCCGGGAGCGACTGGATATGGATCGCGAGGCCGATCGCCGTCAGGGAGAGCTCGGCGTGCTGGGCCAGAGCGTTGCCGACGACGGTGAACCGCTCGGTGTGCGGCTCGCACACGTGGCCGATGCCTGGCCGCGTTCGGCTGGATCGGCTGGATCGGCGGAAACGGTCGGAGGAGGGACGCGCAGGCGCGTTAGGGTGCTGCTCAGTCATCGGGAAGGGTCCTTGCTTCCTTGGTGGTCAGGCCCTCGTTCGGGATTGCAGTCCCGGCGGGGGCCGTCTCATGTCGCATTCGGTTGTGGGTCGAGGCAGGGCGGATCGCATCCAGTCGCGACAGCCCGGCAGCGCCGACAGTGGCCTAACAAGTTCCTTGATCGCCAGTCGAGTTGGCAATGATCACTCTTCTGAGTGACGGCGCGATACGGGCGGGGTGGGGCGAGGCGGGGTGGGGTTTCCCCCAAGCCCTTCGCCTGGTTCTTTTACCTGGTTCTTTGTCTTTGGCGTCGGGCGTTTCCGGGTCACGCCCGGCCACGACCCGGTTCCGGCGGCAGGCTCACTTCCGCCCAGACCGTCTTGCAGGGGCCGGGGCCCTCCTCGACACCCCAACGGTCCGCGAACGCCGCGACGATGACCAGACCCCGGCCTGTTTCCGCGTGGCCTCCGGCCGGGTCCGGGATACGGGGGTGCCGGTCGCCGAGGGCGTCGGTCACCGCGATGCGGAGAGTGCGGGTCGCGTCCAGTGCCAGGGTCAGGGTCAGGGCCAGCCGGAAGTCCCGCCCCGGCACTCGCCCGTGCAGGGCGGCGTTCGCCGCGAGTTCGGCGGTGATGTGTTCAGCGCGGTGCGCAGGCTCGGATGGCGCCTCCCAGTCCGCCAATTGACGCTCCGTGAGCAGCCGGGCCAGGCGGGCGCCTCTTCGCGTTGCGGTGAGCAGGACGGTGAACTTGTGGGTGGGGGCGCTGGTTTGGGTGAGTTCCTCGTTCATGTCACTCAGCGTGGCCGGGCGTGCGTACGCTGAACAGCGATGACGCCCATGCGTACGTGACTGTCCAGCGGCTGTCCTGACCTGTACAGCCTGTCCGGCGTGACGCTCCGTACGTAGGAACCGTTGGGGACGGGCGGCACGGCGGAGGTGGACGCGGTGAACACTGACGGTACGGATGAGCCCGGTTGGGACGTCGATCCGGAGGACGAGTCGGGGACGGTGGTCGCCGTCGGCCGCCAGATCAGGCTCTGGCGGGAAGCAGCGGGGCTGGGGGCTGCCGAATTCGGGCGCGCCGTTGGGTACGGCGAGAACCTGATCTACAAGATCGAGCGTGGGAAGCGGATTCCTCGGCCGGAGTTCCTGATCAAGGCGGATGAGGCACTCGGTGCGGGCGGGAAGATTGCCGCGATGCGGGAGGACTTGGCTGAGGCCCGCTATCCCAAGAAGGTTCGGGATCTGGCGAAGCTGGAGGCACAGGCCGTTGAGCTCGGGGCCTACAGCAATCACACGATCCACGCACTGTTGCAGACGGTGGACTACACCAGGGCGATCTTCGGCATGCGCCGACCGCTGCTCTCCGAGGAGATCATCGAGCGAGAGGTCGGAGCTCGAATGGCCCGGCAGCAGATCATCGACCAGGCGAAGCCCGAGCCCGTCTTCAGCTTCGTACAGGAAGAGGTGACGCTCCGGCGGCCGATCGGGGGAAGAATGGTCCACCGGAATCAGCTGGAACGGCTTCTGAACGTTGGCGAGTTGCGCAACGTCGAGATCCAGGTGATGCCCACCGACCGTGACGATCACGCGGGGCTAGGTGGCTCCTTCCGGCTCTTCAAGCTCAAGGGGGGCTCCACCCTTGGTTATGCGGAGGTGCAGCACATCAGCCGTCTCGTGACCACTCCCAAGGAGGTGCAGTACTTGGAGATGCAGTATGGAAGCATCCGGGCGCAAGCTCTCACTCCACGAGAGTCAGTTGCCTTCATCGCGAAACTGCTGGGAGAGGCATGAGCATCAACTCCATTACGGAAGACGGCTCCGAGCTGGAGTGGTTCAAGAGCAGCTACAGCAGCAACGAGCCGGGGTCCGACTGCGTCGAAGTGGCTTGGCGAAAGAGCAGCTACAGCGACAGCAGCGAGGCTGACTCCTGCGTAGAGGTGGCCTGGCGGAAGAGCAGCCATAGCGACAGCAGCGCGCCCGGCGACTGCGTCGAGATCTCCGCCCCCACCCCCCGCATCATCCACGTACGCGACTCCAAGAACACCCTCGGCCCCCGACTCGCCTTCGCGAACAGCAGCTGGGCCCCCTTCCTCGCGTACGCGGCAGTGCCCCCGCGCCCCGCTCGCTGACCTCCTCCCCGTATCGCTCCCGCAAGGCGCCCGCGCCCGTGCGGGAGATGAGGGGCATCGGCCCGCTCCCCTCCCCGTAGGGCGGGTGTTCGCCGACCCAGTTCACACCCCAGATCAAGGCCCCACCTTCCTCCCCGGCAGACGCCGAGCGGCCGGACGGGCACATCGTCCTGCCCGCAACAGTTGGCGCCCCTCGACAGCGGACCCCGCTTGACACCGGAACGCCCCTTCTCCAGTATTCAGCTAGTTAACTAGTGGACGGGTGGTGAGATGGATGCGGTACTACATCGAAAGACGCCGGGGCGTCGCGGCGTACCAGCAGATCGTCGAGCAGACCAAACGGGCCGTCAGAGCCGGTGCGTTGAAGCCCGGTGACCGATTGCCGACCGCTCGCGAAGTGGCCGAGACCTGTGCCGTGAACCCGAACACCACGCTCAAGGCCTATCGGGAGCTTGAGCGGGACGGCGTGGTGGAGCTGCGGCAGGGAGTGGGCACGTTCATCGCCGCCGCGGCCACGGAGGCGGACCGGAGTCACGCGCCCGACGTCGAGTCGCCGCTCTACGCCGAACTGGCGGAGTGGACCGGGCGGGCGCTGGCCGCGGGGCTTGCGGAGGAAGACGTGCGGGATCTGGTCGAACTGGCGCTTCAGGAGCGTCAGCAGACGGCGGCGGGCACTTCCCGCGGCAGTACGGACGAGCAGAACGGGAGTCGGGGATGAGCGGGGCGGCAGGAGAGGCGGCCGTGCGGAACAAGGGGCGGACCGCCCTGGAGGTGCGCGGCCTCGGGCGGCAGTACGGGCGCCGCTGGGTGCTGCGCGACGCGACGTTCCGGCTGCCCGCAGGGCGCGTGTGCGGACTCGTGGGTCCGAACGGCGCGGGCAAGACGACGATGCTGGAGATCTTCGCGGGACTGCGCGACGCGTCGGCGGGCGAGGCGACAGTCTTCGGCGAGCCCGCCGGTGGGGCTCAGGCTCGGCAGCGGGTCGCGTTCCTGCCGCAGGAGAAGCCACTGTTCGCGCGCTTCACCGTCGCCGAGACACTGCGGGCGGGCCACGAGCTGAACCCGCACTGGGAGCAGGAGTTGGCCGAGGACTTCGTGCGGGCCGGTTCCATTCCGCTCGACGCCAAGGTGGGCAAGCTGTCCGGCGGCCAGCGCACCCGGGTCGCCCTCGCGGTGGCCCTGGGCAAGCGCCCCGACCTCCTCCTCCTCGACGAGCCGCTCGCCGACCTGGACCCGCTGGTGCGCAGACAGACCGTCGCCGCACTCCTCGGCGAGGTGGCCGAGCGCGGTATCACCGTTCTGCTCTCCAGCCACCTGGTGGCCGAACTGGACACGCTGTGCGACTACTTGCTGCTCGTGGCCGAGGGCGGGCTGCGTCTTGCCGGTGACGTGGACGAGATCATCAGCGTCCACCGGGTGCTGTCCGCGCCCACCGACCGGGTGCCGACCGGGCCCGGCGGGCTGCCCGGGGGGCTTGAGCACCACACGGTCGTGGAGACCCACGGCGACCAGCGGTACACCACCGCCCTTGTCCGCCCCGGCGGTCCGGTCGCCGACTTCTGGGACGCCACCGCGCCGACCCTGGAGGAAGTGGTGCTCGCCTACCTGGAGCAGAGCCACTCCGCTCGACTCATCAGCCCCAACTCCTATGTTGTCGGCGCCGGTTCGGAGGCAGTGAAGTGAGTACGACGACACAGGCGCTCCGGACGGACGGCGGCTCTCCCGGGCTGCCGGGACGGCAGGCGCGGGCGCGGGCGCGCCGCTTCGGCCCGAGCGGAATGGTCTGGCTGGTGTGGCGCCAGCACCGGGTGGCGTTCCTCCTGCTGCTCGCGACGGCGGCCGTCACGACAGCGGCTCTGGCGTGGCTCGCCCAGGATGCGAGCAGCGCCGTGGCGGCCGTCGAAGGGTCGAATCCGTCTCCCGCGGCGGCCGCGGCCCTCGACACCGCTTACCAGCGGTTCGACATGCTGGGCCTCGCCCTTGCCGGTCTGCCGGTGGTCATCGGGGTGTTCATCGGCGCTCCCCTCTTCGCGGGGGACCTGGAGACCGGCACCGCCAAGTTCGTGTGCGTCCAGTCGCGCAGCCGCCAGAACTGGGTGGCGACGAAGCTCGGCATGGCCGCCCTGTTCGCGGCCGTGGCGGCGCTCTCCACCGGCATCGCCATGAAGGCCGTGTTGACGCCGCTGGCGAACCACATGGCCATCAACGCGGACTTCACCAGCACAAACGGGTTCGACACCACGGGGCCGGTCACGGTGGCCATGGCCGTGCTCGGGCTGCTGATCGGCGCCGCCGCCGGGCTCCTGACGCGGCGTACGCTGCCCGCGATGGTGGTGACGTTCGTCGCCCTGCTGGTGATGAAGCTCCTCTGGACGCCGATGCGCATGATGTTCGCGCCCACGGTCACGAAGACCACGGGCGACGGCCGGTTCGCCGAAGGCTACGCTCCGAAGATCCCCGACAACGCCCTGGAGATCGACACCTCCTACGTGACCGGTGACGGCGCACTGCGCGGCTGGGGCACCTGCGTGGAAGCGAGCGACAGGCCCGCCTGTCTGCGGCGCGAGGGGGTGGTCGGCTGGTCGAAGGAGTACCTCCCCTTCTCCCACATGGACGCCATGCAGTGGGCGGCGAGCGGCGCGCTGGCCGGGGCGATCCTGGTGATGGCGGGCGTCCTGGTCTACGCGGCGCGGCGCACTCTGCGCTGACCTCGCGCCGTCCTCGCGCCGTCCTCGCGCTGACCTCCCGCCGCCCTCGTCACCCCGCCGCACACAGCCAAGGGAGAGGGCTTCTGTCCGGGTAAGTACCAAGCTCTGTAACAGAGATACCGATCTCTGTAACGAGAATGTCAGGCAACGTAACAGTGAACCTGTAGCGCACAACCATCGACGTAGGGCCCTGGTCTCCCTTACGTCACAGCAGTTTCCCCACAGGAGGATCAGTGCGACGTTCACTCATAGCCGCAGTCGCCGTCACCGCGCTCGCGACACCGTTCGCCATCGCGATGACGACCGGTTCCGCGACCGCCGCCCCCACCGCGGCCAGCAAGCCGGTGACCGACTTCAACCATGACGGATACGCCGACCTCGCCATCTCCGCACCCGGCGGCGCCGTCGACGGCGTGGCCGGCGCGGGCTACGTCTCCATCGTGTACGGATCGGCGTCGGGCGCCGACACCGCGCACGCCAAGCAGATCAACCGCACCACCGCCGGTGTCCCCGGCGACCCCGAGGAGAACGGCCGCTTCGGTGGAAGCACCGAGGCCGCCGACCTCGACGGCGACGGATACACCGACCTCACCGTGAGCAACGACAAGACCGACGCGGTGCTCTGGGGTTCCGCGAACGGACTGACCCAGGCCTCCGAGCTGCAGGGCGGGTACACGGACCAGGTGAAGGCCGGTGACTTCAACGGCGACGGCAAGGCCGACCTCGTCACCAACAATCAGTCCACCATGGAAGTTCGCTACGGCCCGTTCACCCGTGACGGGAAGCCCGCCTCCACCTCGTCCGTCCAGAACGGCGACGACGGCCCCCAGGACCTCATGGTGGGCGATGTCACGGGTGACGGCGCCGACGACCTCGTGACCGGTCACGCCATGGAGGAGATGCAGCACTCCTCGCGCCTGTGGAAGGGCAGCAAGGACGGCCTCTCCAAGACGTCGACGCCGACCAAGAAGTTCACGACGAACGGCGTCATCGCCGACGTGGACAAGGACGGTTACGGCGACCTGGTGGCCCGCGAGGTCGACGAGGTCTCCGAGACCCAGGTGTACGACGCGGGCGCGGTCCGGGTCATCTACGGCTCCAAGTCCGGCTTCTCCAGCCGTACCGCGAAGATCGACCAGGACACCGCGGGCGTCCCCGGCGCCAGCGAGGCGGCGGAGATCAACGGCCCCGAGTGGGGCGACCAGTTCGGCGCCTCCCTCACCGCGGGCGACGTCAACGGCGACGGCTACGCCGACATCGCGGTGGGCGTGCCCGGCGAGAACCTCGGCGACGC
Source organism: Streptomyces sp. NPDC031274 (assembly GCF_055570235.1). NCBI lineage: Bacteria > Bacillati > Actinomycetota > Actinomycetes > Kitasatosporales > Streptomycetaceae > Streptomyces > Streptomyces sp. NPDC031274. The sequence goes on along the minus strand of NZ_JBVIHP010000043.1, from coordinate 21,626 downwards.
CGACGACACCGGCGCGATCGTCCTGCTCAAGGGCGGCGCGAACGGCCTGACCGGCTCCGGCTCCCAGGCCTTCAACCAGTCCACGGCGGGCGTCCCCGGCGTCTCGGAGAAGGGCGACAACTTCGGTGAGTCGGTCCAGCTCACCGACGTCAACAAGGACGGCCTCGCCGACCTGACCGTGGGCGTGCCCCAGGAAGACGGCACGACCAAGGACTCCGGCGCCGCCTGGCTGTTCCGCGGCGCGAAGACCGGCCTGACCACGACCGGCATCACGTCGTTCAGCCCGTCCACCCTTGGCACCCCCGAGGCCGGCGCCCACTTCGGCTCCGACCTCACCGGCTGATCCCCTAGCTCCTCAAGCGGGTCACTCCAGGACCGGGAGCAACTCCGGGAGGTGGCCGTCCGAAGCGGCGGCCGCCTCCTGGCGTTCCTGGGGCACCTCTCCGTACAGCGTCGTCCGCGCCTTCGCCGGACGCCCGGCCTCCTCCGCGATCGCGACGAGGTCCTTCACCGAGCGGTACGAGCCGTAACTGGAGCCCGCCATCCGGGAGATGGTCTCCTCCATCAGCGTGCCGCCCAGGTCGTTCGCGCCCGAGCGCAGCATCTCCGCCGCCCCCTCCGTGCCCAGCTTCACCCAGCTGGTCTGGATGTTCGGGATGTGCGGGTGCAGTAGGAGCCGCGCCATCGCTACCACCGCGCGGTTGTCGCGGGTCGTCGGGCCTGGGCGCGCGATGCCCGCCAGGTACACCGGCGCGTTCGTGTGGATGAAGGGGAGCGTCACGAACTCCGTGAACCCCTCGACCCCCTTGGCCAGCGCCTCCTCCTGCATGGCGGCCAGCGTGCGGAAGTGACCGAGCCAGTGCCTGGGCTGGTCCACATGCCCGTACATCATCGTGGACGACGAGCGGATGCCCAGTTCGTGGGCCGTCTTCACGACCTCGATCCAGGTGGCCGTGGGCAGCTTGCCCTTCGTCAGGACCCAGCGCACCTCGTCGTCGAGGATCTCCGCCGCCGTGCCGGGGATCGAGTCGAGGCCCGCGTCCTTCGCCGCGCTGAGCCAGTCCCGTATCGACAGACCGGTCCGCGTCGCGCCGTTCACGACCTCCATCGGCGAGAAGGCGTGCACATGCATGCCCGGCACGCGCTCCTTCACGGCGCGCGCGATGTCGAAGTACGCGCTGCCGGGCAGGTCGGGGTGGATGCCGCCCTGCATGCACACCTCGGTGGCGCCCACCTCCCACGCCTGCTGGGCCCGGTCGGCGACCTGGTCGAGGGAGAGCGTGTACGCGTCCGCGTCGGTCCTGCGCTGGGCGAAGGCGCAGAAGCGGCAGCCGGTGTAACAGACGTTCGTGAAGTTGATGTTCCGCGTGACGATGTACGTGACGTCGTCGCCGACCATCGTTTTGCGGACGTCGTCAGCGATGCCGCACAGCGCGTCGAGCGCGGGCCCGTCCGCGTGCAGCAGGGCCAGGGCCTGCTCGTCCGTCAGGCGCGTCGGGTCGTCGGCGGCCGTCTTGAGCGCCGCCCGCACGTCGCCGTCGATGCGGGACGGCACCATGCCGGGCGCGGCCTGCTCGCGCAGGGCCTCCCAGTCGCCGTACACCTCGTCGAAGTCGTCGCGGCGGTCGGACGTACGTCCCGTCGTGTCGATCGTGCGGTGCAGGTCCGTGCGGCCGGATGAGGCGACGTACCCCTCGTCGGGCTCCTGCCAGGGCAGACCGCTCGGCCGGGCGTCGGGGTTCGCCAGGCCCGTGTCCGGGTCGACGAGCGCGCGCACGTGCGGAAGGAGACGCGGGTCCAGCCAGGGTTCGCCGCGCTCGATGAACTCCGGGTAGATCGTGAGCCGCTCGCGCAGCTCGAAGCCCGCCTCCGCGGTTTTGGACGCCAGCTCGTCGATGTGCGGCCAGGGGCGCTCGGGGTTCACGTGGTCGGGCGTGAGGGGCGAGACGCCGCCCCAGTCGTCGATGCCCGCGCCGATCAGGAGCGCGTACTCGGCGTCGACGAGGTTCGGCGGGGCCTGGATGCGGGCGCTCGGGCCGAGGATGTGCCGGGCCACCGCGATGCACGCGGCCAGCTCCTCCAGCTCGGCGTCCGGCATGCCGCGCATCGCCGTGTCGGGCTTGGCGCGGAAGTTCTGGACGATGACTTCCTGGATGCCGTGGTACGAACGCTGCGTCGAGCGGAGCCGGAAGAGCGCGTCCGCCCGCTCCTCGTACGTCTCGCCGATCCCGATGAGGACCCCGGTGGTGAAGGGGACGTTCGAGCGTCCCGCGTCCTCAAGGACCCGCAGCCTGACCGCGGGCTCCTTGTCGGGCGAACCGTGGTGCGGGCCGCCCGGCTCGCTCCACAGCCGGGTCGCCGTCGTCTCCAGCATCATGCCCATGGACGGCGCGACGGGCTTGAGCCGCTGGAGGTCGGTCCAGGTCATGACGCCCGGGTTGAGGTGCGGGAGCAGGCCCGTCTCCTCCAGAACGCGGATCGCCATCGCGCGGACGTAGGCGAGCGTGTCGTCGTAGCCCTCCGCCTCCAGCCACTCGCGCGCCTCCGGCCAGCGGTCCTCGGGCCGGTCGCCGAGCGTGAACAGGGCTTCCTTGCAGCCCATTTCCGCGCCGCGCCGGGCGATGTCGACGACCTCGTCCGGTGAGAGGAACATCCCGTGCCCCTCGCGCCGCAGCTTGCCGGGCACGGTCACGAAGGTGCAGTAGTGGCACTTGTCGCGGCACAGCCGCGTCAGCGGGATGAAGACCTTCTTCGAGTACGTGATGACGCCCGGCCGCCCCGCCGCCGCGAGCCCCGCGTCCCGCACCCGCGCGGCGGACGCGGCCACGTCCTTGAGGTCGTCGCCGCGCGCCTGGAGCAGTACGGCGGCTTCGGCGGTGTCGAGCGCGACGCCGTCCCTGGCGCGTTTGAGTGCGCGCCGCATGGCGTTGGCGGTGGGCCGTGCCGGCGCGGGGGTCGGCCCCTCGGGTGCTGAGTCCTGTGGCGCGCTGTTGGTCATGCGTCCGAGCATACGAGCGACCTCGCACAGAAACACCTACAGGTCAGTGCCGGTTGCGGGGTGGTCGCGGGCGGCGGGTGCGAGGGGCACGTATCGCTTGCTCGTATCGCCTTCTCGTGCCGCTTTCTCGTATCGCCTTCTCGTGCCGCCTTCTCGTGCCGCTTTCTCGTACCGCCTTCTCACATCGCTTCCTCATACTGCTCGCACGTATCGCTTGCACGTATCGCTGAAACCGTCGAGCGTGCGCAGCGCCTCCGCCTCCCCGCGCGCCGGAAGCTGCACGATGACCTCGTCGATGCCGAGCTCTTCGTAGTGGGCGAGCTTGCCCTCGGTCGGCTCGACGGCGGAGAGCGCCACGTACAGGTCGCCGGGTTTCCGGCCCGCGTCGGCCCAGGCGGCGCGCAGCGCGGGGAGCGCGTCGCGAAGACCGGCCCCGCCGATGGGCAGCCAGCCGTCGGCGTACTCCGCGATCCGCGCGAACAGCTTGGGGCCCGCCGCTCCCCCGATGAGCGTGCGGGGCACGCGCACCGGCTTCGGGTGGGCCTCGCTGGCCCGCACGCTCGCGAACTCACCTTCGTACGCGGTTGGTTGCTCGGCCCACAGCGCCCGCATGACCGCCATCCGGTCCCGCACGAGCGCGTGCCGCGTGCGCCACTCGACGCCGTGGTCGGCGGCCTCCTCCCTGTTCCAGCCGTAGCCGATGCCGAGGGTGAGACGGCCACCGGAGAGGTGGTCGAGGGTCGCGATCTGCTTGGCGAGGTCGATGGGGTCGTGCTGCCCGACGAGCGTGATGTTCGTGCCGAGCCCGAGCCTGCTCGTGACGGCGGCGGCCTGGGCGAGGGCCACGAAGGGGTTGAGCATGCGAGCGCACTCGGGCGGGAGTTCACCGCCGGGGTAGGGGGTCTCGCGGGACACCGGGATGTGGGAGTGCTCGGGGAGGTAGAGCGCCGCGAAGCCTCGCTGCTCCAGTTCCCGGGCCAGGCGGACGGGCGTGATGGTCTCGTCGGTGAGGTAGAGGGTGGCGGCAACGCGCATGTGGTGGCCTCCGGTCACGTCGTCGTACGGAGCGGCGGGCTCACTTACTAGCCGTCGGCGGCGCAGGAGTCCATGCCGTGTCCGTGTCTGTGCCTGTGTCCGTGCCTGTGTCCGTGCCTGTGTCTGTGTGCAGCGGGTGCGAGCGCTAGGCGCGGGGCCCCGCGTGGCCTAGGATCCGCCCGAATCAACGAAATCGACGGACTCGACGTAATGACGTAATCGACGGAATCGGGGGGTTCCTCATGCGGCTTCGTTTCGCGACCGTACTGCTGCTGCTCGGAGCGCTGCTGGGAGGTACGGCTTCCGCGGGCGCGTACGCGGTCGCTCCGCGGACCGCGGCGGCCACGGCGACAGGCGCGTCCGCGTCGACCACGTACGCGGCGAGCACCACCGCCACCAGGACGGGCACCAAGGCGGCCGACGAGTCGCAGTCCAAGCCCTGGAAGACGAAAAAGAAGAAGAAGTCCAAGGGCGGGATCGGGCTGATCATCGCGATCATCGCCGTCATCGCGGTCATCATCATCGTCATGATCGCTCTCCGCCGCGTGCGCAAGGCTCGTCACCGCCCGTAAGTCTGTCAATCGCCTTCCCTTGCGCCTCAGTTCACGGCTCAATACCAGGGTTGCCCTGCAGTCCCTTCCGACACCCTGGGGAGCCGACACATGTGCGAGGACGAACACCGCCCGGCCAGATCAGCCAACACGCCCCTGAACCGGCGCGGTCTGCTCGTGACGGGAGCCGCCGCCGCGCTTACGTTGAACAGCGTGAGCTTCGCGAGCGCCTCGGGGCGCGCATCCGGAAGTGACGACGAGACCAAGGTGGTGCGCGGGACGCTGCCCACCGGGTCACCCGACTTCGTGTATCTCCCGGTCGAAGTACCGGAGGGGGTACGCGAGATCCACGTCGCCTACACCTACGAGAAGGTCACCGTCCCGGCGGGCACGCAGGGCAACGCGCTCGACATCGGCGTCTTCGACCAGCGCGGCACGGCACTCGGCGGCAAGGGCTTCCGGGGCTGGTCGGGCGGCGCGCGCACGGAGTTCTTCATCCGCGCCGACGACGCCACCCCCGGCTACATCCCGGGCCCGGTCAAGGCGGGCACCTGGAACATCGCGCTCGGCCCGTACACCGTCGCACCTGAGGGCCTGCCCTACGAGGTCACGATCACGCTCAAGTACGGGGCGCCCGGCAGGACGCCCCGGCCCGTCTACCCGCCGGAGCGGGCGAAGGGGCGTGGCCGTGCCTGGTACCGCGGCGACTGCCACCTCCACTCCTGGCACTCGGACGGCAGGCGCACCCCGGCCGAGATCGCGGCCCTCGCTCGCGCGGCGGGCCTGGACTTCATCAACACCTCCGACCACAACACGTACGCCTCGCACCCCCACTGGGCCGACCAGGCCGGTGACGACCTGCTGATCATGCTGGGCGAGGAGGTGACCACGCGCAACGGCCACGTGGTCGCCCTCGGCACGGACCCCGGCACGTTCATCGACTGGCGTTACCGCGCCCGCGACAACCGCTTCGGCAAGTTCGCCCGCGAGGTCCGCGACGCGGGCGGCCTCGTCGTCCCCGCCCATCCGCACGGCACCTGCATCGGCTGCAACTGGAAGTTCGGCTTCGGGGAAGCGGACGCGGTGGAGGTGTGGAACGGCTCTTACACACCGGACGACGAGGTGTCCCTCGCCGAGTGGGACGGCACGCTCGTCGCGTCCGTGCGCGGCCGGAAGCCGTGGATCCCGGCCATGGGCAACAGCGACGCCCACCGCGACCCGGACCCCGTCGGCACCCCGCAGACGGTGGTCCTCGCGGATTCCCTGTCCCGCGACGCCATCCAGGCGGGCATCCGCGCGGGCCACAGCTATGTCGCCGAGTCCAAGAACGTCGCGGTCACCTTCACGGCCACCGGCGGCAAGGGCAAGCAGGCGGGCATCGGCGACCGCCTCTACGTCGAGCAGGACGCCCCGGTGACCGTCCGCCTCGACGTCACCGGCTCGCCCGGCTGCACGATCCACTTCGTGACGGACCAGGGCACCCTCTTCACGGGCCCCGCGCTGCCCGCGTCCGGTTCCGGTACGGCGCAGTGGCGGACGACGCCTTCGTACGCGGCGTACGTACGGGCCGAGGTCCGCCACGCGCCGACGGTGCCGGGTCTGCCGGGCGCGCTGGCGGCGTTCACGAACCCGGTGTTCCTGGGTCGCGGGTAGCTCCGGGCAGCCGGGGAGGGTTCTGGAGCGGGTAGCTCCGGACAGCCGGGGAGGGTTCTGGAGCGGGTAGCTCCGGACAGCCGGGGAGAGTTCTGGAGCGGGTCAGTCCGCGACGACCAGCGTCGGAGTGTCCCGCTTCAGGACCTCGCCCCGGAAGAACGCCGGGCTCGTGCGGCCCATCACCAGCATGATCACCACGCCGAGCAGCAGCAGGCCCACGCCGATCACGAAGACCGAGCCGACGCCGAGGACGGAGGAGCCGCTGCCGTAGGCGGGGTCCCACATGTCGATGAGGGTCTTGGTGAAGACGCCGGTGAGGAGGACGCCGCCGAGGACCGGGAGCAGGCCCTTGAAGACGAAGTCACGTACGGAGCCGAAGAGCTCGTGGCGGAAGTACCAGACGCAGGCGAAGGCCGTGAGCGCGTAGTAGAAGCAGATCATGAGGCCGAGCGCGTAGATCGTGTCGACCAGGACGTGCTCGGAGACCAGCGTCATGACCGTGTAGAAGACGGCGGTCGCGACGCCCGCGGTGACCGTCGCGCGGCCTGGCGTCCTGAAGCGCGGGTGCACGCGTGCGAACGACGGCGGGAGTGCCTCGTACGCGGACATGGCCAGGACCGTGCGGGCCACCGGGATGAACGTCGTCTGCAGGCTCGCCGCCGCCGACGCGAGGACCGCGACGAAGAGCAGGATGCCGAGGGTCGGGCCCATCACGGGGCCCGCGAGGACGGCGAAGACGTTGTCGGAGGTGTCGGGGTTGGCGAGGCCGAGGCCCTTGGTGCCCGCGCCCACCACCATCTGCGCGGCGACGGCCGTCGCGAGGTAGGAGCCGACCAGGACGACCATCGCGATCAGCGCGGCGCGGCCGGGGGTCTTGTCGCTGCCGGTCGTCTCCTCGTTGGCCGCAAGGCAGGCGTCCCAGCCCCAGTAGATGAAGATCGCGAGCGAGAGGCCCGCGGTGAAGGAGGAGAACGACTTCACGGCGAACGGGTTCAGCCACGACCAGGAGAAGTCCTGCGACAGCGGGAACTGTGCGCTGCCCGCCTTCTGGAACGCCATCACGACGAAGATCGCGAGGACGGCGAGCTGTAGCCCCACCAGCGCGTACTGCACGCCCTTGGTGGCCGTCATCCCCCGATAGCTGATGGCCGTCGCGGCCGCGATCAGGGCGAGGCAGGTGAGGATGTGGACGGCCTTGTCGTCGTCCAGGGCCGCCACGGAGCCGTTGCCCGTGATCTCACCGGCCAGGAGCCAGAAGTACGAGGTCGCCACGCCCGCCAGATTGGACAGGACGATGATCGTGGCGATGACCAGGCCCCAGCCGCACATCCAGCCGATCCGGGGGCCGAAGGCCTTGACCGTCCAGGTGAACGAGGTGCCGCAGTCCGGCATGGCCTTGTTGAGCTCACGGTAGGCGAAGGCCACCAGGAGCATCGGCAGGAAGCCCGCGAGGAAGACCGCGGGCATGGCGAGGCCGACCTCGCCGGCCGTGGAGCCGAGGGTCGACGTCAGGCAGTAGACGGGGGCGACGGTGGAGATGCCGATGACGGCGCTGCCCATGAGGCCGACGGAGTTCCCGCCGAGGCCTTTGGCGCGCACGCCCCCGTCGGGGGCGCCGCCTGCCGTGTCTCCGGCCCGGGGTGCCTGGAGCCGATCGTCCAACTGGGTCATGAACAGGACGTTAAGGGCTGCGGTTTCCACATGCGGAGGATCAGCGTCCGGATCGATTGGCTTGCAATCGATGGATGAATTGGGGCAACTGTCATTGATTGATTGAGTCGATCGCCGGGAAGGTCGCTCATCGGCAGGCAAACGTCAGACCGTCCGCTATGCGGGAACCGCAGCACTGTCCGCTTTGCCCTGGTTCAAAATTTTCCCGGGCGTCCTCTCGCGTTCCACATGACGGACATCAGCCGCGCTCGCATCAACCCGCTCGCATGACCCGTGCCGCATCAGCCCGCTCGCCTCACCCGTGCCGCATCACCCCGGCCACACGATCGACTGCAACTCGCTGTACGCGTGCAGCGCGTACGAACCCACGTCCCGGCCGACCCCGCTCCTCTTGAACCCTCCGAACGGCGCCTCCATGTTCCGGCCGATCGTGTTCACGCCGACCCCGCCCGCGCGCAGCCGCCGCGCGACCCGGAAGGCGCGGGCCACGTCGCCCGACCAGACGTAGTCGATGAGGCCGTAGTCGCTGTCGTTGGCCAGCGCGATGCCCTCCTCTTCCTCCTCGAAGGGGACCACCACGACGACCGGGCCGAAGATCTCCTCACGGACCACCCGCATGTCGTTCGTGCAGTCCGCGAGCAGCGTCGGGGCCACGTAGAAGCCGCGGTCGAGGCCGGGGCCCGCCGGGCGCTCGCCGCCCGCGACGACCCGCGCGCCTTCCTTCCGGCCGAGCTCCACGTACGACTCGACGCGATCACGGTGCGCCGCCGAGATCACCGGGCCGACGACCGTCCCCTTCTCCAGCGGATCGCCGACCTTCATGAAGCCGATGTAGCCCTTCAGCTTCTCGATCAGGTCGTCGTAGATCGCGCGGTGCGCGATCACCCGCGTCGGGGCGGTGCAGATCTGTCCGCTGTAGAAGGCGTACGTCGTCCCGATCCCCGCCACCGCCGAGTCCAGGTCCGCGTCCTCGAAGACGAGCGCCGCGCCCTTGCCGCCCAGCTCCATCAGCTGGCGTTTCATGTCGCGGCCGCACACCTCGGCGATCCGCTGCCCCACCGACGTCGAGCCCGTGAAGCTCACCATGTCGACGTCGGGCGAGTCCACAGCCGCCTCGCCCACCTCCGGGCGCGCGCCGCTCACCACGTTCACCACGCCCGGCGGCGCCCCGGCCTCCTCAAGGGCCGCCGCCATCCGGTACACCGACAGCGGGTCCTGCGGGGCGGGCTTCACGACGACCGTGTTGCCCATGGCCAGGGCCGGTGCCACCTTGCCCGCCGGGTTGGCCCAGGGGTTGTTGTACGAGGTGACGCAGGTGACGACGCCCACCGGCTGGCGGACGGCGAGCGCACCGAGGACACCCGCCTTCCCCATCGGGCCCGCCTCGCTGATCTGCGGCGGGAGGGCGGACTCGACGGGCTCAAGGGCACCCTTCGCGTACCGCTTGAAGCGCGCCACCGACACCGCGACCTGCATCCCGCGCGCCGTCCCGGCCGTCGCGCCGCTCTCCGCCTGTGCGAGTTCCGCGTACGCGGCGAAGTCGCGCCGCATGATCTCCGCCGCCCGGTCCAGGACGGTGGCCCGCTCCTCGGGTGCCGTACGCGACCAGGTACGGAAGGCATCGCGGGCCGCTCCCGCCGCCGCGTGCACCTGCTCGCGGCTCGCCTCGGGCGCGAGTCCGACGACACCCTCGGTGGCCGGGTTGATCACTTCATAGTGACCGCCGTCGGGCTCGACCCACTCGCCGCCGATGAACAACCGCTGCTCGTACGGGAGTTCAGGACTCACTTGGTGCTCACCGTCCTGGTGTCCCGGCCCGAACGCAGCACCGTGCCGGGCGTCGCGCCCGTCACCCGGTCCTCGCGGATGGTCTCGACTCCGTTGACCCAGACGGCGTTGACGCCGATCGCCTTCGAGTCCAGGCGCGGGCTGTCGCCCGGCAGGTCGTGCACCAGCGTGGCCTTGCCCGCGTCGATGCGCTCGGGGTCGAAGAGGACGAGGTCGGCGTGGAAGCCCTCCTCGATACGGCCCCGCTCCCGAAGGCCGAAGAGCCGCGCGGGGTCGTCGGTGAGCATCTTGACCGCCTGTTCGAGGCCGACCAGCTTCCGTCCGCGCAGGCAGTCCCCGATGAACCGGGTCGTGTACGGGGCTCCGCACATCCGGTCCAGGTGCGCGCCCGCGTCGGAGCCGCCCAGCATCACGTCCTCGTGCTGCCACGTCTCCTGGCGCAGGGCCCATGAGTCGGGGTCGTTGTCGGAGGGCATGGGCCACAGGACCGTACGCAGATCGTCGTTGGCGCAGATCTCGACGAGGCACTGGAAGGCCTCCTGGCCGCGCTCGGCGGCGATGTCGCCGACGACGCGCCCGGTGAGGCCCTCGTTCTCCTTGGAGTAGGTGTCCCCGATGACGTACCGGTCGAAGTTCGCGAGGCGCCGGAAGACTCCGGCCTCCTTGCTCGCGGCGTGCCGCAGCATCTCGCCCCTGACGTCCGGGTCGCGCAGCTTGGCGATGCGCTCGGGAACGGGGAGTCCGAGCACGTCGCCCCAGCCGGGTATCAGGTTCAGCGCGCAGAAGGTGCCCAGCGACATGTTCATGGGGGTGAGGATCGGCATCGTGAGGGCCACGATCCGGCCACCGGCCTTGCGGGCGCGGTCACTCGCGGTCAGCTGGCGCGGTACGCGTTCGGGGACGGCGGAGTCGATGGTCAGGACGTTCCAGTTGAGCGGGCGTCCGGCGGCGGCGCTCATCTCCACGAAGAGGTCGATCTCGTCGTCGCTGAACTGATCGAGGCACCCGGCGACGATGGCCTCAAGCTGCGTGCCCTCGTGCTCGGCCACGGCCCGGCTGAGCGCGATCAGCTCGTCGGGCTTCGCGTGCCGGGAGGCCACGGGCTGCCCGTCGCCGTCCGAGTGCGTGGACGACTGCGTGGTGGAGAGCCCCCAGGCGCCGGCGTCCATCGCGTCGTGGAAGAGCCGCAGCATCTGGTCGAGCTGCTCGGGGGTCGGCTGCCCGCCGACCGCGTCCGCGCCCATGACGTACCGCCGCAGTGCGCAATGCCCCACCATGAAGCCCGCGTTGACGGCGACGCGCCCGTCCAGGGCGTCCAGATACTCGCCGAACGAGCTCCACGACCAGGGCGCCCCCTCTTCCAGGGCCACCAGTGACATGCCCTCGACCTTGGACATCATCCGCCGCGTGTAGTCGGCGTCCTCGGGCCGGTCGGCGTTCAACGGGGCGAGCGTGAAGCCGCAGTTGCCGCCCGCGACGGTGGTGACGCCGTGGTTCAGGGACGGGGTCGCGTACGGGTCCCAGAAGAGCTGGGCGTCGTAGTGGGTGTGCGGGTCGACGAACCCGGGGGCGAGGACGCGTCCCTGGGCGTCTTCGCTGGTCGTGGCCTGCTCGGTGAGGGTTCCGGGGTCGGCGATGACGGCTATGCGGCCGTCCCGGATGCCTACGTCGGCGATACGGGCGGGGGCGCCGGTTCCGTCGACTACGGTCGCGCCCTTGATGAGGTGGTCGAGCATGACGTGGACGTCCCCCTTCGGGGCAATCGGGTGGGTGGGTGGGAGAGAACTCGCCCGAAGGGCGAAAAGGGGTGCCCCGACCTCCGTCCGGGAAGGGAAGGCCGGGGCAGCGAGTGGGGCGGCTCAACCGCCGGAGGCACCCGCACCGCGCATACGCGTGGTGCGGTGCACGGGATCCGTGTCGATCTTCGGAATCACATGCTCACCGATCAGCTTGATCGTGTTCTTCGTGTCCTCGGGCGAGATCCCGATCGGAAGCCCGAAGCTGAGCTGATCGGCACCGGCCTGCTCCCAGCGCTTGCACTGCGTGAGCACCTCGTCCGGGTCGCCGCAGATCATCAGCTCCTCGGCGATGAGCAGCTCGATGATCTCCTCGCTGTACTCGGGGAGCAGCTCGGGCCACTCGGGGATGCCCTCGGGGCGCGGGAAGGTGTCGTGGTAGCGGAAGAGCAGCGACTGGAGGTAGTTGAGCCCGCCGCCGACGGCGATCTCGACGGCCTTCTTGTGCGTCTCCGCGCAGATCGCCGTCGAGGTCACCATGACGTTGTCGTTGACGAAGGCACCGACGGGTTCGGCGTCCTTCACGGCCGTCTTGTACGACTCGAGGACCCACTCCATGTCGGAGACCTTCTGCACACTGAAGCCCAGTACCCCGAGTCCCTTCTTGCCCGCCATCGCGTACGAGGGCGGGGACCCGGCGGCGTACCACATGGCCGGGTGCGCCTTCCCGTACGGCTTGGGCAGGATCTTGCGGGGCGGCAGCGACCAGTGCTTGCCCTGGAAGCCGACGTACTCGTCCTGGAGCCACATCTTGGGGAACTCGGCGATGGTCTCTTCCCAGAGTTCCTTGGTGTGGTTCATGTCGGTGATGCCCGGCATGAAGCCCAATATCTCGTGCGACCCGGCGCCGCGCCCCGACCCGAACTCGAAGCGTCCTTCGGAGAGATGGTCGAGCATGGCGACCTTCTCGGCGACCTTGACCGGATGGTTCACCGGGGCGAGCGGGTTGAAGATGCCGGAGCCCAGGTGGATGCGGTCAGTCGCGTGGGCGAGGTAGCCGAGGAAGACGTCGTTGGCGGAGAGGTGCGAGTACTCCTCCAGGAAGTGGTGCTCGGACGCCCAGGCGTACTTGAAGCCGGACTTGTCCGCCTGGATGACGTACTCGGTCTCCTCGATGAGCGCCTTGTGCTCCGCTTCGGGGTCGACCTTGGCCCGCTTGGCGGGCACGTATCCCTGTACAAAGAGACCGAATTCCAAGGAGGTTCACCATCCTCGTGAGTATCTGCGAGTTTCTGACGAACCGTCAGATTGCGATGCGACGACTGTTCCACCGGCCGCGATGACCGTCAATACCCGGGGCAGCCCTTACTGACGCTGCGTCAGACGATGCTGACGCCCGCGAGCCAGCCCCCGTCTATGACGAACGGCTGCCCGGTGATGTAGGCCGAGTCGCCGCCGGTCAGGAAGAGGGCGAGGGCGGCCACCTCCTCGGGCCTGCCGATCCGCCCGAGCGGCACGAGCTTCTTGTAGAGCTCGGCGACAGCCTCCCCCGCCTCGGTGGGGTCGGCGCTCGGGTCGAGCTGCGCGGGGTTGGTCATCGGGGTGTCGACGGCCCCCGGGCAGACGGCGTTGACGCGGATGTTCCTGTCGGCGAGCTCAAGGGCGGCGACGCGCGTGAGCCCGAGGATGGCGTGCTTGGTCGCGGCGTACGCGCCGACGTACGCCATGCCCGTCAGCGCCGTGTACGAGGCGGTGTTCACGATGGTCCCGCCGCCGGCCGCCCCGATCTCGGGCGCCACGGTGCGGATGCCGAGGAAGCAGCCGATCTGGTTGACCTGGATGACCTGCTGGAACTCTTCGAGCGGGGTGCTGAGGAGTTCGTTGAAACGCAGGATCCCGGCGTTGTTGACCAGGCCGTCGATCTTCCCGAAGGCGTCCTTCGCGGCGCCGACCGCCGCCTCCCAGTCGGCTTCCTGACTGACGTCGAGGTGCACGAACCTGGCCACGTCGCCGCCTAGCTCCTCGGCGAGCGCCTCGCCCTGCTCGTCGAGCACGTCGGCGATGACGACCCGCGCCCCCTCGGCGGCGAAGAGCCGCGCCTCCTGTTCGCCCTGCCCGCGCGCCGCACCGGTGACGATGACGACGCGCCCGTCCAGCTTGCCCATGCGGGTCTCCTTGAGTGAGGGCTTCAGAGAGGTCTCAGATGGAGAGGTCTCGGTTAGAGAGGTCTCAGTTGAGGTGCGGGGCGACTTCGGCGGCGAACGCCGCCATCTGGTCGGTGAGTTCGGTGCGACTGCGGCTGCGGAACCGCACCTGTATCTGCTGCACCCCCATCGCCCCGTACGCGCGCAGCGACTCCGCGAGGGCGTCCGGCTTCCCGCTGAGGGTGCGCCGCCCCACGGACCAGCCGGGCTCCCCCACGTACAGGGGCTCGGCGATCGCCCCCACGACGATCGGCTCCCGCACGCCCGCCTCCTCGCGGAGCCGCTTGAGCCGGGCGATCTGCGCGGGCAGCTTGTCGCGCGGGTCGCCCTGCGGCAGCCATCCGTCACCGCGGACTGCGGCCCTGCGGACGGCGGCGGGCGACGAGCCGCCCACCCAGATGGGGACGCGTTCCTGCGCGGGGCGGGGCCGCTGGCCAAGGCCGCTGAAGTCGTAGTGCTCGCCGTGGTGTTCGGGGTACTCCTCGGGGCCGAGCGACGCGATGAGCGCGTCGACGGTCTCGTCGAGCACGGACCCGCGCCGCTCGAAGTCGGCCCCGACGGCGTCGAACTCCTCCTGCACATGCCCGGCCCCGACCCCGAGGATCAGCCGCCCGCCGCTGAGCCGGTCCAAGGTGGCGTACTGCTTGGCGCTGACGAGCGGATGCCGGAGGCCGACGACGGCGACATGGCTCATGAGCCGTACGTTCTCGGTGATCCCGGCGAGGAAGGAGAGGGTGGCCACCGGGTCGTACCAGACGGTGCTCATGGTGTCGGCGAGCCGCCGCGGAATGGCCACGTGATCACAGCTCGCGATGTACGCGAAGCCGCTCCGGTCCGCGGTGCGGGCGATCTCGGCGAGGTCGTCGGTGGTGGCGTCCGCCTCCCACGCCTCCGCGTAGATGACGCTCTGCGACTGGATCGGGAGCTGCATCCCGTAGACCAGTCGCCCTTGCGGGAAGATGTGCGCCAGCGCGTTGGCAGCCATGGGAACCACCCGACCCCTCACCTTGGTCTGGTCTGGTCTGATTCGACTTGATCTGATCCGAACTGATCTGACGGTCTGTCATGTACGGCGACGGCACTCATCGTCTTAGCTGACGCATCGTCAGGCAAGGGGGCGGGGGTGACTGGACGATTGAGCGGGTGGGCGGCTGGGCGGCCGGGCGGGCTGACTAAGCCCCAGGCCCCGCCCACAACCCCTCACCCGTGAGCCCCAGCAGATCGATCGCGTTGCCCCGTACGATCCGGTCGACCACGTCCGGTGCCAGGTGCCCCATCTGCTCCTCGCCGACCTCCCTGGACTTGGGCCAGGTCGAGTCGGAGTGCGGGTAGTCGGTCTCGTACAGGACGTTGCCGACGCCGATCGAGTCGAGGTTCTTCAGTCCGAAGGCGTCATCGAAGAAGCACCCGTAGACGTGCTCGGTGAAGAGCTCGGACGGCGGCCGGTGCACCTTGTCGGCGACCCCGCCCCAGCCCCGGTTCTCCTCCCAGACCACGTCCGCGCGCTCCAGGATGTACGGAATCCACCCGATCTGCCCCTCGGCGTACATGATCTTGAGGTTCGGGAAGCGCTCGAACTTGCCGCTCATCAGCCAGTCGACCATCGAGAAGCAGCAGTTGGCGAAGGTGATGGTGGACCCGACGGCGGGCGGCGCGTCGGCGGAGGTCGACGGCATCTTGCTGCTCGACCCGATGTGCATGGCGATGACGGTGCCGGTCTCGTCGCAGGCCCGCAGGAAGGGGTCCCACTCGTCCGTGTGGATGGAAGGGAGGCCCAGGTGGGGTGGTATCTCGGAGAAGGCGACGGCACGTACGCCGCGGGCGGCGTTGCGGCGGACCTCGGCGGCGGCCAGCTCCGCGTCCCAGAGCGGAATGAGGGTGAGGGGGATGAGACGGCCGTGCGCCTCGGGCCCGCACCACTCGTCCACCATCCAGTCGTTGTAGGCCTGTACGCCGAGCAGGCCGAGTTCGCGGTCCTTCGCCTCGGTGAACGTCTGCCCGCAGAAGCGGGGGAAGGTGGGGAAGCAGAGGGCGGACTGGACGTGGTTGACGTCCATGTCGGCGAGGCGGTCGGGCACGCTGAAGGACCCCGGGCGCATCTGCTCGTACGTGATGACCTCGAGCTTGATCTCGTCCCTGTCGTACCCGACGGAGGTGTCGAGGCGGGTGAGGGGCCGGTGCAGATCCTCATAGATCCACCAGTCACCTATGGGCCCATCGTCCCCCTTCGCCCCCATCACGGGGGCGAACTTACCGCCCAGAAAGGTCATTTCCTTCAGAGGTGCACGGACGACGCGCGGCCCGCTGTCGCGGTACTTCGACGGGAGCCGGTCCCGCCAGACGTTGGCGGGCTCGACGGTGTGGTCGTCCACCGAGATGATCCTCGGGAACGTCGGCAAGGTCTCAGTGGTCTCCATGTGCTCCACGGTAGCGCCGATCTGACGACCCGTCAGCTATACGTCAGCTACTCGTCGGCAACTCATGAACTGTCCGTCGGCGCCGCTCCGGCCGTCCGCGCACGGGCCGATCCCGGGCGCCAGAGTGCGTGGACCCTGTGAGAGCCGTCTCCCACTGCTGACGCATCCGCCAGGAACAAGGCAAACTGGCGGGCAGCAAGTGCCGGTGGAATACGGAATCCAGGCAAAGAGCGAAAATCGCGGGAAGGGCAGACCCGCGACGCAGGACCAGGCACGGCGCGACGGCCGCGCACGGCAGGGCAGCAGGGGGAGCGATGGACGGTGTACCGCGAGTACCGGACCAGCGGCGTCCGGCCCCGGGGAACGCCCCCGAGGGATCGAGACCGCACTTCAGCGTGCTCGGCCCCGTACGCGCATGGCACGGCGCCGAGCAGCTGCCCATGGGCTCTCCGCAGCAGCGCGCCCTGCTCGCGGCGCTCCTCCTGCGGGCAGGGCGCACGGCGACGTCACACGAACTGATCGACGCCCTCTGGGGCGACGAACCGCCCTCGCAGGCCCTCGCCGCAGTGCGTACGTACGCGTCACGGCTGCGCAAGGTCCTGCCCGCCGGAGTCCTGGTCAGCGAGTCGGGCGGGTACTCGATCGCGGTGGCCGACGGCGCCCTCGACCTGGCGCTCGCGGAGGACCTGTCGGCGGAGGCGGAGAAGGCGCGCGGAGTCGGCGACCTCTGCCAGGCGCGCTCCCTGGTCAACAAGGCACTGAGCCTCTGGGACGGCGAGCCCCTGGCCAACGTCCCCGGCCCGTACGCGGAGACGGAGCGCACCCGCCTTGACGAGTGGCGCCTCCAGCTCCTCGAATCCCGCCTGGACATGGACCTGGAGGTCGGCTGCCACGCGGAGGCCGTATCGGAACTCACGGCCCTCACGGCGGCGCATCCCCTGCGTGAACGCCTGCGCGAGCTGCTGATGCTGGCGCTCTACCGCAGCGGGCGCCAAGCGGAAGCCCTCGCGGTCTACGCCGACACCCGCCGCCTGCTCGACGACGAACTGGGCGTGGACCCGCGCCCCGGCCTGAAGGAACTCCAGCAGCGCATCCTCCAGGCGGACCCGGCGCTCGCCGAGCCGTCGGCGGCGGCTCCGGAACCGGCCGCGGCGGTGGTGCGCCCCGCGCAGCTCCCGGCGACGGTCCCGGACTTCACGGGCCGCGCCTCCTTCGTATCCGAACTGAGCGACATCCTGTCGGCGGCGGAGGGCCGGGTGATGGCGGTCTCGGCGCTCGCGGGCATCGGGGGCGTGGGCAAGACGACGCTCGCCGTCCATGTGGCGCATGTGGCACGGACGCACTTCCCCGACGGCCAGCTGTACGTGGACCTGCAAGGAGCGGGCGCGCGTGCGGCGGAACCGGAGACGGTCCTCGGCGCGTTCCTGCGGGCCCTGGGCACGGCGGACTCGGCGATCCCGGACTCCCTGGAGGAGAGGGCGGCCCTCTACCGCTCGGTCCTGGACGGCCGCAGGGTCCTCGTCGTCCTGGACAACGCGCGTGACGCGGCCCAGGTACGTCCCCTGCTCCCCGGCATGGAGGGCTGCGCGGCGCTCGTGACGAGCCGCATCCGGATGGTGGACCTCGCCGGGGCGCACCTGGTGGACCTGGACGTGATGTCCCCCGAGGAGGCGCTGCTCCTCTTCACCCGGATCGTCGGCGAGGAGCGGGTCCAGTCGGAGCGCAAGGCCGCGCTCGACGTGGTGGCGGCGTGCGGCTTCCTGCCCCTCGCCATCCGCATCGCGGCATCACGCCTCGCGGCCCGCCGTACGTGGACGGTCTCGACCCTGGCCGCCAAGCTCGCGGACGAGCGACGCCGCCTGGACGAACTCCAGGCGGGCGACCTCGCGGTCAAGGCGACGTTCGAACTGGGCTACGGCCAACTGGAGCCCGGCCAGGCACGGGCGTTCCGCCTCCTAGGCCTCGCGGACGGCCCGGACCTCTCCCTGGCCGCGGCGGCCGCGGTACTGGACCTCCCCGTCGAGGAGACGGAGGACCTGCTGGAGATGCTGGTCGACACGTCCCTGGTCGAGTCGGCGGCACCCGGCCGCTACCGCTACCACGACCTCGTCCGGCTCTACGCGCGTGCGTGCGCCGAGCGGGAGCTGCCGACCGTCGAGCGGGAAGAAGCCCTGTCGCGGTTGCTGGACTTCTACTTGGCGACGGCGGCGGGGGTGTACGCCCTTGAGCGGCCGGGTGATCGTCTCGTGGATCACCTGGCCCCCACCGCGTACGCCGGTCTCTCGTTCGACGACCGGCACAAAGCACTGGGCTGGCTCTACACCGAGGCGAACTGCCTGCTGGCCTGTGCGCAGCAGGCTGCGAAGGGCACGAGCCTGCGGCGCGCGGTCGACCTACTCTGGGCCTCGCAGGACCTCGCGGAGTCCGGTGCCAACTCCAAGCAGTACGAGGCTGTCGCGCTGTCCGCGCGTGACGCGGCCCATACGGCCGGTGACAGCTGCACAGAGGCGCGCGCCCGCACGACGATCACCAACGTCCATCTGGTGGCCGGACGTTATGACGACGCGGACGAGGAAGCCCGCCTGGCCGCGCTGCTCGCGACGGCGGCGGGCGACCCGACTCCGGTCTACTGGGCATCGAACGACCGAGGCATCATCGCCCTCAACCAGGGGCGGTACGCGGACGCGGAAGAGCATCTTCTCCGGGCGATAGACGGCGCCCGGGCGGACGAGAGCCGCCCGAACGAGGCGAGTGCCCTGTGCAATCTCTCCCGCATGCACCTGTTCATGGGGCACACCTCACGCGCCATCGACCTCGCCCAGCAGGGCATCGACATCTACGACCGCATAGGACACACCCTGCGTCTGGCCAACGCCCAGTACGCACTGGGAATCGCGCTGACCCAGGCCGGACGCCACTCCGAGGCGATGGAACAGCTCGCCGAGGCCCTGCACAAGTTCGAGACGAACAGGCAGCGCCTCTGGGAGGGCACAGCGCACTTCCGCATCGCCCAGGCCCACCTGACGGCCGAGAGCGCGGCGCAGGCGGCCCAGCACGCGGAACAGGCCCTCGCCATCGGCTGCATCGGCGGCGACCGGACGCGAGCTCACGTCCTGACGACGCTGGGCAAGGCGCTGAGCCGCCTCGGCCAGACGGATCGTGCGCGGGCGTGCTGGCACGAGTCCCTGTCACTGTACGAACAGTGCGGAGCAGCCGAAGCGGACGCGGTACGAAAGCTCTTGGCGCCGCTCCCCGCGGTCTGATCGAACGCAGCGGAGGCGCATCGGCGGTACATCGGAGGTGCGTCAGCGGTGCCTGGGCGTCGCGTCGGAGGCGTATAAGCGGTGCCTGGGCGACGTTCATCAATCGTTTATGCCCACCCTGCATTCTGAGTGCAGTCGATCCGTCGCGTCGGGGGGCAGACGGGTTGCCGGGAGCATCACCTCTCGGGTGATGCTCCGCTCGCCCCCTTTCCGGCGGTCTTCGGGGGAGTCGCCGGACGGGGGGCGTTCTATATAGTTGCCCGCCGCCGACATCTCAGGAGTTGACAGCATGAGCGACGCAGCGAAGAAGAAGAAGGACGGCATAACCACGCAGGGCGACCACCACAGCCCCGCCCCGCCCGCCGACGGCGCCATCACCACGATGGGCGACCACCACAGCCCGGCGCCGCCCGCCGACGGCACGGTCACCACGCAGGGCGACCACCACAGCCCCGCCCCGCCGGCGAAGGACTGAAGGACTGAAGGACTTAAAGGCTTACATCCTGACGGGGGGTCGACCGCGGTGGCGCGGAGGGGAAGCCACCGCGGTCGGCGCATGTCTGGAGCCCGGTTCAAGCAGAACGGCGGCGGAATGGTGCGGAATCGTTCGAAGAGGCCTCGGACATTGGCTCTGTTCACGTCGCAGAGCAGCGTTTCGACAGCAGTTCGGGAGGCACCCTGCGCGCGGAGTGTTCACGAGAACGGGCAGTGCCTCGCCCCTCAAAAAGGACGTTCGTATCCGGACCAGGACGGACACGGCGCAGGGTGGACACAGCGCAGGAGTTCGAAAACAGCCACGTGGTCCCGGCTTGAAGGAGCCGTTGTTGGAGAGGGGAGGGGGCTCCGCCGAACACGACAGGCCAGGTCGGGATCAGCAGGACGGCGCGCAGTGTCGTGTCGCCTGCGGACCGGCCAGGACGTCGAAGCCGTATCCGAAGGCGGCGAGCCCCGCTACGGCCGCCGCGAGGACGAGGGCGGACCGCCACCGGCCCCGTATGGCGGCAAACACGGCCAAGGCGGCGGTTGTCCCGGCCAGCACCAGGACCGGCAGGCCCAGCCAGAGCAGGTCCTGATTGGTCTCGCCTTCGAAGTCGCCGAAGAGGCCCCTCCGACCGTACGGGAGCCAGACCGCGGAGCCCGCCATGGCGCCGAGCACGGCGATGAGGCACCCTGCGGCTCCGGTGACGGCCCTGTGCCGAGTCGTCTGTTCGGTATCCACGTAGTGACGGACGCCTCGCCAGGGGCGCGCAGTTCCGCCGCTGACAGCGAGTGCCTCCCGTTCTCGTGAACATCGATCCCACCGGCCTGCGGGTGCCTCCCGAAGTCATCGACATCTGCCGTCGGAACTTGTGAACAAAGCCAGGACATGACGCACGAACGTTCCCCGCCCTGTCACTCACCAGCGTCACGTACCGTCCGCATCCGCACGCCACATCTTTCTCAGGAGCCGCAATGACTCGCGCCAACAAAGTTCTCGTCACTCTGGCCATCGCGGCCGCCGCCACAGCCGGCACCGCGAGCCCGGTGCTCGCCGACAGCCACACCCCGGTCGGCCCGCTCGGCGACCACCACGCCCCCGGCAGCCCGATCGGCGACCACGACACCCCGATCAGCCCGCTCGGCGACCACCACGCTCCGGGCAGCCCGCAGGACTGACCGGGGCTGGCAGGCGCGGCAAGCGACCGAGGGGGGTGGCAGTAAAGGTGGGCTATTCGTCCTTGCTGACATCCGCGGGCGCCGAAAGAATCGGCGCATGCAGATCGCGATCCTTCTCTACGACAAGTTCACCGTCCTCGACGCGGTAGGCCCCTTCCAGACCCTCGCCGGTCTCCCCGGCGCCGAAGTCGTGTTCGTGGCCGAGCAGGCCGGTCCCGTCCTCGACGACACCCGCGCGCTCTCCCTCGTCGCCACGAAGTCGCTCGCCGAGGTCAGCAGCCCGGACATCGTCGTCGTACCCGGCAGCCCAGAGCCCGACCTGGCGAACGAGGCCGTACTCGGCTGGCTCCGCGCCGTCGACGCGCACACCACCTGGACGACGTCCGTCTGCACCGGCTCGCTCCTCCTCGCGGCGGCCGGTCTCCTCAAGGGCCGCCGCGCCACGTCCCATTGGCTGGCGCTGGAGCAGATCAAGCAGTTCGGCGTCGAGTCGACGGGGCAGCGCGTCGTCTTCGACGGCAAGTACGTCACCGGGGCGGGCGTCTCCGCCGGTATCGACATGGGCCTCACCCTCGCCGGGAAGATCGCGGGCGACGAGCACGCGCAGACCGTACAACTGCTCATCGAGTACGACCCCCAGCCGCCGTACGACGC
>NZ_JBVIHP010000042.1:0-49840 GCF_055570235.1 Streptomyces sp. NPDC031274 | reverse complement strand
GCCAGCCCCGCAATCGCCACCCCCGGAGCCATCGTCGGCAGACCCCGACGCCGCAACTGCGCCGCCGCATCCCGGCCGGCCCCCGCGACCATGCCACCACCACCCCACGGACCCCACGCCACCGCCGTCGCAGACAGACCCACCGCCCTGCGGTGATCGGCCAGGGAATCCAGATAGGCATTGGCGGCCGCATACGCCCCCTGCCCACCACTGCCCCACACACCAGCAATGGAGGAGAACAGAACGAACGCGTCCAACTGACGCTCACCCAAAAGCTCATGCAGATTGCGCGCACCCTCCACCTTCGCCGACAACACCTCGGCGAACCCACCCAAAGCATCCGGATCAAGATCCGCCAGAACACCAGAACGCTCAATACCCGCCGCATGCACCACCGCGGTGAGCGGGAACTCGTCGGGGACCGACGCCAGCACATCCGCCAGAGCGTCGCGATCGGCGACGTCGCAGGCCGCGATGGTGACACGGGCGCCCAGCTCGGTCAGCTCCGCGCGCAGCTCCTCCGCACCATCGGCCTCCAGCCCACGCCTGTTGGTCAGCAGCAGGTGCTCGGCACCCTTGCCCACCAGCCACCTGGCTACGTGTGCGCCGAGCGCACCGGTACCACCTGTGACCAGGACCGTCCCGCGCGGCGACCAGCCCGCCTCGGGTGCCTTGCCGAGCGGCGCGGGCACCAGCCTGCGTCCCAGGATCTCGCCGTCCCGCAGCGCGACCTGGTCCTCACCACCCGACCCGGCAAGCACCGAGACCAGCAGATCACCGACCCGCTCATCCCGAGCCTCCGGCAGATCGATCAGGCCACCCCAGCGGGTGGACTGCTCCAGCGCGGCCACCCGGCCCAGACCCCACAACATCGACTGCTCGAACCCGGCAACGACATCACCCGCACCCGCCGACACCGCACCCGACGTCAGGCACCACAACGGCACCTCCGCCTCACCCAGCGCCTGCAACAGACCAACCGTGGCCGCCACACCCACAGGCACAGCCGAACCACCCGCATCCGCCAAGCCCAGCAGCGAGACCACACCACTCAGAACCGACAGGTCAGCCAGCCGCTCCGCCCAGTCAACCGACCCCGGATCCACGTGCTCAACCCGCACGTCCGCACCACTACGGACCAGCGCCTCACGAACCCACTCCGCACGGTCCTCACCAACCGGCGCAACAACCAGCCAAGCACCCTCCAGGCGCCCGGACCCGGCAACCACCGACCGCCACTCGACCCGATACCGCCAACCATCAACCGTCGAACGACCCTGCTGCTCCTTACGCCACGCCGAAAGCCTCGGCAGCACCGCACTCAACGGAGCATCCGACGACACATCCAACGTACGGGCGAGATCGGCGATGTCACCGTCCTCCACAACCCCCCAGAACCGCGCCTCCACCGGCGAAAGACGCTCGGTGCGCTCACCGGTCCGCACATCCAGCCAGTAGCGCTGGTGCTGGAAGGCGTACGTCGGCAGGTCAACGCGCCGACCGCCGCTGCCCGCGAAGAATCCGGCCCAGTCGACCACCACACCCCGCGTGTACAGCGCGGCAACCGTAGTGACCAGCGCAACCTCCTCGGACCTGTCCGCACGCAACGCGGGCAGGAACACCGCATCCGGCGCACCGCCAAGCCCCAGCGCCGACAACGTCCCGCCCGGACCAACCTCGACGAACACCTCAGCGCCCTGCTCGCACAACGCCACCACCGCGTCATGGAAACGCACGGACTCCCGCACGTGCCGCACCCAGTAGTCGGGCGAGGCAAGTTCTTCGGCGGTGGCCAACCGGCCCGTCAGCGTCGACACGATCGGGAGCACGGGAGCCTCGTACGACACACCCTCAAGAACCCGCCGGAACTCGTCCAGCATCGGGTCCATCAGCGGCGAATGGAACGCGTGACTGACCTTCAGGCGAGACACCTTCCGCCCCGCCTCACGCCACCGCTCCGCAACCACCTCAACATCAGCGGCGACACCGGAAACGACCACCGAGCTCGGGCCGTTGACGGCAGCAATGCCCACGGACTCCGGAAGATCCGCAGCGACCTCAGCCTCGGACGCCTGGATCGCCACCATCGCGCCACCAGACGGCAGCGCCTGCATCAGCGCGCCACGCGCCGACACCACCTTCACGGCATCCGCCAACGACCACACACCCGCCACATGCGCGGCGGCCAACTCGCCAATCGAGTGACCGGCGAGTATGCCGGGGCGCACACCCCACGACTCAAGCAGCCGGAACAACGCCACCTCAACCGCGAACAACGCGGGCTGCGTCACCCCCGTCTCATTCAGCGCATCAGCATCCTCACCGAACAACACCTCACGGACCTCAGGCCTGAACTCCGCAAGCACAGCCTCCAGAGTCTCGGCGAACACCGGGAAACGGGCGAACAGTTCACGCCCCATACCCAGCCGCTGAGAACCCTGACCCGAGAACAAGAAGCCCAGCAGCCCGCCGGCAACGGCGCTGCCCGTCACCACACCCGCCGCCTGACCGCCCTCGGCCAGCGCGGTCAGAGCAGCAAGCCGGGTCTCCACGTCGTCCGCGATGACGACCGCACGCTCTTCGAGCGACGCCCGCGTCGTCGCGAGGGAGAAGCCGACATCCACGGGGTCCAGGTCGACCACGCCGGAGAGCAGTCGCGTCGCCTGCTCCCGCAGCGCCTCGGCATTCCGCGCCGACAACACCCACGGCACAAGGCCGACCGCCTCGGAGGCAACGGCGGGAGCCAACTCGGCCGCAGCCGCGCCCTGCTCGGTCTCCGGGGCCTGCTCGATGATGGTGTGCGCGTTCGTGCCGCTGAATCCGAACGATGACACACCGAACCGGCGCGGCCGGTCGGTCTCCGGCCACGGGCGCGACTCGGTCAGCAGCTGCACCGCGCCGGCGGACCAGTCGACCTGTGAGGTCGGCTCATCCACGTGCAGTGTCTGCGGCAGCACGCCCTCCCGCATCGCCATGACCATCTTGATCACACCGGCGACACCGGCGGCGGCCTGCGTGTGACCGATGTTGGACTTCACCGACCCCAGCAACAGCGGCCGGTCGGCAGGGCGGCCCTGACCGTAAGTGGCAAGCAGCGCCTGCGCCTCGATCGGGTCACCAAGCGTGGTGCCCGTGCCATGCGCCTCCATGGCATCGACATCGGCCGACTCCAGGCCCGCACTCGCAAGCGCCTGGCGGATCACCCGCTGCTGCGAGGGACCATTCGGCGCGGTCAGACCATTCGACGCACCATCCTGATTCACCGCCGAACCACGTACCACCGCAAGGATCTGGTGGCCGTTGCGCTGAGCATCCGACAGACGCTCCACGAGCAGCATGCCGACACCCTCACCCCACCCGGTGCCGTCAGCAGCATCAGCGAACGCCTTGACACGACCATCCGCAGCCAGGCCACGCTGGCGGCTGAACTCGATGAACGAGCCCGGCGTCGACATCACAGAGACGCCACCGACCAGCGCCAGCTCGCACTCACCCTTGTGCAGCGCGTTCACCGCCAAGTGGAGCGCGACCAGCGATGACGAGCACGCCGTGTCCACCGTCACCGCAGGGCCTTCAAAGCCGTACGTGTACGACAGGCGGCCGGAGATGACACTCGCCGAGATACCGGTGCCCGCGTACCCCTCGACTTCCTCCTGCGCGGCCATCAACAGCGCCGCGTAGTCCTGGCCGTTCGTACCGACGAAGACACCCGACCGGCCGCCCCTCAGCGAAGTCGGGTCGATGCCCGCCCGCTCGAAGGCCTCCCACGACGTCTCGAGCAGCAGCCGCTGCTGCGGGTCCATGGCGGCGGCTTCGCGCGGCGAGATCCCGAAGAAGCCCGGGTCGAAGTCCGCGACGCCGTCCAGGAAGGCACCCATACGGCTGTACGTGGTGCCCGACTGATCCGGATCGGGATCATAAAGCGAGTCGATGTCCCAGCCACGGTCCGTCGGGAACTGCGACACCGCGTCCCCGCCCCCGGCCACCAAACGCCACAAGTCCTCCGGCGACTCGACCCCACCCGGGAAACGGCAACTCATCCCGACAATCACGATCGGCTCATCAGCCACCACCGCCACCGGAACATTGGCCACAACATCGACCACACCACCCAGCAACTCCGCACCAAGATGCGCCGCCAGCGCAGCAGGAGTCGGATAATCAAAGACCAACGTCGCCGGCAACGCCAACTCAGTCGCCGCATTCAACCGGTTACGCAACTCCACCGAACTCAGCGAATCAAAACCCAACTCCTTGAACGCACGCTCAGGCACGATCGCCTGCGCCGAACCATGCCCAAGGACCACCGCCACATGCCCCAGCACCAGATCCAACAGCGCCTTCTCCCGCTCCGCGACAGACAGCCCCGCCAACGACCGAGCCAACGCAGACCCGGCAACCACCAGACCAGACTCCACCGACCTACGCACAACACCCCGAACCAGACCCCGCAGAAGATGCGGCAACGGCCGAGAACGCGCCTCGCGACGCAACACCGGCAGATCGAGGGGGATCGGGACCAGCGCGGCACGACCCGCCGAACCCGCCGCATCAAACAACGCCAAGCCCTCGGCCGCACCGATCGGGATCACACCACTACGAGTCATCCGCCGCACATCAGCCTCATCGAGACTGCCCGCCATACCATCCGCATCCGCCCACAGCCCCCACGCCAACGACGTGGCGGACAGACCGGCCGCGCGGCGATGCTGGGCGAGTGCGTCGAGAAACGCGTTGGCGGCCGCGTAGTTGCCCTGACCCGCGCCACCGAACACACCCGCGGCGGACGAGAACAGCACGAACGCCGACAGGCCCAAGTCCCGTGTCAGCTCATGCAGATGCCACGCCGCATCCACCTTCGGCCGGAACACACCGTCGATCCGCTCAGGCGTCAGCGAACCGATCGTCCCGTCGTCCAGCACACCCGCCGTATGCACAACGGCGGAGACCTCATGCTCGGCCAGCAGCGCCGCCACGGCCTCACGGTCGGCCACGTCACACGCGGCAAACGCCACCTCGGCGCCCTGCGCGACCAGTTCGGCACGCAGATCCTCAGCGCCCTGAGCCGCGGCACCGCGCCTGCTCACCAGCAGCAGGCTGCGTACACCTCGCTCCGCGACCAGGTGCCGAGCGACAAGGCCACCCAACGTGCCCGTCGCACCGGTCACCAGCACCGCACCCGAACCGAAACCAGGATCGTCCACCACGGACCGCCGCACCCTGGCCAAGCGCGGGGCACTGACAGCACCCGCACGCACCGCCAACTGCGGCTCACCCGTGGCCAGCGTGGACGCCAGTCCATCCAGCGAGGCCGTCTCCTCGTCGAGGTCGACCAGCACGATCCGATCCGGATTCTCCGACTGAGCGGACCGCACCAGACCCCACACCGCCGCCTGCGCCAGGTTCGGCGCGTCCTCCTCGGCCGTAGTGGCGATCGCACCGTTGGTCGCGATGACCAGGCGCGACGCGTCGAACCGCTCGTCCGCCAACCAGGACTGGATGGCATTCAGCGCCCAGTGCGCCACTTCATGCGCACCGGCGACCGGGTCGGACCCGGAAGTGACCGGGCACGACAGAACAACAAAGTCAGCCAGCTCCGCCGACCCCGCAAGCGCCTCCGCATCGGTCCACTCGACCGACGGAACATCGCCCTCGGACACGGATACGGACACGGGCACCGACACCCAGTCGACACCGAACAACGCGTCGTCGCCCTGACCGTCACCAGCAGCGAACTGGTCCAACGACACCGGGCGCAATACCAGCGAGTCCACGGTCGCGACCGGAGCACCCGCCCCATCCGCCACGGCCAACGACACTCCGTCCGCCCCCGCAGGAGTCAGCCGCACCCGCAACGCCGTCGCACCCGAGGCATGCAGCCGCACACCCGACCACGAGAACGGCAAGCCACCAGAGTCACTGCCGTCACCCGCCAGGCCGATCGCGTGCAGCGCCGCGTCCAGCAACGCCGGATGCAGACCGAAGCCCTCGGCCTTCACACCCTCCGGCAGCGCGACCTCGGCGAACACCTCATCGCCCTTGCGCCAAGCCGACCGCAACCCCTGGAACACCGGGCCATAGTCCAAGCCCAGCTCCGCCAACTCGCCGTAGAACCCCTCAAGGCCTAGGGCCTCCGCACCCGCGGGCGGCCACTCGACCAGCGAAGCCCCACCAGAGCGATCACCCTCACGCAGCACACCCGTGGCATGCCGCGCCCACGAACGACCATCGTCCGCGTCACCCACACTGGAATGGAAACTCAGCTCACGCCGACCCGACTCATCCGCCGCACCAACCCACACCTGCACCCGAACCGAACCACTGACCGGCAGAACAAGCGGCACCTCCAGCACCAACTCCTCCACCAGATCACACCCGACCTGATCCCCCGCCCGCACCGCCAACTCCACAAACGCAGCACCAGGCAACAACACCGAACCCTGCACCACATAATCAGCAAGCCACGGATGCGACTGAACCGACAGCCGACCCGTCAGCAACACACCATCCGTGCCACCGAGGGTGACGGTCGCACCCAACAACGGGTGCTCCGCCGAACCCAGTCCGGCCGCCGTGACATCGCCGACCGAGGGCCGCACGTCCAGCCAGAAGCGCTCACGCTGGAACGCGTACGTCGGCAGATCCACCCGTCGCGCGCCACTGCCCTCGAAATAGGCGGACCAGTCCACGTGAGCGCCCCGCACGTGCGCTTCCGCGACCGCGGCGGTCACCGCCGCCTCCTCCGGGCGATCGTTCCGCAGCACCGGCACGAACCCGGCCTCCGGAGCCGACTCCTGCCCCAGCGCGGAGAGCGTTCCGCCCGGACCCACCTCGACGAACGTGGTCACACCCTCGTCCACGAGCGTGCTCACGGCGTCGGCGAACCGCACCGGCTCTCGGACGTGCCGCACCCAGTACTCCGCCGAGGTCAGCTCCTCAGCAGTGGCCAACCGGCCCGTCAGCGTCGAAACGATCGGGACCGCCGGAGCCTCGTACGAAACACCCTCAAGGACCCGCCGGAACTCGTCGAGCATCGGGTCCATCAGCGGCGAATGGAACGCGTGACTGACCTTCAGGCGAGACACCTTCCGCCCCGCCTCACGCCACCGCTCCGCAACCACCTCGACGTCAGCGGCCACACCGGAAACGACCACCGACGTCGGACCGTTGACCGCCGCAATGCCCACCGTCTCCGGCAGATCCACAGCAACCTCGGCCTCGGACGCCTGGATCGCCACCATCGCGCCACCAGACGGCAGCGCCTGCATCAGCGCACCACGCGCCGACACCACCTTCACGGCGTCAGCCAGCGACCACACACCCGCCACATGCGCCGCAGCCAACTCACCGATCGAGTGCCCCGCCAGCACATCGGGACGCACACCCCACGACTCAAGCAGCCGGAACAACGCCACCTCAACCGCGAACAACGCAGGCTGCGTCACCCCCGTCTCATTCAGCGCGTCGGCATCCTCACCGAACAACACCTCACGAACCACCGGATCGAACGCGCCAAGAACCTCGTCCAGAGCCGCAGCGAACACCGGGAAACGGGAGGCCAGTTCACGGCCCATACCCAGCCGCTGCGACCCCTGACCCGAGAACAAGAAGCCCACCAGACCGGCAACGGCACTGCCCGTCACCACCCCAGCCGCCTGACCGCCCTCGGCCAGCGCGGTCAGAGCAGCAAGGCGTGTCTCCGCGTCGTCCGCGATGACGACCGCACGCTGTTCCAGTGACGCCCGCGTCGTCGCGAGGGAGAAACCGACATCCACCGGGTCCAGACCGAGCCCACCGGAGAGCGTCCGCTCCGCCTGCTCGCGCAGTGCCTCTGCGCTACGCGCCGACAGCACCCACGGCACGAACCCGACCGTGCCGGAGGCAACAGCGGGAGCCGACTCCTCGACCGCCGCGGCCGGCTCGACTTCCGGGGCCTGCTCGATGATGGTGTGCGCGTTCGTGCCGCTCACGCCGAACGACGACACACCGGCCCGCCACGGCTGGCCGGTCTCCGGCCACGCCCGGGTGTCCGTAAGCAGCTCCACCGCGCCCGCGGACCAGTCCACGTGTGACGACGGCTCGGTGACGTGGAGCGTCTTCGGCAGTACGCCGTGCCGCATCGCCATGACCATCTTGATGACGCCCGCGACACCTGCGGCGGCCTGGGTGTGGCCGATGTTCGACTTGATCGAGCCCAGCATCAGCGGGCGGTCCGCGGGGCGGTCCTGGCCGTAGGTGGCGAGGAGCGCCTGGGCCTCGATCGGGTCGCCCAGCTTCGTACCGGTGCCGTGTGCCTCTATGGCGTCCACGTCGGACGGAGTCAGGCCCGCGCTCGCCAACGCCTGGCGAATGACGCGCTGCTGCGACGGGCCGTTCGGCGCGGTCAGGCCGTTGGACGCGCCGTCCTGGTTCACCGCCGAACCACGTACCACCGCAAGCACCTGGTGGCCGTTGCGCTGAGCGTCCGAAAGGCGCTCCACGAGCAGCATGCCCGCGCCCTCGCCCCAACCGGTGCCGTCGGCGCTGTCGGAGAACGCCTTGCACCGGCCGTCGGGGGCGAGGCCGCGCTGGCGGCTGAACTCGATGAACGAGCCCGGCGTCGACATCACCGTCACACCGCCGACCAGTGCCAGCTCGCACTCGCCCTTGTGTAAGGCCTGTACCGCCAGGTGCAGGGCCACCAGCGAGGAGGAGCACGCCGTGTCGACCGTGACGGCGGGGCCTTCGAGGCCGAAGGTGTACGACAGTCGGCCGGAGATGATGCTCGCCGAGATGCCGGTGCCCGCGTATCCCTCGACTTCCTCCTGCGCGGCCATCAGCAGCGCCGCGTAGTCCTGGCCGTTGGTGCCGACGAACACGCCCGACCTGCTGCCGCGCAGCGATGTCGGGTCGATGCCCGCCCGCTCGAACGCCTCCCAGGAGGTTTCAAGGAGCAGCCGCTGCTGGGGGTCCATCGCCGCGGCCTCGCGCGGGGAGATCCCGAAGAAGCCGGGGTCGAACTCCGTCGCATCGTAAAGGAACCCGCCTTCACGGGCGTAGGTGGTGCCCGTGTGGTCGGGGTCCGCGTCGTACAGAGACTCCAGGTCCCAGCCGCGGTCGGCGGGGAACCCGGCGACCGCGTCCGCACCGGACTCGACAAGACGCCACAGGTCCTCCGGCGACTCGACACCACCGGGGAAACGGCAGCTCATGCCGACGATCGCGATCGGCTCGCTGTCCTTCTCCTCGACCTCACGGAGACGTTGCTTGGTCTGCCGCAGGTCGGCAGTCAGGCGCTTCAGGTAGTCGAGGACCTTGTCGTCGGTCGGCATGTGCTTGATACCCCTCTGGGTGAGAGTCCGTACCCGTCTTGATGAGAGTCCGTACCGGGCAGCTCAGGTCAGGTCAGGTCGTCGGGTCAGATCAGGTCAGATCAGGTTGGTGAGAGTCCGTACCCGCTGGTCAGGACCTTCCGAGTTCGTCGTCGATGATGTCGAAGACGTCGTCGAGGGTTGCCGAGGTCAAGTCGTCCGCCGCGGGCTCGGGTTCGCTCTCGTCCCAGGTGGACAGGAGCGAGCGAAGCCGCAGCCGGATGTCCCCGGCCAGAGCGTCGTTCGGGTCGAGTTTGGAGATGGTGACCGTCAGCTTGTTCAGCTCGCTGAGCACCACGGCGGCGGGGGTGCCGTCGCCTTCGAGCACCGTTGTCCGGAGATGGGCCGCGAGTGCCGCCGGGTTGGGATGGTCGAACACCAGGGTGGCGGGCAGTCGCGAGTCGACCTCGGCGTCGAGCCTGTTGCGCAGTTCCACGGCGGTGAGCGAGTCGAAGCCGAGCTCCTTGAACGCCCTATCCGCCTCGACGGCGTCCGGTCCGGGGAAGCCGAGCACGGCCGCGGTGTGGGTGCGGACGAGCTGCACGAGAGTCCGGTCCTGCTCCGCCTCGGTGAGGCCGGCGAGCCGCTGGGCCAGCGGGACCGCGCCGGAGCCGTCGCCGGACCGTGCGGTCCGGCGGGCGGGTGTCGGAACCAGGCCGCGCAGCAGCGGCCGTACCTGCTCCGGGTGGGAGCGCAGCGCTGCCAGGTCGATCGCTGCGGGCACCGCGGTCGCGGTGCCCGTCGTGTGCGCCGCGTCGAACAGTGCCATGCCGTCCGCGGAGGACAGCGGGGTCATGCCGCCCCTGGCCATCCGCTGTACGTCGGCGTCGTCGAGATGCCCTGTGATGCCGCTGGCCTCGGCCCACAGGCCCCAGGCGAGCGATGTCGCGGGCAGCCCGGCGGCCCTGCGGTGCTGTGCGAGTGCGTCGAGGAACGCGTTGGCGGCCGCGTAGTTGCCCTGGCCGGGGCCGCCGAACACCCCGGCGGCGGCGGAGAACAGTACGAACGCCGTGAGGTCCGTCCCCAGGGTCAGTTCGTGCAGGTGCAGCGCGGCATCGGCCTTGGGCCCGAACACCGTATCGATGTGCTCCGGGGTCAGGGACTCGATGATGCTGTCGTCGAGGACACCCGCCGTGTGGACGACCGCGGTCACGGGGTGTTCGGCAAGGAGCGTGGCGACCGCGGCGCGGTCGCTGACGTCGCACGCCACGACGGTGACGCGCGCGCCGAGGTCGGCCAGTTCCCGGCGCAGTTCCTGCGCGCCCGGTGTGGCCGGGCCGCGCCTGCCGGTCAGTACCAGGTCCCGGACTCCGTGGCGGGTGACGAGGTGCCGTGCGGTCACGCCGCCGAGCACGCCGAGACCACCGGTGATCAGTACGGTGCTTTCGGGGGTGAACGCCGTCTGCTCGGGGGCGTCGGCCGGAGCGGCGAGCCGCGTGAGCCTGGCCACCGTGGCGGTGCCGTTCCTGATGACCACCTGCGGTTCCCCGGTCGCCACGGCGGCGGGCAGCCTGCGCAGCGACTTCTCGTTCCCGGCCGTGTCGGCCAGGTCGGTCAGGTCGGTCAGGTCGGCCAGGTCGGTCAGGTCGGCCAGGTCGGTCAGGTCGGTCAGGTCGGTCAGGTCGGTCAGGTCGGTCAGGTCGGTCAGGTCGTCAACGTCGGCGAGGACGAATCGCTCCGGGTGTTCCGACTGTGCCGACCGCACCAGGCCCCAGGCGGGAGCGCGCACCAGGTCCGGTACAGCCTCGTCCGGTCCTGCCGGCACCGCGCCGCTCGTCAGGAACACGAGCCGCGACGCGGCGAACCGGTCGTCCGCGAGCCAGGACTGGAGCAGGTCGAGGGTGTGGTGCGTGGCCTCCCGGGGGGTTGTCGCGCCCTCGCCGGGTGTCACGGCCACGCAGTGCGGCACGGGCGCGCCCGCGTCGACGGCGGTCAGGAGCGCGGCCAGGTCGGCGTGTTCGTCCACCGGTTCGCCGGCCGCGGTGAGCGCGTGGGCGAGGCGGGCGGTGTCGTCGCCGAGGACCGCCCAGGTGCCGGTTTCGGGAGCGGCGTCCGGCATCGGCACCCACTTCACCTCGAACAGCGAGTCGCGGTGGGCGGAGCGTGCGGCGTTGAGCTGGTCGGCGGAGAGGGGGCGCAGGCTCAGCTCGTCGACGGCGGCGACCGGCTCGCCGGAACCGTCGGCGACGAGCACCGCCACAGAGTCCACGCCGACCGGCGTCAACCGGACCCGCAGCGCCGTCGCCCCGGTCGCGATGAGTCGCACCCCGGCCCACGAGAACGGCAGGCCGTCCGAGTTCGCCCTGAGCCCGACGGCTTGCAGCGCGGCGTCCAGGAGAGCCGGGTGCAGGCCGAAGTTCTCGTCGGCGAGGCCGTCCGGCAGTGTCACTTCGGCGAACACCTGGTCGCCCTTGCGCCAGGCGGCGCGCAGGCCCTGGAAGGCGGGGCCGTGGTCGAGGCCGGAGGCGGCGACGGTGGCGTGGTGACTGTCCAGGTCGACGGGTTCGGCTTCGCTCGGGGGCCAGATGACGAGGTCGTCGGTGACGGGGTGGGCTTCGGCCGTCAGGGTGCCGGTGGCGTGGCGGGTCCACTCCCCGCCCTCGTCCCTTCGGGAGTCCACGGTGAAGGTCCGGCTGCCGGAGCCCGGTGCGTCCGTCGCGCCCGACACGTCGGGTCCTTCGAGGCTGAGTCGTATCTGGACGCCGTCCCGTTCGGGCAGCACCAGGGGCGCTTCGAGGACCAGGTCGTCCAGGGACGCGCAGCCGACGTGGTCACCGGCGCGCAGTGCGAGCTCGACGTAGGCCGCGCCGGGGAGCACCGCGGTGTCCAGGACGCGGTAGTCGGCGAGCCAGGGGTGGGTGCGCAGGGACAGCCTGCCGCTGAACACGAGGCCCTCGGAGTCCGCGAGTTCGGTGACGGCCGCGAGCAGGGGGTGATCCACCCGGCCGAGTCCTGCCGATGTCACGTCGCCGGACGCGGTGTGCGCCGTCGTGGGCCAGAAGCGCAGGCGCTGGAACGGGTACGTGGGAAGGTCCACGCGCCGGGCTTCGGGGAACGGCAGGGCCACCCGGCCGCCGCGCACGAACAGCCTGCTCGCCGAGTTCAGGAGCCGGTCCTTGCCGCCGTCGCCGCGTCGCAGCGAGCCGACGACCAGGCCGTCGGCGCCGGCCAGTTCGCCGAGCCCGGCCACCAGGACCGGGTGCGGGCTGACCTCGACGAAGGTGGTGAAGCCTTCCGCCACCAGGGTGGAGACGGAGTCCGCGAACTCCACCGTCTGGCGCAGGCTGCGGTACCAGTACGAGGCGTCCAGGTCACGGGTGTCCAGCCAGCCGCCGGTCAGCGGCGAGTAGTACGGCACGTCGCCGGAACGCGGCGCCACGTCCGCCAGTCCCTCCAGGATCTCCGTCTCGACCTGTTCGACGTGGTGGGAGTGCGGGGCGTAGTCCGCCTGGACCCGCCGCGCCCATACGCCCTGTTCGGCGCAGACCTCCATCAGCTCGTCCAGCGCGGCGACGTCGCCGGAGACGACGACCGACGCGGGGCCGTTCACCACGCCGACGGCGAGCTGTCCGTCCCACCTCGCGAGGAATTCCCGTACGTCGTCCACGCCGAGCGCGACCGAGACCATGCCGCCCTGGCCCGCGAGGGCGGTCAGCGCCTTGCTCCGCAGGACGGCGAGGCGTGCCGCGTCCTTCAGGGACAGGGCGCCCGCGACGCACGCCGCGGCGATCTCCCCCTGGGAGTGACCGAGTACGGCGCTCGGCTCGACGCCCCAGGACCGCCAGGTGGCGGCAAGGGACACCATCACGGCGAACAGTGCGGGCTGGACGACGTCAAGACGCTCCATCAGCGCGGGGTCCTGGATCGCGTCGAGGAGCGGCCAGTCGACGTACTCGCCCAGTGCTTCCGCGCACTCCTCCATCCGCGTACGGAACACCGGTGAGGAGTCGAGGAGTTCCAGGGCCATGCCGACCCACTGCGTGCCGTGGCCGGGGAACACGAACACCGTACCGGTGCCACGGTTCTCGGCCGTGCCGGTCACGACGTTGGGAGCCTCGCGGCCTTCGGCCAGGGCGGCGAGGCCGGTGCTGAACTCCTCCCGGCCGAGGCCCACCACGACGGCCCGGTGGTCGAACACCGAGCGGGACCGCAGCGAGTGGGCGATGTCGGCGGCCGACACGGTCGCGTCGGCGCCTTCGAACTCCTCGCGGAGGCGGGACGCCTGTTCCCGCAGTGCTTCGGCGGATCGCGCCGAAAGGACCCACGGGACCACGCCCGGCTCTCCCGGCCCTCCCGGCTCTCCCGGCTCTCCCGGCTTGATTTCGGGGGACGTCGTCTCGGGAGCCTGCTCGATGATGGTGTGTGCGTTGGTTCCGCTGAATCCGAACGACGACACACCCGCTCGCCACGGCCGGTCCACGGCGGGCCACTCGCGCCGGTCGGTGAGCAGTTCCATCGCTCCGGCCGACCAGTCCACGTGCGACGACGGTTCGGTGACGTGCAGCGTCCGCGGCAGCACGCCGTGCCGCATCGCCATGACCATCTTGATCACACCGGCGACACCGGCGGCGGCCTGGGTGTGACCGATGTTCGACTTCACCGAGCCCAGCAACAGCGGCCGGTCATCAGGGCGTCCCTGGCCGTAGGTGGCGAGCAGGGCTTGGGCCTCGATGGGGTCGCCGAGGGTGGTGCCGGTTCCGTGCGCCTCGACCGCGTCCACGTCGGACGGCGTGAGGCCCGCGCTTGCCAGGGCCTGGCGGATGACGCGCTGCTGTGAGGGGCCGTTCGGGGCGGTCAGGCCGTTGGACGCGCCGTCCTGGTTGACGGCTGATCCCCGTACGACGGCGAGCACTTGGTGGCCGTTGCGCCGGGCGTCGGAAAGGCGCTCGACGATGAGCATGCCGACACCTTCGCCCCAGCCGGTGCCGTCGGCACTGTCCGAGAAGGCCTTGCAGCGGCCGTCCACGGACAGTCCGCGCTGCCGACTGAACTCGATGAACGCGCCCGGCGTCGACATCACCGTCACGCCACCCGCGAGGGCCAGTTCACACTCCCCCGACCGCAGCGCCTGCGCCGCCAGGTGCAGGGCGACCAGGGACGACGAGCACGCCGTGTCCACCGTCACCGCGGGGCCTTCGAGGCCGAACGTGTACGACAGGCGGCCGGACATGACGCTCGCCGCGCTGCCCGTCGCCACATGCCCGCCCACGTCCTCGACGGCATCACCGAGGACAAGCCCGTAGTCCTGCACGTTCGAGCCGACGAACACGCCGACCCGCTCGCCGCGGACCGAGCTCGGGTCGATGCCCGCCCGCTCGAACGCCTCCCAGGAGGTTTCAAGGAGCAGCCGCTGCTGCGGGTCCATCGCGAGGGCCTCACGCGGTGAGGTCCCGAAGAAGGTCGCGTCGAAGTCCGCCACACGGTCGAGGAAGGCGCCCCTGCGCGAGTACGTCGTGCCGATGCCCGCGGGGTCCGGGTCGTACAGGGCCTCCAGGTCCCAGCCGCGGTCGGCCGGGAAGTCCGTCACCGCGTCCCCGCCCGACAGGAGCACCTGCCACAGGTCCTCCGGGCTGGTGACGCCGCCGGGGTACCGGCACGTCATCGCCACGATCGCGATGGGCTCGTCGGT
The DNA here is from genome assembly GCF_055570235.1 of Streptomyces sp. NPDC031274. Taxonomy (NCBI): domain Bacteria; kingdom Bacillati; phylum Actinomycetota; class Actinomycetes; order Kitasatosporales; family Streptomycetaceae; genus Streptomyces; species Streptomyces sp. NPDC031274. Next base: position 34,861 of record NZ_JBVIHP010000042.1, on the reverse strand, counting down.
CACGACCGGCGGTGCGGTGTCCGGTGTCGGTGCCAGGGGCGACTCGCCGTACGGTTCCAGGACCGCCGACAGCAGATGGTCGGCGAGCACGGCGGGGGTGGGGTAGTCGAAGACCACGGTCGCGGGCAGGGTCAGGCCCGACGCGGCCGCGAGACCGTTGCGCAGTTCCACGGCGGTCAGCGAGTCGAAGCCCAGGTCGCGGAAGGCCCGTTCGGGATCGACAGCACCGGCGGTGGTGTGCCCCAGGACGGTGGCCGCCTGCGCCACCACCAGACCGCGTACGAGTTCGCCCTGCTTGGCCGCGTCAAGGCCGGTGAGTCGGCCCCGCAGCTCAGCCCCCTCCTGATCGGACCCGTCCGACCCTGCGGACGCGGCAGACCCGTCGGCCTTGGCGGTCCGGCCCGCGATCGCGTCTCGTGCTTCGGGGAGATCGGCGAGCAGCGGGCTCGGCCTGCCGATGGTGAACGCGGGTGCGAACCGTGCCCAGTCGACGTCCACCACGACGGTGCTCGCCGTGCCGCCGCCGACCGCGTCGGCGATGGCGGCCACCGCGAGGTCGGGTTCAAGGGCCAGGAGCCCGCGCCGGGAGAGCTGCCGCTGCGCCTCGTCGTCGGCCATGCCGCCCCCGCCCCAGGGACCCCAGGCCACAGCTGTGCCCGGCAGGCCGTGCGCGGTGCGGTGTTCGGCGAGGGCGTCGAGGTAGGCGTTGGCCGCGCTGTAGCCGACCTGGCCGCCGCTGCCCCAGATGCCGGCGATCGAGGAGTAGGAGAGGAACGCGTCGAGCGGTGTGTCGGCGAGCAGTTCGTGCAGATGCGCCGCGCCCGCCACCTTGGCGCCAACCACGTCCGCGAAGCGCGCGAGGTCGGTCTCCTCGACAGGGGTGCTGTCGTTGAGTCCAGCGGTATGTACGACGGCGTCGACCTGGTCTCCGGCGGCGGCCAGGCCGTCGAGCAGGGCCGCGAGCCCGTCCCGGTCGGCGATGTCGACGGCGGCGACCGTGACGCGTGCGCCGAGTTCGACGAGCTCGGCCTCCAACTCCGCTGCTCCCTCGGCCTCGTTGCCGCGACGGCTCACCAGGACGAGGTGCTCGGCGCCGTGCGCCGCGGACCAGCGCGCGGCCCTGGCACCCAGGGCGCCCAGACCACCGGTCACCAGTACCGTGCCGCGCGGCGTCCAGCCGGAGCCTGAGTCCGGTGCCACCGAGTCGGCCCGGCGGACGCGGCGTGCGAACACACCGGACCCGCGTACGGCGACCTGGTCCTCCGCCCCGCCGAGCAGCCCGCACAGCCGTGCGGCCACCCGCTCGTCCACCGTCTCCGGAAGGTCGACCAACCCGCCCCAGCGTGAGGTGAGTTCCAGCGCGGCGGCCCGTCCGAGACCCCACACCATCGACTGCGCGAACCCTGCGACCGCGTCATCCGCGACCGCCGCCACCGCACCGGATGTCGCACACCAGAGGGGCGCTTGTACGTCCGCGTCGCCGAGGGCCTGGATCAGCGCGAGGGTGGCTGCCACGCCCTTCGGCACCGCGGGGTGGTCGGAGTGCGGCGACTCGTCGAACGCCAGCAGCGACAGGACTCCGCCGACCTCTTCTTCGCTCGCGAGAACCTGGGCGACGGCCGCACGCAGCGCGTCGGCAAGGCCCGCGCGGTCCGCGCTCGCCGCAGCGTTGGCCGCAGCACTGGCCGCCGTGTCGGCCGTGTCGGCCTCGACCACGGCGAGTGCCAGGCCACCGGCCGCGAGCAGCTCGCTCAGCGCGGCGGCGCGCTCGTCACCGGGGGGCGCCACGACCAGCCAGGTGCCCGAGGGCGGCGTCGTCGTGGGAACACCGACCGGCTTCCAGCCGACGGTGTAACGCCACTTGTCCAGCGTGGACTTCTCGTGGCTCCGGCGCCGCCACGACGTCAGGAGCGGCAGCACGGCGCGGAGCGAGTCGGTGGCCCCGTCGTCGGTGATGCCCAGGGACGACGCGAGCGCGGTCGCCTCCTCGCTGTCCACCGCGGCCCAGAACTTCGCCTCGTCCGCGTTCGTGGCGGCCTCGACGGCGACGGGCCGGGCGTCCATCCAGTAGCGCTGGTGCTGGAAGGCGTACGTCGGCAGGTCAACGCGCCGACCGCCGCTGCCCGCGAAGAATCCGGCCCAGTCGACCACCACACCCCGCGTGTACAGCGCGGCAACCGTAGTGACCAGCGCGACCTCCTCGGACCTGTCCGCACGCAACGCGGGCAGGAACACCGCATCCGGCGCACCGCCAAGCCCCAGCGCCGACAACGTCCCGCCCGGACCAACCTCGACGAACACCCCGGCGCCCTGCTCACACAACGCCACCACCGCATCGTGGAACCGCACGGACTCCCGCACATGCCGCACCCAGTAGTCGGGCGAGGCAAGTTCTTCGGCGGTGGCCAACCGGCCCGTCAGCGTCGACACGATCGGGACCGCCGGAGCCTCGTACGAAACGTCCTCCAGTACCCGGCGGAACTCGTCGAGCATCGGGTCCATCAGCGGCGAATGGAACGCGTGACTGACCTTCAGGCGAGACACCTTCCGCCCCGCCTCACGCCACCGCTCGGCGACGACCTCGACGTCAGCGGCCACACCGGAAACGACCACCGACGTCGGACCGTTGACCGCCGCAATGCCCACCGTCTCCGGCAGATCCACAGCAACCTCGGCCTCGGACGCCTGGATCGCCACCATCGCGCCACCAGACGGCAGCGCCTGCATCAGCGCACCTCGCGCCGACACCACCTTGACGGCGTCGGTCAGCGACCAGACACCGGCCACGTACGCCGCTGCCAGTTCGCCGATGGAGTGTCCGGCCAGCACATCGGGACGTACACCCCAGGACTGCAGGAGGCGGAAGAGGGCGACCTCGACGGCGAACAGGGCAGGCTGCGTCACCCCGGTCTCGTTCAGGGCGTCGGCATCCTCACCGAACAACACTTCACGGACCTGCGGGTCGAATGCGTCAAGAACCTCGTCCAGCACTTCGGCGAACACCGGGAAGCGGTCGGCCAGTTCGCGTCCCATGCCGAGCCGCTGCGAACCCTGTCCCGAGAAGAGGAAGCCCAACCGGCCGGGCTCGCCGGCGACTCCCCCGACCACGGCACCGGTCGTCCGGCCGTCGGCCACGGCCGTCAAGGCCGCCAGGAACTCGGAGCGGTCGGCGGCCATCACCACGGCACGGTGGTCAAGGACCGACCGTGACGTCGCGAGCGAGTAGCCGATGTCGACCGGCGCGTGCTCGTCCACCAGGGACAGCAGGCGCTCGGCCTGGCCACGCAGGGCGCCCTCGTCGCCCGCCGAAAGCACCCACGGCACCAGGCCACCGTCACGCGCCGGCTCCGGAGCTGCCTCGGGTTCGGCCACCGGGGCCTGCTCGATGATGGCGTGCGCGTTCGTACCGCTGAACCCGAACGACGACACACCTGCTCGCCACGGCCGGTCCGCGGCAGGCCACTCGCGCTGATCGGTGAGCAGTTCCACCGCACCAGCCGACCAGTCGACATGCGGTGACGGCTCGTCCGCGTGCAGGGTTCGGGGCAGCACGCCGTGCCGCATCGCCATGACCATCTTGATGACACCGGCGACACCGGCGGCGGCCTGCGTGTGACCGATATTCGACTTCACCGAGCCCAGCAACAGCGGCCGGTCATCAGGGCGGTCCTGGCCGTAGGTGGCGAGGAGCGCCTGGGCCTCGATCGGGTCGCCCAGCTTGGTGCCGGTGCCGTGTGCCTCTACCGCGTCCACATCGGACGGCGTGAGGCCCGCGCTGGCGAGCGCCTGGCGGATGACGCGCTGCTGCGAGGGGCCGTTCGGCGCGGTCAGGCCGTTGGACGCGCCGTCCTGGTTCACCGCCGAACCGCGGATGACGGCAAGGACCGGATGCCCGTTGCGCTGGGCGTCCGAGAGCCGCTCGACGAAGAGCATGCCGACGCCTTCGCCCCAGCTGGTGCCGTCGGCGCCCGCGCCGAACGCCTTGCACCGGCCGTCCAGCGACAGTCCGCGCTGGCGGCTGAACTCGATGAACGCGCCCGGCGTCGACATCACCGTCACGCCACCGGCAAGGGCAAGCTCGCACTCCCCCGTCCGCAGCGCCTGCACCGCCAGGTGCAGAGCCACCAGGGACGACGAGCACGCCGTGTCCACCGTGACGGCAGGGCCTTCGAAGCCGAAGGTGTACGACAGACGGCCCGAGGCCACGCTGGCCGCGTTGCCGGTCGCCACATAGCCGCCCACGTCCTCGGCAGCGTCGCCGAGGACAAGGCTGTAGTCCTGGGCGTTCGACCCGACGAACACGCCGACGCGCTCACCGCGCAGCGACGCCGAGTCGACCCCGGCGCGCTCGAGGAGTTCCCAGGAGGTCTCGAGCAGCAGCCGCTGCTGCGGGTCCATCGCGAGGGCCTCACGCGGCGAGATGCCGAAGAAGCCCGCGTCGAAGCCGCTCACGTCCGACATGAACGCGCCTGAGCGCAGGTATGTGGTCCCCACCGTGTCCGGGTCGGGGTCGTACAGGGCCTCGACGTCCCAGCCGCGGTCGGTGGGGAACTCCGTCACCGCGTCGCCGTCCGACAGGAGGAAGTCCCACAGGCCCTCCGGGCCTGTCACACCGCCGGGGAACCTGCACGCCATCGACACGATGGCGATCGGCTCGTCGGTCACACCGGAGACGCCTGAGACGCCAACAGGGGCGGAGGTGGTGGGCGTCGAATCCACGCCGGACAGCTCTACGCGCAGATAGGCGGCCAGGGCGGCGGGCGTCGGGTAGTCGAACACCAGGGTCGCGGGCAGGGCGATGCCCGTGGCCTCGCGGAGCCGGGCGCGCAGTTCCACGGCCGTCAACGAGTCGAAACCGAGCTCCTTGAACGCACGTGTCGGAGAGAAGGCGTCGCCGGACACGTGACCAAGGACCGCGGCGGCCTCGTACCGGACAAGATCAGTGAGCTGCCGCTCCTGCTCGGCCGCGTCCAGACCCGCGAGGCGCCGCGCGAGAGCCGACGTGCCGCCCTGCTCAGTGGGAGCGGCATCGAACGCGGTGCGGACCTCGGGCAGTTCGCCGAGGAGTGCGCTCGGGCGTTGCGCCATGAACGTGCCCGCGAACCGGCTCCAGTCGACGTCTGCGACGACGATGTTCCCGTCACCGCGCTCAAGGGCCGTGGCCAGACCGGCGACAGCCACATCCGGATCCATCGTCGCAAGGCCCCAACGGCGCAGCTGCGTGGCCTGCTCGTCGGTCGCGACCATGCCGCCGCCGCCCCACGGGCCCCATGCGACGGCCGTGGCGGGAAGGCCCGCCGCCCTGCGGTGTTCGGCGAGGGCGTCGAGGTAGGCGTTGGCAGCCGCGTACGCGCCCTGCCCGCTGCTGCCCCACACACCGGCGATGGAGGAGAACAGGACGAACGCGTCCAACTGCAAGTCGGCGAGCAGCTCATGCAGGTTCCGCGCGCCGTCGGCCTTCGCCGTCAGTACGTCGGCGAACTCGGCGAGGTCGTCCGGGTCGAGGTCGGCGAGGGCGGCCGAGCGCTCGATGCCTGCCGCGTGCACGACAGCGGTGAGCGGAAACTCGGTGGGTACGGACGCGAGCACGTCGGCCAGCGCATCCCGGTCGGCCGCGTCACAGGCCGCGATCGTGACCCGGGCGCCCAGCGCGGTCAGCTCCGCACGCAGCTCGTCCGCACCATCGGCCTCGGGTCCACGCCTGCTGGTCAGCAGGAGATGTTCGGCGCCCTTGCCCACCAGCCATCTGGCCACGTGTGCGCCCAGTGCGCCGGTGCCGCCGGTGACAAGGACCGTGCCGCGCGGCGACCAGCCGTCGCCGGACGCCTCGCTCACCGGCGCGGTGACCAGCCTGCGGCTCAGTACCTTGCCGCCGCGCAGCGCGACCTGGTCCTCGCCACTCGTCCCGGCGAGCACGGAAGCCAGCAGATCACCGGTCCCGCCGTCCTGCGCCTCGGGCAGATCCACGAGACCGCCCCAGCGGGCCGGCTGCTCCAGCGCGGCGACCCGGCCGAGGCCCCACAGCATCGACTGCTCGAACCCGGCGACGGCGTCACTCCCGCCCACCGACACCGCGCCCGAGGTCAGGCACCACAGCGGTACGTCCCTGTCGCCGAGAGCCCGTAGCAGCCCAACCGTGGCCGCGACACCCACGGGCACAGTCGACCCGCCCGCGTCAGCGAACCCCAGCAGCGAGACAACCCCGCTCAACGACGGCAACCCGCCCAACTGCTCCGCCCAGTCGACCGCTCCCGCGTCCACGTACAGGACACGCACGTCCGCACCATTGCGGGTCAGCGCGTCGCCGACCCACCCGGCGCGCTCCTCCCCGGCCGCCGCGACGACCAGCCAAGCACCGTCCAGTCGCCGATTCCCTGCGACCACCGACCGCCATTCGACCCGGTACCGCCAGCCATCGGCCGTGGACCGGTCCCGCTGCTTGCGGCGCCACGCGGACAAGCGGGGGAGCACGGCGCTCAACGGATCGTCGGACGACACATCGAGCGTGCGGGCGAGATCCGCGATGTCGCCCTCTTCCACGACCTCCCAGAAGCGCGCCTCCACCGGCGATATCCGCTCGGCGCCCTTGTCGGCATCGTGCACGTCCGGAGTGTCCAGCCAGAAGCGCTCACGCTGGAACGCGTACGTCGGCAGGTCGACGCGCCGTGCGCCGCGACCGGCGAAGAACGCCTCCCAGTCCACCTCGACACCGCGTACATGCAACTGCCCGACAGTCGTCGTGGCGGCCACCGCCTCGGGGCGATCGCCACGCAGCGTGGGTACGAAGGTTGCCTCCGGCGCGGACTCCTGGCCCAGCGCCGACAGCGTCCCGCCCGGGCCGACCTCGACGAAGGTCGTCACGCCCTCGGCGACGAGCGTGCCGACGGCGTCGGCGAACCGCACCGACTCGCGCACGTGCCGCACCCAGTACTCCGGCGACGACAACTCCTCGACGGAAGCACGGACACCGGTCAGCGTCGAAACGATCGGGAGCGCGGGAGCCTCGTACGACACGCCATCGAGGACCCGCCGGAACTCGTCGAGCATCGGCTCCATCAGCGGCGAGTGGAAGGCGTGACTGACCTTCAGGCGAGACACCTTCCGGCCCGCCTCGCGCCACCGCTCGGCTACCGCCTCAACATCAGCAGCAACACCAGAGACAACCACCGACGATGGGCCGTTCACCGCCGCAATGCCCACCGTCTCCGGCAGATCCACAGCAACATCGGCCTCGGACGCCTGAATCGCGACCATCGCGCCACCAGACGGCAGCGCCTGCATCAGCGCACCACGCGCCGACACCACCTTCACGGCGTCAGCCAGCGACCACACGCCCGCCACATGCGCGGCGGCCAACTCACCGATCGAATGCCCCGCCAGCACATCGGGACGCACACCCCACGACTCAAGCAGCCGGAACAAAGCCACCTCAACCGCGAACAACGCGGGCTGCGTCACCCCCGTCTCATTCAGCGCATCAGCATCCTCACCGAGCAACACCTCACGGACCTCAGGCCCGAACTCCGCAAGCACAGCCTCCAGAGCTTCGCCGAACGCCGGGAAACGGGCCGCCAGTTCACGCCCCATACCCAGCCGCTGCGACCCCTGCCCCGAGAACAAGAAACCCAACCGGTGCGGTGTCGCCTCACCGACCACGACACCAGGGCCACCACGCCCCTCGGCGAGCGCGGTCAGAGCCGACTGGAACTCGGCGAGGTCCGCACCGACCACCACCGCGCGGTGCTCAAGGGCCGCCCGCGAGAACGTCAGCGAACGGGCCACGTCCGCCACTGCCAGGCCCGACGATCCGTCCACGAACGACTTGAGCCGTCCGGCCTGCGCCCGCAGTGCCTCGGGGCTCTTGGCCGACAGCGTCCACGGGACGACCGTGCCGGCAGGCAGCGGCTCCGGGGCTTCTTCCTGCTCGGTCTCGGGGGCCTGCGGGGCCTGCTCGATGATGGCGTGGGCGTTCGTACCGCTGAACCCGAACGACGAGACGCCCGCGCGCCACGGCCGGTCCGCGGCAGGCCACTCGCGCTGATCGGTGAGCAGTTCCACCGCACCCGCCGACCATTCCACGTGCGGTGACGGCTCGTCCGCGTGCAGAGTGCGGGGCAGCACACCGTGCCGCATCGCCATGACCATCTTGATCACGCCCGCCACGCCCGCGGCGGCCTGCGTGTGACCGATGTTCGACTTGATCGAGCCGAGCAACAGCGGGCGGCCGGCGGGGCGGTCCTGGCCGTAAGTGGCGAGGAGCGCCTGGGCCTCGATCGGGTCACCCAGCTTCGTACCCGTGCCGTGCGCCTCGACCGCGTCCACATCGGACGGCGTGAGGCCTGTTGCCTCCAGAGCGGCCCGGATGACCCGCTGCTGCGAGGGTCCGTTCGGGGCGGTCAGGCCGTTGGACGCGCCGTCCTGGTTGACCGCGGATCCCCGTACGACCGCCAGGACTTGGTGGCCGTTGCGCTCGGCGTCCGAAAGACGCTCGACGAGCAGCATGCCGATGCCCTCGCCCCAGCCGGTGCCGTCCGCGTCGGCCCCGAAGGCCTTGCAGCGGCCGTCGACCGAAAGTCCGCGCTGGCGGCTGAACTCCACGAACGCGGCGGGCGTCGACATCACCGTCACACCACCCGCGAGCGCCAGCTCGCACTCGCCCTTCCGCAGGGCCTGTACCGCCAGGTGCAGGGCCACCAGCGAGGAGGAGCACGCTGTGTCGACCGTCACCGCGGGGCCTTCGAGGCCGAAGGTGTACGACAGGCGGCCGGAGATGACACTCGCCGCGCTGCCGGTGCCGAAGTAGCCGTCGACGCTGTCCGGCGCGGCCATCATCAGCGTCGTGTAGTCCTGGCCGTTGGTGCCGACGAACACACCCGACCTGCTGCCCCGCAGCGAGTCGGGGTCGATGCCCGCCCGCTCGAACGCCTCCCAGGAGGTCTCAAGGAGCAGCCGCTGCTGCGGGTCCATCGCGAGGGCCTCGCGCGGCGAGATGCCGAAGAGCGTCGGGTCGAAGTCCGCGACGTGGTCGAGGAACGCGCCCATACGGGAGTACGACGTGCCGATGCTCGCCGTGTCCGGGTCGGGGTTGTACAGCGCCTCGACGTCCCAGCCGCGGTCCGTGGGGAACTCCGTCACGGCGTCCTCGCCCGACAGGAGCACCTGCCACAGGTCCTCCGGGCTCGCCACACCGCCCGGGAACCGGCAGGCCATCGCCACGATGGCGATCGGCTCGTCGGTCACGCCGGAGACGGCGTTGGGGGCTAAGGCGGCAGGGGACGCTCCGGACAGTTCCGTGCGCAGGTAGGCGGCCAGGGCAGCGGCCGTCGGGTAGTCGAACACCACGGCCGCGGGCAGGGCGACACCGGTGGCCTCGCTGAGCCGGGCGCGCAGTTCCACCGCCGTCAACGAGTCGAAGCCGAGCTCCCTGAAGGCACGGGTCGCGGAGAAGGCGTCGGCGGAGGAATGACCGAGTACCGCGGCGGCCTCGGACCGTACGAGGTCGGTCAGTTGCCGCTCCTGCTCGGACTCGTCAAGACCCACGAGGCGCTGCGCGAGAGCCGACGTTCCGCTGCTCCGCTCGGCTGGGGCCGTGTCGAACGCGGCTCGCACCTCGGGGAGTTCAGCGAGGAGCCCGCTCGGGCGCTGCGCCATGAAGGCTCCGGCGAACCGGGTCCAGTCGACGTCGGCAACGGTGATCTTGCCGTCGCCGTTCTCGATGGCAGAGCCGAGACCTGCGAGCGCCGCGTCGGGGGCCATGGTGGTCAGGCCGAGGCGCTGGAGGTGGGTGGCCTGTCCGGAGTCCTCGACCATGCCGCCGCCGCCCCACGGGCCCCACGCGACGGCTGTGGCGGGAAGGCCTGCCGCCCTGCGGTGGTCCGCGAGGGCGTCCAGGTAGGCGTTGGCTGCCCCGTACGCGGCCTGGCCGCCGCTGCCCCACACTCCGGCGATGGACGAGAACAGGACGAACGCGTCCAACTGCGTGTCGGCAAGGAGCTCGTGCAGGTTCCGCGCGCCGTCGGCCTTCGCCGCCAGGACCTCTGCGAACCCGGTGAGGTCGTCCGGGTCGAGGTCGGCGAGGGCGGCCGAGCGCTCGACGCCCGCCGTGTGCACGACGGCGGTGAGCGGCGGGATGCTCTCCAGCATCGCCGCGACGGCGTCCCGGTCGGCGACGTCACAGGTGGCGAACGTGACCCGGGCACCCAACTCGACGAGCTCGGATTCCAGTTCCTCGGCCCCTGTCGCTGCCCTGCCGCGACGGGCGGCAAGCACGATGTGCTCGGCTCCGTGCGTGGCCAGCCAGCGCGCCACGTGGCCGCCCAGGGCGCCGGTGCCGCCGGTGACCAGGACTGTGCCGCGCGGCGACCAGTTCTCGCCTGAGGCGTCGCCCAGCGGGGCGGGGACCAGTCTGCGGCCGAGGATCTCGTTGCCGCGCAGGGCGATCTGGTCTTCGCCGATCGTCTCGGCGGTTCCTTCCGCCGGTTCGGCGAGAGCGGAGGCGAGCAGGTCTCCGGTCGCGTCGTCCTGCGTCTCGGGCAGGTCGACCAGGCCGCCCCAGCGGCCGGGGTGTTCCAGCGCGGCGACCCGGCCGAGGCCCCACAGCATCGACTGCTCGAACCCGGCGACCACGTCACCCGCGCCCGCCGACACCGCGCCCGACGTCAGGCACCACAGCGGTACGTTCCTGTCGCCGAGAGCCCGCAGCAGCCCAACCGTGGCCGCGACACCCACGGGCACAGTCGACGCACCCGCGTCAGCGAACGCCAGCAGCGAGACAACCCCGCTCAATGACGGCAACCCGCCCAACTGCTCCGCCCAGTCGACCGCTTCCGGGTCCACACTCAGCACGTGCACGTCGTCCACGCCGTTGCGCGTCAGCGACTCGCGCACCCACTCGGCACGCTCTTCACCGGCCGGAGCGACAACCAGCCAAGCACCGTCCAACTTCCGCCTACCGGCTGCCACCGACCGCCACTCGACCCGGTACCGCCAGCCATCGGCCGTGGACCGGTCCCGCTGCTTGCGGCGCCACGCGGACAAACGGGGCAGCACGGCGCTCAACGGGTCGTCGGACGACACACCCAGCGTGCGGGCGAGATCGGAGGGGTCGCCCTCCTCCACTGCCGCCCAGAACCGCGCGTCCACCGGCGATATCCGCTCGGCGCTCTCCTCGACGGCCGGCGCGTCCAGCCAGTAGTGCTCGCGCTGGAACGCGTACGTCGGCAGGTCGACCCGGGTGGCGCCGCTGCCGTCGAAGAGGGCGGCCAGGTCCACCGGGACACCGCGTACGTGCAGTTGGCCGATGGCGGTGGTCAGGGCGACGAGTTCGGGCCGGTCGCCGCGCAGCACGGGTACGAAGGCGGCCTCCGGGGTGTTGAGCTGCCCGAGACCGGAGAGCACGCCACCGGGGCCGACCTCCAGGAAGACATCGACACCCTGCTCGCGCAGCGCCACCACCGCGTCGTGGAACCGCACGGGCTCGCGCACGTGCCGCACCCAGTACTCCGGCGACGTCAGCTCCTCGGCGGTGGCCGAACGGCCGGTCAGCGTCGACACGATCGGGATCGCCGGAGCCTCGTACGACACGCCATCGAGGACCCGCCGGAACTCGTCGAGCATCGGCTCCATCAACGGCGAGTGGAAGGCGTGACTGACCTTCAGCCGTGACACCTTGCGGCCCGCCTCGCGCCACCGCTCGGCCACCGCCTCGACATCAGCCGCGACACCGGAAACAACCACCGATGTCGGGCCGTTCACCGCAGCAATGCCCACCGTCTCCGGCAGATCCAAGGCGACCTCGGCCTCGGACGCCTGAATCGCCACCATCGCGCCACCGGACGGGAGCGCCTGCATCAGCGCACCACGCGCCGACACCACCTTCACGGCATCCGCCAGCGACCACACACCCGCCACATGCGCCGCAGCCAACTCACCGATCGAATGCCCCGCCAGCACATCGGGACGCACGCCCCACGACTCAAGCAGCCGGAACAGCGCGACCTCGACCGCGAACAACGCAGGCTGCGTCACCCCGGTCTCGTTCAGGGCGTCGGCGTCCTCACCGAACAACACCTCACGGACCTCAGGCCCGAACTCCGCAAGCACAGCCTCCAGAGCCTCGCCGAACGCCGGGAAACGGGCCGCCAGTTCACGCCCCATACCCAGCCGCTGCGACCCCTGCCCCGAGAACAAGAAACCCAACCGGTGCGGTGTCGCCTCACCGACCACGACACCCGGGCCACCACGCCCCTCGGCCAGCGCGGCGAGACGGTCGATGGTGGTGGTCCGGTCCTCGGCGAGGAGTACGGCGCGGTGCTCGAACAGGGACCGTGTCGTGGCCAGCGAGTAGCCGACGCCCGCAGGGTCGAAGTCGGCGGAAGCCTCCACCGCGGAGCGGAGACGGTCGGCCTGGGCGCGCAGCGCGTCGGGGTTGCGGGCGGACAGCACCCACGGAGTGACGGCGGGGGCCTGCGAATCGTCGGCCATTGTGGGCGCCGGTTCGGGGGCGGGCGCCTCCTCCAGGATGACGTGGGCGTTCGTGCCGCTGACGCCGAACGAGGAGACACCGGCGCGGCGCGGTTCATCCGTCCGCGGCCACTGCTGACCCTCCGTCAGCAGCTCCACGGCGCCGGCCGACCAGTCGACGTGGCTGCTCGGCTCGTCGACGTGGAGGGTCTTGGGCAGCACACCGTGCCGCATCGCCATGACCATCTTGATGATGCCGCCGGCCCCGGCCGCCGCCTGGGAGTGACCGATGTTCGACTTCAGCGAGCCCAGCCACAGCGGCCGGTCCGCGTCCCGCTCGGCGCCGTAGGTCGCGATGAGGGCCTGTGCCTCGATCGGGTCGCCAAGGGTGGTGCCGGTGCCGTGCGCCTCGACGGCGTCCACCTGCGCGGGGGTGAGCCGAGCGCTCTTCAGCGCCTGGTTGATCACCGTCTGCTGGGACGGGCCGTTCGGCGCGGTCAGGCCGTGGGACGCGCCGTCCTGGTTCACCGCCGAGCCACGCACGACCGCGAGAATGGGGTGTCCGTTGCGCTGCGCGTCGGACAGACGCTCCACCAGGAGCATGCCGACACCCTCGCCCCAGCCGGTGCCGTCGGCACTGTCGGAGAACGCCTTGCAGCGGCCGTCCACGGACAGGGCGCGCTGCCTGCTGTACTCGACGAACGTACGCGGCGTGGACATGAAGGTGGCACCGCCCGCGAGCGCCAGGGAGCACTCGTCGCGGCGCAGCGCCACCATCGCGAGGTGCAGGGCGACGAGCGACGACGAGCACGCCGTGTCCACCGTTACGGCGGGCCCGACGAGGCCGAGCGTGTAGGCGATCCGGCCGGAGGCGATGCTGCCCGCGCTGCCGTTGGCGAGGAAGCCCTCGAACCCTTCGGGCGCCTGCGGCAGCCGTGTCGCGTAGTCGTTGTACATGACGCCCGCGAACACGCCGGTCCTGGTGTCCCTGGCCTGCGCCGGGTCGATGCCGGCCCGCTCGAACGCCTCCCAGGAGGTTTCGAGGAGCAGTCGTTGCTGCGGGTCCATCGCGAGGGCCTCGCGCGGGCTGACGCCGAAGAAGGCCGGGTCGAAGCCCGCGGCGCCCTGCAGGAATCCGCCGTGCCGGGTGATCGAGGTGCCCGCGTGCTCCGGGTCGGGGTCGTAGAGCGATTCGACGTCCCAGCCGCGGTCGGAGGGGAACTCCACCACGGCGTCGCGGCCCTCGGACACCAGCTGCCACAGGTCTTCCGGCGACTCGACCCCGCCCGGGTAGCGGCAGCTCATCCCGATGATGGCGATGGGCTCCTGCTCGCGGTCCTCGACCTCGCGCAGGCGTCGGCGTGCGGTGCGCAGATCGGTGGTCGCCCGCTTGAGGTAATCGCGGAGCTTGTCCTCGTTCTGCATCGTGCGTGTGCTCCTTACGGCGGGGCGGGCGAGTTCGTTGTGGTCCGACCCGGTCACGAGGTCTCAAGTTCGTCGTCGAGGTAGCCGAAGAGTTCGTCGTCGGTGACCGAGGTGAGGTCGGACGTGTCGTCCTCGTCGGCGTCACCGGCCCGCGCGTCGCTCCAGCTGGCGAGCAGGGCACGCAGCCGCAGATCGACCTTCGTGGCGGCGCCGTCGCTTGTCGCGGCGCCGTCGTTGAGCGCGAGGAGTGCGCTCTCCAGGCGGTCGAGCTGTTCGAGGACGCCGGTCTCCGGCTCGTGCTCGGTACTCGGGAGCAGCGTGAGCACATGCCGGGTGATCGCGGCTGCCGACGGGTGGTCGAAGACGAGTGTCGAGGGCAGCCGCAGTCCGGTGGCGGAGGTGAGCCGGTTGCGCAGCTCCACCGCGGTCAGCGAGTCGAACCCGAGGTCTTGCAGCGGGCGGCCGGGTTCGATGTGCGTGTCGTTCGAGTGGCCGAGCGCCGCCGCGACCTGCCCGCGGACCAGGTCGAGGACCGTCTGTTCGCGGTCCGCCGCGGACTGGCCCGCGAGGGTGTCGGCGAACGTCGTGGTCGCGGCGGGGGCCGCCGTGGTGACGCGGCGGGCGGGGGCGCGGACCAGACCGCGCAGCACCGGGGGCAGGGTGCCGTCCGCCGCCTGTCCGCGCAGTGCGGCGGTGTCGAGGAGGAGCGGCACGAGTGGCGTGCGGTCGTCGTCCGCCGCCGCGTCGAACAGCGCGAGGGCGTCCTCGGTGGGCAGTTCGCGGATTCCGGAGCGGCTGAGCCGGGCCCGGTCACCAGCGTCGAGCTCCGCCGTCATGCCGCTCGCGGCCGCCCACATGCCCCACGCGACCGAGACACCGGGCAGGCCGAGCGAGTGGCGGCGGCGCATGAAGGCGTCGAGCGCCGCGTTCGCCGCGGCGTAGCTCGCCTGGCCCGCGCTGCCGATGATGCCGGCCGCCGAGGAGAACACGACGAACGCGGACAGGTCGGCGTCCCTGGTCAGTTCGTCCAGGTGCTGCAAGCCGTCGACCTTCGGGGCGAACACCCGGTCGATCCGCGCGGGTGTCAGCGATTCGAGGACGCCGTCGTCGACGACGCCCGCCGCGTGCACGATCGCACCGAGCGGCCGGTCGAGGGAGGACAGGAGCGCCGCCACGGAGTCTCGGTCGGCGACGTCGCACGCCGCCAGGGACACCTCGGCGCCCAAGGCCACCAGTTCGTCGCGCAGTTCCTCCGCGCCCTCGGTGGCCGATCCCTTGCGTCCCGCCAGTACGAGATTCCGTGCGCCCCGGTCGACGACCAGGTGCCGGGCCACCAGCGCGCCGAGGGTGCCGAGTCCGCCGGTCACCAGGACCGGGCGGTCCGGGTCGATCGGCGCGGGCACGGTCAGGACGGCCTTGCCCGCGTGCCGGGTCCGGCTGAGGTGGCGGAACGCCTCGGGGGCGCGGCGGACGTCCCAGGCGCGCACCGGGAGGGGACTCAACTGGCCCGTCTCGCAGAGTGCGAGCACCTCGACGAGCGCCTCCTGGGTGCGGTCGGGGCTTGGCTGAGTCCGGTCGTACGTCGCGTACTTGACGCCGGGCGGCAGGTTCTCGGGTTCACCGGCGTCGAATGTGCCGGGCTCGACGAAACGCCCTCCGTCGGACAGCAGTCGGAGGAGGGCGTCCATGAGCTCCCGGGCGGGCAGGGGGCCGTCCATGAACTCCCTTGCCAGCGGGTTGAGTACGACGTCGACGCCGGTGCCGCCGGTCCGCGCGGCGAACTTCGCCGCGAAGTCGGTGTCGAGCGAGGACGCCAGGTGCGATGCGGGCACGCCCGTCTCGCGCAGGGCGTCCCAGTCGGCGGGGCTCGCGGTCGCGTAGACCTCCGCGCCCCAGTGCCGCGCGAGTTGTACGGCCGCCATGCCGTCGGCGCTCGCCGCCTCATGGACGAGAACGGACTCGCCCGGGCGCAGGTCCGCCAGGCCGCGCAGGGCGTGGTGGGCCGTGAGGAACGCCATCGGTACGGATGCGGCCTGTGCGAAGGACCATCCTGCGGGCACCGGGGCGACCAGCTCGCGGTCGGTGACCGCGAGCGGCCCGAAGCCCTGGGTGGCCGTGCCGAGCACGCGGTCGCCCACCGTCAGGTCGGTCACCTCGGCGCCGGTCTCGGTCACGATGCCCGCGATGTCGCCGCCGGAGTGGTCGCCGAGGGTGCTCAGCACGTCGTGGACGTCGAGGCCCGCCGCGCGGACGGCGACGCGTACCTCGCCGGGCGCGAGGGGTGCGAGGGCGTCCGGGTGCGGCACCAGGGTGAGGTCGTCCAGCGAGCCGCGCGGCCGGATGTCGAGGCGCCAGGGGCCATCGGCGGGCGGGGCGAGCGGGCTGTCGGCGGCGGCACGGGTGAGCCGGGGCACGCTGACCAGGCCGTCGCGTACGGCTGCCTGGGACTCCTCGTGGGCCAGCGCGGCCGGTACGCCGAGCGCGGACTGCGCGGCGTCGAGGTCGATCAGCGCGAACCGGCCGGGGTTCTCGGTCTGTGCCGTCCGCACGAGCCCCCACACGGCGGCCTGTGCCGGGTCGGGCGACTCGGTGTCGACCGCGCCACGGGTCACGAAGACCAGGCGGGTGTCGGCCGTCCGCTCGTCGGCGAGCCAGTCCTTGGCCAGTCGCAGCGCCCAGGAGACGGTCTCACGCGCCGCCTTTCCGTCCGTGCCTGACGGCCAGGGGCAGAGGGCGAGCAGGTCGGTCACGCCGTCGAGAGCGCCGAAGTCGGACACGGTCGGCGCGTCGACGCCGAGGTCGTACTCACCAAGGCCCTCGTCACCGAGCACGGCGAGTCGGACCGGCCTGTCCCCGGTCCCGTCGACAGGCGTCCACTCCAGTGCGAACAGGGCGTCCGCGGTAGACGACGCGGTCTTCTTCAGGTCCACCGGCCGCATCACGAGCGACTCGACGGTCGCGACGGGCCTGCCGTCCGGGTCCGCGACGGCAAGGGACATCTGGTCCTGCCCGGTGGGCGACCAGCGCACCCGCAGCGTCGAGGCGCCGACGGCGTGCAGTCGTACGCCCGTGAAGCTGAACGGCAGCCGGGGGCCGCCGTCGATCTCGTCGAGGGCCCGCAGTACCGGCGCGTGCAGGGCGGCGTCGAGCAGGGCGGGGTGCACGCTGAAGCCTTCGCCGCCGGTTCCGTCGGGCAGGGACACCTCGACGTACACGTCGGAGCCGAGGCGCCAGGCCGCGCGCAGCGCGCGGAACACAGGACCGTAGCCGTAGCCGAGTTCGATGAGGCGGTCGTAGACGTCGTCGACGTCCATCGGTGACGCGTCCTGCGGCGGCCACGCCGCCAGTTCGGTCGCCGGGGCATCGCCTGTCGTGAGCGCTCCGGTCGCGTGCTCGGTCCATGGTGCGTCCCGGTCGGCGTCCTCGGCCCGCGAGTGGATCCGGATGCTGCGTCCGCCGTCGTTCTCCTCGCCGACCGCGACCCGCAGGGCGGTGCCGCCGTGTTCGGGCAGGACGAGCGGGGCGTGCAGGGTCAGTTCCTCGACCGTGTCGAGCCCGCAGTGGCCCGCGGCGTGCAGGGCGAGGTCGAGGAAGCCGGTGCCGGGGAACAGCACCCGGTCGCCGACGCCGTGGTCGGCGAGCCAGGGCTGGGTACGGGTGGACAGCCTGCCGGTGAACACGACGCCGCCGGTGTCGGGCAGCGCGACCGCCGCGCGGAGCAGCGGGTGGTCGCCGGTGGCCAGACCGAGGGCCGTCGTCGCCCCGTCGCCGGCGGGCGCGACAGCAGCGGTCAGCCAGTACCGGTCGTGCTGGAACGCGTAGGTGGGCAGGTCGACGCGGTTGCCGCGGCTGCCGAGCACCGCGGCCAGGTCGCATCGCGCGCCCCGGACGTGGAGTTGCGCGGCGGCGAGGGTCAGCGCGTCAGGTTCGGGCCGCTCGGAGCGCAGCGTCGGCACGAACACGGCGTCGGGGGCGCTGTCCTGGCCCATCGCGGCGAGTGCGCCGCCGGGTCCGACCTCCACCATGGTCGTCACGCCCTGCGCGACGAGCGCCGTGACGCCGTCGGCGAACCGCACGGGCCTGCGCACGTGCCGTACCCAGTGGTCCGGTGACGTCAGTTCCTCGGCGTCGACCGGCGCGCCCGTCAGCGTGGACACGATCGGCAGCTTGGGCGGGTTGGCGGTCACGCCCGCCACGACGCCGCGGAACTCCGCGAGCATCGGCTCCATCAGCGGCGAGTGGAACGCGTGGCTGACCCGCAGTCTGGTCACCTTGCGCCCCTGCGCCTTGAGACGGTCGGCGAGGCCGAGCACTTCGAGCTCGCTGCCGGACAGGACGAGGGAGTTGGGGCCGTTGATGGCGGCGATGCCGACGTTCTCGGAGCACTCCGGCGTGATCTCGTCCTCGGTGGCCTGCACCGCGACCATGACGCCGCCGTCGGGCAGCGCCTGCATGAGCGCGCCGCGCGCGGCGACGATCGTGCAGGCGTCGGCCAGCGAGAAGACGCCCGCCACGTGCGCGGCGGCCAGTTCACCGACCGAGTGGCCCGCGAGCGCGTCGGGCGTGAGGCCCCAGGACTCCCACAGCCGGTACAGCGCGACCTCGACGGCGAACAGCGCGGGCTGGGCGTACTCGGTGCGGTCGAGCAGGGCCTGGTCGTCGCCGAAGACCACGTCGCGCAGCGGTACGGCGAGCAGCGGGTCGAGCTGCGCGAACGCCTCGTCGAGCGCGTCGGCGAAGACGGGGTGCGCCTCGT
This sequence comes from Streptomyces sp. NPDC031274, assembly GCF_055570235.1. Taxonomy (NCBI): domain Bacteria; kingdom Bacillati; phylum Actinomycetota; class Actinomycetes; order Kitasatosporales; family Streptomycetaceae; genus Streptomyces; species Streptomyces sp. NPDC031274. The sequence continues at coordinate 16,218 of NZ_JBVIHP010000042.1, read as the reverse complement.
ACAGGCCGCGGCCCATGCCGATGCGCTGGGAGCCCTGGCCCGAGAACAGTACGGCGAGCCGTCCGCCGTCGGGGGTGCCCCGCACCACGGCCGGGTGCTCGGTGTCTGCCGCCAGCGCGTCGAGCGCGGCGCGCAGTTCGGCCGTGTCGGTGCCGAGCACGACGGCGCGGTGGTCGAGTGCGGCCCGTCCTGCCGTGAGGGTCGCGGCGATGTCCAGGGGCGAGAGTTCCGGCTGTTCGTCCACGGTGGATGCCAGGCGGGTGGCCTGCTCGCGCAGCGCGGACGTGTCACGGGCGGACAGGGCCCACGCCAGCGTCCGGCCGTCGGGCTCATCGAGGGGAGCCGGGGGTACGGGTTCGCCCTGTTCGAGGATGACGTGGCCGTTGGTGCCGCTGACGCCGAACGCGGAGACGGCGGCGCGCCTCGGCCGGCCCGCCTCCGGCCACGGCCGCACCTCGGAGAGGAGCTCCACGGCGCCGGTCGTCCAGTCCACGTGCTCGGAGGGGCGGTCGAGGTGCAGGGTGCGGGGCAGTACGCCGTGCCGCATCGCCTGCACCATCTTGATGACGCCCGCGATGCCCGAAGCCGCCTGGGTGTGGCCGATGTTGGACTTCAGGGCGCCGAGGAGCAGCGGCCGCTCCGCGGGGCGGTCCTGACCGTAGGTGGCGAGGAGTGCCTGCGCCTCGATGGGGTCGCCGAGCCGGGTACCCGTGCCGTGGCCCTCGACGGCGTCCACGTCAGCGGTGGACAGGCCCGCGTTCGCGAGTGCCGCGAGGATGACCCGCTGCTGTGCGGGCCCGCTCGGAGCGGAGAGACCGTTAGACGCGCCGTCCTGGTTGGTCGCGGAACCTCGGACCAGGGCGAGCACCTCGTGGCCGTTGGCCCGTGCGTCGGAGAGCCGTTCGAGGAGGATCAGGCCCGCGCCCTCGCCCCAGCCGACGCCGTCCGCGGCGTCGGCGAAGGGCTTGCACCGGCCGTCGGGGGCCAGGCCGCCCTGGAGGCTGAACTCGGCGAAGGCCGTCGGCGTCACCATGATCGCCGTGCCGCCCGCAAGGGCCATCGAGCACTCCCCCGACCGCAGCGCCTGCACCGCGAGGTGCAGGGCGACCAGGGAGGACGAGCATGCCGTGTCCACGGTGACGGCGGGGCCGCGCAGGCCGAGGGAGTAGGCGATCCGGCCCGATACGACACTGAGCGCGTCGCCGGTAAGGCGGTAGCCGTCCATCTCGGGCGTCGCCTGTTCCAGGGTGCCCGCGTAGCTCTGCGGTGACGCGCCGACGAACACGCCGGTGAGGCTGTCGCGTACCGATGAGGGGTCGATGCCCGCCCGCTCGAAGGCCTCCCAGGCCAGTTCGAGCACTTGGCGCTGCTGGGGGTCCATCGCGAGGGCCTCGCGCGGTGCGATGCCGAAGAAGCCCGCGTCGAACCCACCCGCGTCGTCGACGAAGGCGCCTTCCAGGGTGCGGCTGCGGCCCTGGGTCTGAGCGTCGGCCGGGTACAGCCGGTCGGTGTCCCACCCTCGGTCGTCCGGGAACGACCCGACGGCGTCGTGCCCGCCCAGGACGAGCGACCACAGGTCCTCGGGTCCGCGTACGCCGCCGGGGTAGCGGCAGCTCATCGCCACCACCGCGATCGGGTCGTCGGCGGCACTCTGCGCGGTCCCGGCGAACGCGGCGGACGCGGCGATCTGCCGCTCGCCGAGCACCACGGAGTACAGGTGGTCGGCGAGCGCCTCCGGCGTCGGGTGGTCGAAGACGACGGTCGCGGGCAGCCGTACGCCGGTGGCGGTGTTGAGTCGCTTGCGCAGCTCGATGGCGGTGAGGGAGTCGAAGCCCAGCTCGCGGAAAGCCCGGTCCGGCGTGACGGTGTCGGGCCCTTCGTGGCCGAGCACCGACGCCGCGTGGCCGCGTACCAGGTCGAGCAGGAGCCGCTGCCGGTCGGCCTCGGCGAGCCCGGTGAGCCGGTCGGCGAGCGCCCCGCCGGAAACCGGCTGTTCCTCCGCGTCCTGCGCGGCGAGGGCGACGACGTCGGGGATCTCGCTGATCAGCGGGCGTGAGCGGGCCGCGGTGAAGCCGGGGGCGAAGCGGGCCCAGTCGATGTCCGCGACCGTCAGGGTCGTCTCGCCCGTCGCGAGGGCGGTGGCGAGCGCGCCGACCGCGAGTTCGGGCCGCATGGGGCGCATCCCCCGGCGGCGCAGCTGGTCGTCGAGGTCGCCGGTCACCATGCCGCCGCCCGCCCACATGCCCCAGGAGACCGAGGTGGCGGGCAGTCCTTCGGCACGGCGGCGCTGCGCGAGGCCGTCGAGGAAGGCGTTGGCGGCGCCGTACGCGCCCAGTTCTCCGCTGCCCCACACCGCGGACCCGGAGGAGAACAGCACGAACGCGTCGAGTTCGCGTCCGGCGCACAGCTCGTCGAGGTGGGCCGCGCCGCCGGCCTTCGCCGCCAGGGCGTAGGCGAGGTCCGAGGTGTCCGTGTCGGCGAGCGGCAGCGACGGGACGGTGCCCGCCGCGTGGAAGACCGAGCGGATCGGGGTGCCTTCGGCGTCGAACCGGGCGAACAGGTCGGCGAGCGCGGCACGGTCGGCGGCGTCACAGGCGGCGATGGTCGCCTTGACACCGAGCCCGGTCAGCTCGGCCTCCAGCTCCTGCGCGCCGGGGGCGCTCGCGCCACTGCGGCTGGTCAGCACGATGTGCTCCGCGCCGTTGCCCGCAAGCCAGCGGGCCACGTGGCCGCCGATGGCGCCGGTGCCGCCGGTGATCAGTACGGTGCCCTTCGCGCGCCAGCTCTCTACTGCCGCGGCCGGTGCGGGCGCCGGGGACAGTCGTCGTACGGACGAACCGGAGGCCCGGATCGCCAGTTGGTCCTCGTCCGCGAGACCGGCAAGGGCGGAGACGAGCCTCGTCGCGGTCCTGGCGTCGGGGGTCACGGGCAGGTCGACGATGCCGCCCCAGCGGCCGGGGTGTTCCAGGCCGACGGCGAGGCCGAGGCCCCACGTCTGGCTCTGCGCCGGGTGGGTCAGCGGGTCGGACCGGCCGACGGACACCGCGCCCGTCGTGGCCAGCCACAGCGGCGCGTCGATCCCGGCGTCACCCAGCGCCCGTACCAGTTCCAGCGTGCCGGAAAGGCCCCTCGGGACGTTCGGCGACGCGGGGTCGGGCCGCTCATCGAGGGCCAGGAGGGAGAGCACACCGCTGGGTTCGACGTCCATGGCGCGCAGCGACTCCACCGAGCCGGCCACCTCCAGGACATCGGCGCCATGAGCACGCAGGGCGTCGACGGCCGCCGCACGCCACGGGTGCTCCGCCTCGGACGGCGAGCCGACCACGAGCCAGGTGCCGTCCAGGGCCGGGGCGACGCCTGTGCCGAGCGCGTGCCAAGTGACCCGGTAGCGCCACGCGTCGACAGTGGACCGCTCCTGCCTGCGGCGCCGCCAGTCGGCCAGGCTCGGCAGGACGTCGGTCAGCGGCGCGTCGGCGGGTACGTCAAGGGTGGTGGCGAGGTCGCCACGCTCCACGGCGGACCAGAACTCCTCAAAGGCGGGGTCGACGGCTCCCGTCGGGCGGGCCGTCTCCTCCAGCCAGAACCGTCGGCGCTGGAAGGGGTAGGTGGGCAGGTCCACGTGCTGTCCGGCGGGCACCGTCTGCCGCCACTCGAACGGCAGGCCTTCCACGTACGCCTCTGCGGCAGACAGCAGGAACCGGTCGAGACCGCCGTCGGTGCGGCGCAGCGTGCCCACGACGACGGCGTCACCATCGGCCGCGTCCAGCGTCTCGCGCACCCCGAAGGTGAGGACGGGGTGGGGGCTGCACTCCACGAACGCGCCGACGCCGTGGTCGAGCAGGCCGCGCGTGACCTCTTCGAACCGCACGGTGTTGCGCAGATTCTGATACCAGTACTCGGCACCGACCTCGGTACCGGTCAGCCACTCCCCCGTGACCGTGGACAGCATCGGCACACTCGCGGCCAGGGGTTCAACACCGCCAAGAACGCGGGCCAGTTCTTCCTGGATGCGCTCCACATGCGGCGAGTGGGAGGCGTAGTCGACGGGAACCCGGCGGGCGCGTACCTCATCGGCCGCGCACGACTCGATCAGCTCGTCCAGTGCGTCGGCGTCACCCGCCACCACCACCGAGCGCGGGCCGTTGACCGCGGCGACCGATATCCGCCCGTCCCACCGCGCGATCCGCTCCCGCGCGGCATCGATGGATACCGCGAGGGACACCATGCCGCCCTGACCCGACAACGCCAGGATCGCCTTGCTGCGCAGCGCCACCACCTTGGCGGCATCGTCCAAGGAGAGCGCCCCCGCCACGTGAGCTGCGGCGATCTCGCCCTGGCTATGCCCCACCACCGCGTCCGGCTCCACGCCGTACGAACGCCAGAGCGCGGCAAGGGACACCATCACCGCCCACAACGCGGGCTGCACGACATCCACCCGCTCCAACTCGGCCGCGTCAGCCAGCACTTCATGGAGCGACCAGTCCACATACGGAGCAAGCGCCTCAGCACACGCGTCGAGAGAGGCACGGAACGCGGGCGACGACTCGGCCAACTCCGCACCCATACCCAGCCACTGAGAACCCTGGCCCGGGAACACGAACGCCACCTTGCCGACAGGCCGCGCGACACCGATCGCCACCCGAGCAGACTCCGCACCACCGGCCACCGCCGTCAGCGCCTCAGCACCACCCGCCACCACCACAGCCCGATGATCGAACACCGCTCGGGACAACAGGGCATCCGCCACGTCGACAGGCGACAACACCGCCGCTGCTGGCGCGAGTTGCGCGGCCTGGGCGCGCAGGGCTTCCTCCGTGCGCGCGGAGAACACCAGGGGGGCCGGATCGGACGTCGGCAGCGGGGCGGCCGGGATCTCGTCGGGCGCCTGTTCGAGGACGGCGTGCGCGTTGGTGCCGCTGATGCCGAACGAGGACACGGCGGCCCGCCGGGGGCGTCCGACCTCGGGCCACGGCGTGGTCTCGGTGATCAGCGAAACGGCGCCCGACGTCCAGTCCACGTGCGGAGTGGGCTCGGTGATGTGCAGGCTCTGGGGCAGTACGCCGTGCTGCAGCGCGAGGACCATCTTGATCAGGCCCGCGACTCCGGAAGCCGCCTGTGTGTGACCGATGTTGGACTTCACCGAGCCGAGCAGCAGCGGCCGGTCGGCGGGGTGCTCACGGCCGTAGGTGGCAAGGAGGGCGTCCGCCTCGATGGGGTCGCCGAGGCGGGTGCCGGTGCCGTGCGCCTCGACGGCGTCGACCTCGGCGGCCGGGACGCCCGCGTCGGCGAGCGCCTGGCGGATGACCCTGCGCTGCGCGGGGCCGCTGGGGGCGGTGAGGCCGTTGGACGCGCCGTCCTGGTTGATCGCGGTGCCCTTGATCAGCGCGAGTACGGGGTGCCCGTTACGGCGCGCGTCGGAGAGCCGCTCGAGGAGCACCATGGTGGCGCCCTCGGCGAGGCCGAACCCGTCGGCGCTCGCCGAGAACGCCTTGCAGCGCCCGTCGGGGGCCAGCGCGCGCTGCCTGCTGAACTCCACGAACATGCCCTGCGAGGGCATGACCGTGACGCCGCCCGCGAGGGCGATGGGGCACTCGCCGCGCCGCAGCGACTGCACGGCCAGGTGCAGGGCGGCCAGCGACGAGGAGCACGCCGTGTCGAGGGTGACGGCGGGCCCGTTGAACCCGAACGAGTAGGAGAGCCTGCCGGAGGCGACGCTCGCGGTGTTGCCGGTGAGCAGATAGCCCTCGAGGTCCGCGGGGGCCTCGTGCAGCTTCGGCCCGTAGTCCATCGTCATCGCGCCCACGAACACGCCCGACTGGCTGCCACGCAGCCCTGCCGGGTCGATGCCCGCGCGCTCGATCGCCTCCCAGCCGATCTCCAGGAGCAGTCGCTGCTGCGGGTCCATCGCGAGGGCCTCGCGCGGCGAGATGCCGAAGAACTCCGGGTCGAACTGGTGGGCGTCGTGCAGGAAACCAGCCTCGCGCTGGTAGTAGCCACCGGCCCGCTCGGCGTCCTCGTCGTAGCGTCCTTCCAGGTCCCAGCCCCGGTCGGTGGGGAACGCGGTGATGCCGTCGCCGCCCGCGGACAGCAGCTGCCACAGGTCCTCGGGGCTGCGCACGCCACCGGGCAGGCGGCAGCTCATCGCCACGACGGCGATCGGCTCGTCGTCCCCGACCGTCGCGAAGGCCAGCGGCTCGTCGTCATCGGCCGGTGTGCCGAGCAGGATCCGGTCGATGCGTTCGGCGAGGCCACGGCACGTCGGAGTGTCGAACACCGCCGACACGGGGAGGTTCAGGCCGGAGGCCCCGTTCAGCAGGTTGCGCAGTGTCACAGCACCGGCCGAGTCGAGGCCGAGTTCGAGGAGCGGCGCGTCCGCGTCGGCGGCGGACGCGGCGTCCCCGACCACGGCGGCCAGCTGCGTGCGGACCAGGTCGAGCAGGAACTCGGTGCGGTCGGCGGCTGCCGCGAGCCGGTCGGCGAGGGTCGGTGCGGGGAGGTCGCCGGGCGCCGCGTGCAGCGGGTAGGTGGGCAGCGGCACCGCCCGTGCGTCCCGGCCCGCGAACACCGCGTTCCAGTCGGGGAGCACGCCGTGCGTGTGCAGTTCGGCGAGCGCGGCGGTCATCTGGTCGGCGCCGCCCCGCTCCCTGCGCAGCGTGCCGACGACGGCGGCCTCCACACCGGCTTCCTCGGCGGTCTCCTGTACGGCCCTGGTCAGCACGGGGTGGGGGCTCGGCTCGAGCAGCAGTCGGTGCCCGGCCGCCAGGACGGCGCGCGTGGCGCTCTGGAAGTCGGCGGTGTTGCGCAGGTTGCGGCACCAGTGGTCCGCGGTGAGCGTGAGCGGGTCGACCCGCGTGCCGGTGGTGCCCGTATAGATCGGCACCTCGGTCGGGCGGGGCGTGATCGGAGCGAGGCCCTCGCGCACCAGGTCGAGCACGGAGTCGGTCTGGCGGCCGTGCGCCGCGAGACGGATCGCGATGCTTCTGGCCCTGATGCCGTCGGCGGTCAGTTCGGCAAGGAGTGCGTCGGCCTCCTCCTCGGTGCCGGAGACCAGGACCGAGCCCGGGGCGTGTACGGCGGCCAGGTCGAGGTTCTCGTAGCGGGTCAGCCGCTCGCGCACCTCGTCGGCCGACGCCAACACGGAGAGCATCACGCCCTGTTCGAGCAAGTGCACCTGCGCCTGGCTGAACAGGGCCACTGCCCGCGCACCGTCCTCGACGGAGAGCGCGCCCGCGACCGTCGCCGCCGGGATCTCGCCGACGCTGGAGCCGATCACGGCACCGGGTGACACACCCCAGGACCGCCACAGCGCGGACAGGGACACCATCATCGCCCAGAGGGCGGGCTGCGCCACGTCCGGCCGGTCGAGGGACGGCGTGTCGGTCTTGCCGCGCAGCACCTCAAGGACGGGCCAGTCCACGTACGGAGTGAGGGCCTGCGCACAGGCATGCAGTTGCTCGGCGAACACCGGCGACGTGGCGAGGAGTTCGTCGGCCATGCCCAGCCACTGCGGCCCGTGACCGGGGAACACGAAGGCGATGTCGTCGGCCGCGGCCCGTGCCGGTCGCCCGGACGCGAGCCCCGGCACCGGTATTCGCCCCTCGCTGACGGCGAGCAGCTCCTCGGCGAGCCGCGTGCGGTCCCCGCCGACCAGCACGGCGCGACGGTCGAGGACGGGTCGAGTGGTGGCGAGGGAGAAGGCGAGGTCGATGAGCGGAAGGGCCGGCTCGGCCTCGATCAGCGTGCGCAGATCGGCGGCCCGGGCCCGCAACGCGCCCTGGCTGTGCGCCGATAACGTGATCGGGACGGCGAGCCCGTCCGGTGCGGCGCGGCCGAGCTCGGGACGGCCCGAGCGCAGCGCGGCCTCGACGAGAGAGGGAACGCCGTCGGACCACTCGCTGCCGTTGCCGGTGTCATTGCCGGTGTTGTTGCCGGTGTCGAGTCGGTAGGCGAAGGCGGTCGTCCGTGCGCTGTCCCCGTGTGTGAGCACGGCGAAGGCGCCGTCTGCCCCGACCAGCGCCAGGTCGCACTCACCGGAACGCACGGCGGCCAAGGCATCGGCGAGGGGGTCGTGTCCGGTCCGGCAGGGACCGTGGAAGCCGAGCACGCGTGCCAGCTCGACAGCGTTGTCGTCGCCCTCTGCGCCGGCGGCCAGGTAGACACCGACGCCTTCCCGCTCGTCCGCGCCGATGCCCGCGTCCTCACAGGCCGTCCACGCCGACTCCAGTTCGTCTGTCCGGTCCGCGGGCAGGGGTACACCCGTCAGTTCAGCCAGTACACCGTGATCGCGCTCCGTCTGCACCGGTGCCGCGGACGCGGCCCCAATGACGGCGACAGTGCCGGTGTGCACCCCTTCTGATAAGCGCATGGCAGCCTCGGCCTTCGTCAGTCATCCACTGGAACTGGAACTGGAAACATGCATGGTTGGCCTGAATCGGCTCGATACTTTCTCGGCCACTTGGCCTCGGCAACGAGCGCAAGTCAAAGCCAGCTATCCGGAAATTGTCAACTGCGGTCTATTTTCGGTCTGTCGCAGGCGGAAAACGTTCGTAGAGCACGCGTAGGCGCGGGTCAGGGGCCTGCCGACTCACGCGCTTTACCGTACGGACTTCCAAAATTTACCCGGCTCTAAATGCACCCAGGAGAGAGTTAGGGCCCGCCTCTTGCCGAGTCGCCGAGCAGTGTCTGCCCTATCGTGCAGCGACTTCTGCCTCATCGCGCAGCGGCAACTCGCACCCGGGAGAGCGGATTGGCGATACCACCCGCACATCAGCAACCCGCCATACGGCCGTCACTATCCAGCCATACGAGTTCCGTTAAGAATTCGGCCCGCATGCATGATCACTCTGAAACACTGAATTAATAAGGGGCCTAAACCGGCTGGTCGGCCGCGCATGCCGAAGCTCGCGCGGAGGTGCCGATACACATCGGTGGCACAGGCCCGGGAAACACGGGAACGACCCGGTGGAGGGCACTGGATTGGGGGGCAGTCGCGCCACCCTGCTGGGGCGACAACTGTTGGACCACTCGAGACTCCGTTGGCTGAGCGGGGGGGGGCAACGGTAGTGAGGGAACCGGCGTGGGTATGACTGTGGGGGCGCGGGGAAGAGTGACACACAGACCCCGGCCGTCTCCACGAGACGCCGGCCTGAATCAACGTTCGCAACGGCTGGTTCGCGACCCATCAGTCGAGAGCCGGAAAAGATATAAGCCGTTCAGAAGAACAGCAACTTGCGTTCAGACACAGGTAAAGACGCAGGTACAGCCCATCTGATCTTCACACGGACAGCCAAGGCGGTACGCCTGCAAGTACGGGACCCGCGTCATGGCCGGCAATGCTCATCCCTCCTTCATATAAGCCCCACGCAGCTGCCGGGATCGACACGGAGGACCAAGGGAGGGCACTCCGAGAAGACCGGATCAGTCTACGGCCGGGTGGCACATGGTCAGATCGAACGCGATACCCATGGACTCGCGCTCGGCCCAACAGTATCCGAGCGGGCGCAGCCCGCACCAGACTCTCTTGTTGTGGCTAGCAGGAGCCTAAAACCACTTTCCCACCGGCATGCAGGAAGCGCTTGCCGCTGCGGTGAACGCGCCCACGTATATGCCGCCGCGAATGCTTGGCACCTCCACTACCTGGCATCAATGTCCGCAGTTCGCTTCCGCGACATCTGACTCCGGAGTATTTAACGCATCGCACTCCGACGCCGGGCACGACCGATCACGGGATATCCGTGCCCGTTTCACCGTGCACGCGCTCCGCATTCTGTCCGTTTCGGACTCGCACACGGTCGCTGTGCCTCACCTCACACGCCCCGTACTTCCACCGGCCGATAACTCAACGGCATTGCGCGCAGGCGTCTTGCGCTTGACGAAACGGGGCTGCTCGCCATACCGGGTCGCGGAGTAACTCGGCATCTTACAAGCCACTATGGCTTGATCCGCAGGATCACCCGACTCGCGTTCCACGACAGGGCGGGAGCAGGGGTGACGTAGGGGTATCTCGGGGCTTTCCGACGGGCACCGTGACGCAGAACAATATGGGCGAGACCGAGGTTCCAAGAAGAGAGGTGCCCCGTGCGAGCAATCAAGTCCAACTCCCCCGCCGTCACGCCTGAATCTGTGTTTCTCGAAGGCGGCCCCCACAGCCTTTCCGGCTCGGTCGTCGTCCTCGCTGAGCTCAGTGAAGTGATCTGCTCTCCCGAGAAGATCAAGATCCGCTTCGAAAACGGATACGAGCACTACGAGTTCAGCGACCAGACGGCAGACCCCCTGAAGCTGCGCTGGGTCGGCCGCACCAAGATCGCCGAGTAGCCGGGGCCACTACTCGTACGGAGCCCCCCACAGAACTGTGCCCCACCACTCCTTCCAAGTGGTGGGGCACAGTTCTGTGTGCGGACGGCCCGTCAGTCGCGCCGGTCGTACGACGAGTGCGGGGTGTAGGGGGAACCACCCTGAGCGGGTACCTGCTCCGGGTCCGCCGAGTGGTGCGGCGCCCGTCGGCCGGAGTCCCCCTGACTCCCGGCCGGGACGTCCGGGTGGATGCGGCGCGGCCACCAGGCGGCCCGGCCGAACAGGGCGGTGAGCGCGGGAGTGAAGAACATCGCCATCACGAAGGACGAGATCATGATGCCGAAAGCGACCGCGAACCCGATCTGGGAGAGCGAGGTGTCGCTGGCGAGCAGCATCGAGGCGAAGGTGCCCGCGAGGATCACACCGGCAGCGGCAATGGTCGGACCGGCGTGCTGGATGCTCTTCGCAGTGGCCTCCCGTGGGCTGAGGCCTTCCTTCGCCTCTTCCCGTAGCCGCGCCACCATCAGGATGTTGTAGTCCGTGCCGATGGCGACGACGAACAAGTACATGATCACCGGCAGGAAGAAGGTCAGGCCCGACTTGCCCTCGATCTGCTGGAAGAGAATCACGGTCGCGCCGAGTGTGGCCCCGAAGCCGAGCGCCACGGACACCATCAGATAGATCGGCGCGACGATGCTGCGCAGCAGCAGTCCGAGGATGAGCATGATGAGCACGGCCGCCGTCGGGAACACCACGGAGAAGTCCCGGTTGACGGCCTTGTTGATGTCGACGAAGACGGAGGTGATGCCGCCGACCTTCGTCTCCGTACCGGCCGGTGCCGCCTCGTGGGCGGTGGTGCGCAGCGGGCCACGGACGATGTCCATGGCCTCGCGGCCGTTGGGGTCCATCTTCAGGACGGCGTTGAACTCGGCGGTCCTGCCGTCCTTGCTGAGCTGGGTGCGGGAGGCGTCACCGACTCCCTCTACCTGCTTGAGCTTCGACAGGAACGCCGTCATGTCCGCGGGGCTGAGCTTCTCGCCGTTGGTGGAGCGCATCAGGACGCTGCTGGGGTTGGTGCTGCCCGCCGGCAGGTCCTTGCTCATCGCGTGCAGGGCGACCTGCGACTCCTTGGTGGACGTCGCGGACTCGTCGGACGCGAACGTCGGCTTGTAGCCGAACGCTCCGACGGCCACAGCGATCATCAGCAGGCCGGAGCCGATCACGAACAGGGCGGGTCGGCGGCCCACCGCGTTGCCGATCGCACCGAAGCGCGCGGCACGCGGCTCGTGGCGCCACGACTTGGACGGCCAGAACACCTTGGTGCCCATCAGGGAGACGATCGCCGGGATCAGGGTGAGGCAGGCGATCAGCGTCACCAGGATGGCGATGGCCAGGGCCGGGCCCATCGACACGAGGAAGCTGAGCGTCGAGAGCAGCAGCGCGAGGAAGCAGACGGCGACGGCTCCGGCCGCCGACGCGATGGCCTCGCCGACCCGGCCGACCGCGGAGATCATCGCGGTCTTCGGGTCCTCGCCGAGCCGCAGCCGTTCCCGGTAGCGGAACATCAGGAACAGGATGTAGTCGGTGCCGACGCCGAAGAGCACCACGATCAGCAGGGACGACACCGAACTGTCGGCCTTGAGGTGGAACACCTCCGCACAGGTCGCGATGAGGCCGTTGGCCACCTGCGAGACCAGGGTGATCCCGGCGATGGTGAGGATCGTGATGGTCGGGCTGCGGAAGATGATCGTAAGCAGCACGATGATGAGGCCGATGGTGCCGAGGAAGATCAGCCCGTCGGCTTCCTTGGACGCCTCCTCGTTGTCCAGCTGAGTGGCCGCGTCACCAGTGACTCCGGCCTTCAACCCCGTATCCCGGACAAGGGGCTTGAGGTCGTCCCGCATGTCCTCGACCGCGTGCTGCTGGCTCTTGTCGCCCGCCTTCACGTCGGCCATCGACACCATGACCGTCTGCACCTTCTTGTGCGGCGACGGCGGTGTGGTGACGACCTGTTCGACCTTGTCGTACTTCTTGGCCTCCAAGGACTTGCCGATCTCGGTGACCTTCGCCGAGTCGGCCCCGGACAGCGGCTTGCCGTTCTCGCGCGTGAAGACCACGATCGCGGAGGGGCTGAACCCCTTCGGGAAGGCCTTCTCCTGGATCTTCTGCGCCTGGATCGACTCGTAGTGACCGGGAAGGAACTCCGCCTGATCAGACGTGGTGGTGAGGGACGGGGCGAAGCCGATGACGGCGGCCCCGGCGATGAGCCAGGTGAGGATCACCAGCCAGCGATGGCCGACGACGAAACGTCCTAGTGCTTTGAACACGGTTCCTTCCAAGAGATCTAGAGGTCCAGAGGTCACTGTCAAGCGGTCAAGCGGTCAAGCGGTGAGTATCTAGAAAGAGCCGACGAGACCCGGGCGGGCCGCCTCGGCGAAGCGCAGCCCCTCGGCCACGTCCATATCGGGGATCCGGACGGCGCCCCGGCCTGCGGCGGTGGTGGCGCTCAGCGTGAACAGCCCGGCTCGGCGCTGCATGTACGACTGCTTGGCGGTCCAACCGATGATCCCGTCGCGGCGCAGCGCCACCGAGCGGCGGATGAAGGTGCCCTGCCGCACCACGAGGTACTCCCCGTGCAGCGCGTGCCCGAGGGAGCGGTATGCGTCCCGGGCGAGCAGTGCCCCGAAGGGCACGACGAGGGGCACGGCCCCGAGGGACCACCAGGGCAGTTGTCCGGCCGCCACGCCGGTCCCGGCCAGAGCTGCCACTACGGCCGGGACCAGCAGGCAACCGCGCACCAGACGGCGGCGCAGTGCGGGCCGGGGGTGACCGCACAGCGCCGCCGCGATAATGGGCGAACGTGCCTCGTCGAGCACGTCCGCTGTCGCCCGGTGCGCGGCGTCCAGGGGGGCGGGAGGCATCAGCTGGGCAGGGTTCGTGAGGCGGTTCGCGCCCCGGTCGAGCCCGGTGGCCAGCATGTTCAGGCGGGCCGCCGCCACCCAGCGCAGCGGCAGCGCCTGGGTGAGCTCGACGCCGCGGATCCGCCGCTCCTCCACGGAAACAGAACGGGAGGTGAGCAGGCCGCGCGTGATGTGCAGGGCGCCGCCGGGCTCCCGCTCCAGGCGGTAGCCGAACCAGGCCTCGCCCATGACCACCAGCGAGGCAAGCACACCCACGGCGAACAGAGCGGCCACCACGACGGCGACGGCCAGTCCGACCGGGAGCGCCGAGAGACGGTCCCAAGTCCACCTGGCGACAGGCCCGCTGGTCACGTCGAGCCCGAGCAGGTCGAGCAGCTTGGCCCCACCCGCGACGACGGTCACCGTTCCGGCGAGGGTGGTGAACGTCAGCGGCGCATACCGGGCCCAGGACCAGTGCATGCGGGCGAGTGAAACGGGCACCGCCTGCCCGCTCCCCCGCACCGCCCCGTTCGCGCCCGGCCGCAGCAGCACCTTGAATTCCAGGGCCTGTTCGCGGGAGATGCCGTCGAGAACCAACTCGGCGTCCTCGCCCGAACTCTGGTGCTGCCCGGTGCCGATCTTCACGGCGGCCAGGCCGAAAAGCCGGTGCACGGGGTTGGCGGTCAGGTCGGCGCTGCGCACCCGGTCGCGCGGGATCGACTTCCTCGTTCGGAACAGCAGCCCCGCGTGCAGTTCGACCGTGCTGCCCGTGACCCGGTAGCGGGTCGTGCGGTAGCGCACCCACTCGTGCCCCGCCTGCACGCCCGCGACCACGATGTAGGAGCCGAGGACGATCCAGGCATGGGTGTTGAGCAGGTCCTGGGCCAGGAGCATGGCGGCCACGAGCGGGAACGCGGGCCCCACGAGCCAGCTGACGCTGACAGCGACCATGCGCGGGTGCAGCCGCTGCCATGGCTCTTCGACCGGCGTCCGAGTCTCTTCGGCCGGCATCTCGGTCTCTTCACGCGTCTCGTACGCCGGATGGGGCGGCATCGGCGTCTGCGTACGGCGGCTCATGTGCCGTCCTCGTGCAGGGCGCGGACACGCTCGGTGAGCCGCACGACGATGTCGGCGGCGAGCTTCTGGTCGAGGCCGTCGATGGTGACGGGGCCTGCGGCCGAAGCGGTCGTCACGGTCACCGCGGCAAGACCGAACAGGTGCTGGAGCGGGCCGCTCTTGGTGTCCAGGGTCTGGATCCGGGTGAAGGGCACCACGCGCCACTCCCGGGTGAGCCACCCCGACCTTGCCGACACCGCTTCACTGTTCGCATCCCAGCGGTGCGCGCGGTAGCGCCACCACGGGGTCAGGAGCGCGTAGCCGAGGCTCAGCGGGCACAGCACCGCGAAAACGAGCCGCAGCCACGAGGGTGCGTCGGGGATCAGCGTGGCTGCCCCGAGCCCGGCCAGGACCGGCACGACGACGAGGAGGTTCTGCGTCATCCACCAGTAGACGGCGCGGCGGTCGAGGCTGTGACGCGGCCGCGGCAGGCCGGGTCGGCACTGCAGGACGGCGCCGTGGGCTGCCTCCCCCGCGCCGCCTCGCAGTGGCTGCCGCGTCTCTTGTGGCACTGCTCCTCCGCCCTCTGCGCCCTTCCCGTTCTCCGGGCGCCTTCGCTGTTCCTGTTCCTGCCCCACCAGCCAAACAAGTGGAGTGGGAGGGCAGACAGAGCGGTTCGTGTGGAGTGGAAGCGACCAAGGTTGCAACCTCGGGGGCGCACTACCCACTTTCGTACGCTTCGCCCAGACCAATGGCGCACATATGGGCCCAGGGCACGCGGGCGCCAGTAGGGTGACCGCCGTGAAATGGCCGATTCGATGGTTGGGCCGCAGCGCCGTTCAGGACACCATCCTCGTCGCCGCTCTCGTCGTGCTGAACATCTTCGTGGCCGTGTGGAGCGGCTACCCCCGTGAAGACCATCCCCGGTTTGGTCCATGGGCGGGGCTTGGTCTTCAGGTGACGATGGTGTTGGCGCTGGTGGTGCGGCGCGTGTGGCCGTTGACGGTACTGGGTGTGGCGGTGGCGGCATCAGTGGTGATGACGCTGTCGGCGTGGCTCGCGCCCGGACTCCTGGTGGCATCGGGAGACGGGTCAGGAGTGTGGGTACCCCTGGCGGCGCCCTTCGCCGCGTATTCGGCGGTGGTGTATTCGTCGCGTTCGCGGGTGGCGTGGGTGTTGACGGGGTTGTTGACGTTGGTGGCGACTCGGTTGTGGGAGTTGTCGTTCGCGGTGGCGGCGTCGGGGGTGTTGCTGACGGCGGTGCCGGGGTTGTTGGGGATGTATGTGGGGGCGCGGCGTGGGCTGATCGCGGCGTTGACGGAGCGGGCCGAGCGGGCGGAGCGGGAGCAGTTCTTGCTGGCGGAGCGGGCGCGGGCCGAGGAGCGGGTGCGGTTGGCGGGGGAGATGCATGATGTGGTCACGCATCGGGTGTCGTTGATGGTGTTGCAGGCGGGGGCGTTGCGGGTGTCGTCGTCGGATGAGGTGGTGCGTGCGGAGGCGGAGGTGTTGCGCGCTGCGGGGTGCCAGGCCCTGGAGGAGCTGCGGGATCTGGTGGGGGTCTTGAAGTCTCCGGAGAGCCTGGAGGCACTGGAGTCGGCGGAGTTGGTGATGCCGAGTGCCGGCAGCGGCATGGGGTTTGAGGAGCTGCAGATTTCGGTGCTGGTGGAGGAGTCGCGGGCGGTGGGTGTCGATGTGGAGCTCGATGAGGTCGGGGACCGGTCGGTGTGGTCACCGGTGGTGGCGCGTACCGCGTACCGGGTGGTGCAGGAGGCCCTGACGAACGTACGCAAGCACGCACCGGGCAGTTCGGTACGGGTGGAAGTGCGCTATGAGGCGGGGCGGGTCCAGCTTCGCGTGGCGAATTCGGCGGCGACGCGCGCGCTGGACACGGAGCTGGCGTCCAGCGGTTCGGGGAGTGGCCTGAAGGGGCTGCGCCAGAGGGTCGAACTGGTCGGCGGAACCTTCGAGT
>NZ_JBVIHP010000041.1:0-66325 GCF_055570235.1 Streptomyces sp. NPDC031274 | reverse complement strand
CCGCTTCGCTCTGCCTCCGGCAGCCGAATACTCGAATCCTCCGGATTCTCCTTTCGCGCGTCCCCGCGCGAATTGCCGCCCTCTGGGCGGGAGTTGTTGGAATTGCCCTCCGGGCTATTCCAACAACTGGTTCGACTTCCAGTCGAAAAGAATTCCTGACTCCGTCATGAATTCCCAAAGAGCGGTATCTTGGATTGAATTGACGGCCCATCATATTTGAGTGGTAACCCTGGAGTTGAGGGTAATGCCCTCCGGGCATAGGTACGGGAATTCCATTCCTGCACCGTGATACAGAATACAGATTTCCGGGGGGGGAGTGAACTCCCGGAAACTGTCACGGGGTTGACCCTCCGGGCCACCCCCAGGCGCATAGCGCCCACAGGCGCCCTCCGGGCGCTCCACCCGCCCCCAGGCCCTCACATGACAGCACAGTCTCCCTCACGGACCACAGCGGCCCGAGCGCGGAGGCCCCCAGCCGACGCGCAACACCACCCAACCCACACCCCAACCCCGACTAGTTCGTACGCCAACCCAATTCGTCTCAACCTGGCCGCGTCTCTGATCGTCTCCCCTCAGCGTCGCGAAAATTATCCCCATGTCGCAGCAGGGTAGGGCCGCCCTACTGGCGGCCCTACCCTGCTGCATATCCTCATCTCACTAGCGCCGAGGGGTCCGAGCGCGGCGGGAGGGTCATCCCCTCCCGCCCGCTGCGTCAGATCCTCGGGAAGAACACTCGGGACGCCAGCGGATGCTGGTGGATCTGGCCGAGGTAAGCGGTCTGGAACGCGTTGCGAGCCGCGATCTCGTCGGCGCGGAGCGTTCCTACTCCCTTCTTCGTCTTCACGATGGCTCCGTCGATGATGCTGATTCCTGCCCCTCCGAGATCGGAGAACAGGTTGGTGCGCAAGTGCAGATAGACCTTTCCGTTCTGCTCGGCGATGGTCACGGCGTAGGCCAGATCAGCGAGCGGGTAGACGTGGGTGGCTCGGGACCGCTCAGAACTCTGACCGCCTGTCAGGACCTCCGGGCGGAGCGCCCGGAGGTAGTGAGCGAGGGTGGCGCGGGTCTGCGTACGGAGGGGGATGTCGATGTCGTCCGCGCGGAATGCCCGGACCACGGGCCTTTCCCACAGGCCGGTGCTCCCGGTGGTGCAGGTGCGGATGATCTCGTCGTAGATTCGCCGCAGCTTGCGGTGGATGTAGGTCAGGTCGTCATGCAGTCCGGGGGCGGTGAGGCTCTCCCAGCCGCGAGGCAAGAGGAATTGGGCCGTCACCGTCGCGGTGGGCGTGGAGAGCGCCGCGATGGGGGTGAGGACGCGGAGCGCGTCCGGGTCCACGCAATCGGCGCTCAGGAGCGAGCCGAGGACGGATGCTTCTTCCACGATGCGGCGCGCTCGGTTGGCGGAGAGTTGTCCGGCCCTCACGGATTCTGCCGCGACGGTTGCGCGCTCTGTCTTGGTGCGGCCCACGAGATGGGCGTGGAACCGCTTTTCGCCCTGGATGGATTCGCGGTCCAGCGTTTTGGGGTCATAGCTCCACGACACGACCGGGGTGAGGTCGTAGGTGTGGCAGTGGTTCGCGAAGCTGTCGGCCATGACGCCAAATGCCTTGCCGAATTCCGGGGAGTGGTCGTGCATGCCTGGCCGGTGCGTGGTCCCGGCCGAGATCATCATGATCTCGTACAGGGCATGGGGTGAACGCTTGTTGGTGAGGGCGTATGCCTCATCGGGGGAGAGCGCGACGTGCCCGAGGACCGTGGTGTGGTCGTAGAGGTGGTTGACGGTCCGCAGGCGCCCGGTGCCGTTGACGTATCCCGGGTAGCCCTTGGCGGGCAGGGAGTCAAGGACACGCAGATTCATGCGGCGGTCTTCGAGATGCTGCGGGAGCAGTGGACGGGCCACGGTGGGCCTTCCTTTCGCTTGACTGATGTTGTAGCCGGTCGGGGTGTGCCGCCCCTTCCGACAAACTCAACATTACAGCAATTCAACTCACTCCGTCTATAGCAACAGCCCCCAACCGACCTTTTTTCGCGGTCAGTTGGAGATCAGGGCTGGTGGTGCACCGACTCCCGACGCGGAGCGTCGCGTGTCGGTGTTTCGGTGCATCGGAGAGGAGCGTTGCTTGCCCCCGGATCGAACGACGCGAGGGTGCGGGCGCCCGGCCAAGAGCCCCGACAGCCCGAAGCGCAGCGAAGCGGCACGAGCGCACACACCGCCCCAAGCCCGCGACGACACGCCACCTGCCCCACAAGGGCCGCGGCCTGCCCGGGCCTGCTTCGCACCACACTCCGGAGGGCCGTGAGAGAAGGAAGCCTCTTCATCACAAGGATGAAGAGGTGTCAGCACCAATTGCCTGCTACCCAACACCTCTGACCTGCAGTAACACCGCTCTCTCCATTCCGAGGCCGGTACCTACGCTGGTACTGACGCCGGTACTGACGCCGGTACCCACGCCGGTACCCACGCCGGTACCGGCCGAAGGAGGCCGGCCTCTCCCGCCATTCCGTCCAGGACCGACTCACGAGGTACCAGCACACGCGCTACCAGGGACACCCTCCGCCCCGGTAGGCTTGACGCCCACGTCGCGTCGAAGGGTTGGGACGCCAGGCGCTCGCGTGCGCCGGCCGTTCAACAACCGGATTCGGCGAAACCAGGAGGTGACCCGTAAAAGTCAGGGAAGATTCACTGCTGTTGCGGCGGTGGAACCAACTCAGCCGAGCAGACAGGAGTTCTTGGTGAAGAAGTTTGCTCTGTTCGGTCCCCCGGCCAGCGGGAAGTCGACGATCGCGAGGACACTGTCCGCTTCTCTGGGCATCCCGCACACAGACCTTGACGAGATCCTGTTCACCGAGCACGGCCCTCTCCCGCTCGACGAATTCCGCCGCGAGGCCGCAAGAATCACGTCCGGGGGATCGTGGGTGGTCGAGGGAAATTATTCGAAACTCGCCGATGTGGTCTGGCACCGCGCCGACGTGCTGGTCTGGCTCGACCTCCCGCTGTCCCTCCTCGTGCGGCGGATCGTGTACCGGAGCCTGCGGCAGCTCGCCGGCCTGGACTCAAGCGCGCAAGCAAAGCGGCTCACCTGGAAGCGCGCCTTCTTCGGCCGGCGCTCCTTGCTGCGCACCGCCATCCGCAAATACCGCAACAATCGACCCCGCTACGCCCGGCAGGTCGCCGAGACGGCTGCCCTGGGCGTTCCCGTCGTACGAATCCGCAACGGACGCGCGGCCAACGCATGGCTCACCCAACAGCTCAGCGAAGGGTGACCCGGGAGCGGAGCTGGAGGACCACTCCCTGGCGACCTAGAATGCTGGTACGTTGATTTTGTCAACCGCAGGAAGTGGCCGCCCCGGGAACAAGCGAAGCCGGCGGAGGGCCGCTTCAAGAGCGACCCGGCACACCGCCGGCTCCTCACAACATCAGACCCGGAAAAGAACCGGCCCTGCGCATCAATCTTACAAGCCCGCAGCCGCGGCCCAGCAGTACTCGAGGAGACCAGCACGTGATCCCCCGCAACCGGCCGGTCCTCAACGAAGCCGCCATCGCCCGCCAAGCCGGCGTTCCCCTGGCCACCTGGCACCGCCGTGACGCCCCCGCCTTCCGCAGCCACGTCCCCAGCCTGCTCCCTCACAGCCGCTCCCTGCTCTACGACCTCGCCCAGACCCAGGCCTACCTCACCGGCAAACCCATCCCCCCACTGCCCACCGGTGAACACCCCGACGACCTCCTCACCGCCAAAGAGGCAGCCGCCATCCTCGGCATCAGTCCCAGCACCGTCCAGGCCTACGCCGTGCAAGGCCATCTCCCGGCCGGCACCACCCGCTACGGCACCCGACTGTGGACCCGACACGACATCAACCAACGCCGCGACCACCCACCCGGACAAGGCAAAGGCGGCGGCCGCAGCGCTGGCGAGCCCCAAGGCCCCCGTAAAGCCCACCCCTACGAAGGCGACCCACGCCTCCAAACCGCCCTCGACGCCCTCGCTGTCGCGGCCGATACACCCAAAAGCCGCATCGCCGCCCACCTCGCCGCACAACACGGCAGCACCCCCCGCACCTGGGAACGCCTCCTCACCACAGCCGCAGCAACCCCGGACCCCACCACGCCACAGAAACGCCCCTAGAAAACACCACCCGGCCGGCACCCCCCACACATCAGCCACCAAGACCCACAACCAAGCTCAGACCACCCCCCGCACGCGCGAAAAGCAGCTGCGGTAGTCGGTGGCGTGGCGGTCGGTGTCAAGGATTTGCTCGGGGTCGCAGGTCGAGAAGTCCTTGGGCAGTGGCATGGTGGTGCTCCTGGCTCGTGTGATTGGGATGGGAAACCAGGGCGGTCGGTCAGCGGCCAGGCGGGCGCCCCGCCCAGAGGCTCAGCGCCCGTGGTGTTGCCGGGAGCCACCCAGACGATGCCGTCCGGGACGTCCGCGGCCACCCACTCGCGGTGCTCGGTGCAGAAGTAGAGGCCGGGCGCCTTCGGTTCGGCGCAGTAGCAGGGGCGGCTGTCCCACCCGCTGGTGGTCAGCTGATAGCCGCAGGCCTGCTGTCGCGGACAGGTCCGGTCGGGGACGCTCCTCACGGCGTGCCTCCGTCCACGGCGGCCTTGGTGAGCGCCGCTGCTTTGGAGTATGCAGCGTATGGGGTGACTTCAGGTGGTGCTGTGGTTCAAGTGGGCTGCTGGACCGGCCCTAGCGGGTCGGGCTCTGCCACAGTCTGTGCGGGGACTAGTTGGCGCAGTCGTGCCTGGGTTTCAGGGTCGGTGGAGTACAGGAGGGTTCCGGCCATGCCACGGGTGAGGAGGACTTTGTAGGTGTTGCGGACCAGGCGGAGGAAGGTGGCGGGGTCGGTGCTGCTGAGCGCGGGGTCCCTGCTGGCCTGAGGGTTGGGGAGCCAGCGGTCCTGACGCCAGACGAGGTCGTCTCCCAGGATGACGCCGTTCCAGTTGTACTCGAAGCCCTGAGCGGTGTAGATGCAGCCGACCTGGCCGAAGCCGTGGGGGTCGGTGGCCCACAGCCAGGACGGGGGGACGCCGTCGAGGCGGGACTCACCGCGCAGGTTCCACGGCTTGCGCCAGGAGCCGATCGTGATGTCGTCGACCAGACGGCCGCGGCGCGGGTCGCTCCATCGCCAGCAGAAGCCGGCCGTGATGCGGGCGGTGAGGTGCTGCGCCTCCTTGGCCTGCAGAAGATCTTCCATCTGCTGGGGAGAGTCGACCACGCGGACGTGGAAGGTCCGCTCGTCGGCCCACTGGGTGGCGGGCTCGTCGGTGAGCTGCAGCAGGCGCAGGACCCACTGTTCGTAGGCACGGCTGCCGCCGTTGCGGAACTGGCCGTTGAGGTCGATGTGGCGTGGGTGCAGGCCGCGGGCGGCGGCTGCCTGGTCGATCGCTTTGCGGCTGCCCATCTCGCCGGGGCGTACGACTTGGTGGTCGTCCAGGAGGAAGACAGGGACACGCGCGGCGTCGAGGAGTTCGTCGATCTGGCGTACCCCGCGGTGGCGGACGGAGTGGGCGCGGATGCGGTGGGCCTCGTCACAGATCAGCGCGTCCAGTCCGTTCTTGGGGGCGTCGGCGAAGTTCATGAAGTAGCCGAAGAGCTTGCGGACGCGGGGGGTGTAGGTGCCGACGGCGTGGTGGAGGGTGCGGGTGAAGGACTTGGATCCGGTGGCGTGGACCACGGTGTGGCGGTCGTGGGCGAGGTGGCGCATCAGGTGCAGGGCGATGACGCTTTTGCCGGAGCCGGGGCCGCCGGTGACGATGAGGACTTCTTTGCTGTCCGCTTCGCGGGCCTTCTTCACTGCGCGGCGGACCAGGGAGACAGCGACCTGCTGTTGGTCGAGCAGGACGAACCGGTCGGCGTGCAGGATCTCTTCCGCGGTCGCGCGCAGCAGGGGACGGCTGGGTGCCAGGGGGCTGTCGATGAGTTCGTCGGCGGCTACGGTGCCGTGAGCGGGTGAGAGGCGCGACTGCAGATAGGTGATCAGCTGATCGCGGGTGCTGTGCGTGAACAGGCGCCCGTGGTGGTCGGGTTCAAGGACGAGCAGGTCGGCCACGCCGGTGGTATCGGCGTTGTGGAGGTAGGCCACGCCGGTCACCGCGTCGGGTTCCGCGTCTAGCACGGTGGTGAAGTCCTGCAGGTACTGGCAGTAGCGCCGTACCTGGGCGACGGGATGCAAGAAGGCCTGGTTGTTGTTGCCGGTCCCTGGCAGGCAGAGGTCCTCGGTGTCGGGCAGGGCCCTGGCGTGGGTCCACTGCTTGAGCTCAACGATGACGTAGGACGGCTGGGATGTGTGGGGGTGCCAGCCGGCCAGCACCACGTCGGCCCGCAGGCTGGACAGGGCCAGCTGGTACTCGATCAGTACCTCAACATGCTGCAGTCCGGCTTCGTCCAGCACGCGGGCCAGGGCGGGCAGGCTGTTGCGCCAGGACCGTATCTCGGCGTCCGCCAGTCGGCCCAGTCGCGCCTGCCGGTGACGTTCGGCCAGATCATCGGCCACCGTGTCCTGTTGACAGCGGTCGACGAATTCGTGCGCAGACATGCGCAGTAAAGGCATTGTCGTCTCCTCGGTCGGATGCGCTTCATGAAGCAGCGCGGGTGGCCCTGCGCGGGGTGAGTACAGCCTTGTGGTGGTCTGGGGGCGTTGCCTGGGCAGACGGACCCAGCCCGTAAGAGGCTGTCCCCCGCCCGGCACCGGAGGGGCCCGTCCCCACTCGCGTATGCCGCGCGTGCATGTCGTATGGCCGCGCCACTGGGTGCAGCGGGCCAGATCGGGCGAGCCGGGCCGCGGTTACGGCTGGGGGGCGGCGGGGGGCTGGGGGACGAGATACTGGTAGCGGGTGGGGCGCAGGTCTTCCTCGGCCGGCTGCCAGTCCTCGAGCAGCAGGACGTCGCCGCCGCTGCAGTGGTACGCGCCGTCCGTCTTGGTGACCTTGATGTCGCTGACGATGAACAGGTCGACGGTGTGGCGGGTATCGCGGGCGTGGAAGACCTCGTTCACGGTCAGCTCCACGCTGGTGGGGGCGCCGGTGGTGCCCTTGACCTCCACCCGCCGCTCCAGTCCTTCCCGCTCCAGGCGCAGGTCGTAGGGCTTGCCGACCTTGTGCGCCGTCCAGCCCCGCTCGGGATCCTGGTAGTGGGTGACGGCCTTCTCCTCGGCGTGCAGCTCGACCGCCTTGCGTTTTTCCGGGTCCATCTGCCGGCCCGCACCCCGCCGCCCGCGCCGGGGGCTGTTGGGGCCCTCCAACTGCTCAGGCGTGACCCCCGGCGTCGCGGCGAGTGCGACGTCGTGGTCCGCGGCCCAGTCGGCCTCGATGCCGGCCGCGTCGAACAACGGCTGCGGGTCCATCGCCACCAGGTACCCCACCCCCTGCTGGGTCCCCGACCGGCGCGCCGCGTGCGACGCCTCCGCGCTGA
The DNA here is from genome assembly GCF_055570235.1 of Streptomyces sp. NPDC031274. Classification (NCBI taxonomy): domain Bacteria; kingdom Bacillati; phylum Actinomycetota; class Actinomycetes; order Kitasatosporales; family Streptomycetaceae; genus Streptomyces; species Streptomyces sp. NPDC031274. Next base: position 58,913 of record NZ_JBVIHP010000041.1, on the reverse strand, counting down.
GCGGACCGTCCGGGCCCAGCGGCACATCGTCGAGCACGGCCAGCGGCTCCAGGCCGAGCCGGTAGGGGTAGATGACCCGCTCCTCGGCGGCCTCGTCCGGCCAGTGTGGCGCCGTGCCCTCGTACACACCGACCTGCACTTTGCACAGCACCATCCGCACAAACTTCGTTTCCCACTCCCCCGGCTGCACCCGCGGCGCCGCCCCGGTCACCAGCACCGCGAAGTCCGGGTCCCGCCGTCCGTACCAGTCTGGCTTCCTCGGAAAACCCCAGGAACGCGTCGCCATCCCGTGTTCCAGGTTCCGCTGGTGCCCGACCTTCTGCCCCACATGAATCATCACGAACAACGCCTCAGAAGCCACCAGGGCATCTTAAGAGAATCGCTAACGACAGGTCAACAAGATTCTCCTTACTGCTCTCTGTCAGCTCGACGAAGCCCCCGCCAGCCGACACCAGGTAGATCAGCGATCCGCGTTTCTCAAGGGGCTGAGCTTCCCTGCAAGGTCATCTGTGCCCCACAGGATTCCCCGGGGCACGATCGTGTCGGCGACTGGCTCGGGCAAGACGATCACGGCCGCCGCGTGCACGCTGGAGTCGTTCGCAGGCGGTCGGATCCTCGTGACCGCTCCGAACTCTCGGTTCCGAGGCAGGCAAGAGAACTTCCATCGGGCTTGTCGCAGATCCAGAACCGGCCGCCTACGTCGGGAGGTTGACGGGTAGGCGTGACGGCCACACGCCCCGGAGTCTGGTCCGTCCTAGCAGCCGTCACACGTTCTGGGGGCATCGGCCTACCTCACGCGAGATTCTTCGGCCGTGCGCATCGCCGCAGGCTTCCTTGGCACACCGTCAGAGTCTCGCCCAGGAAGACGCTCCGGTAGAGCGCAGGCTCTCGCAGAGCCCCCAACGGCTCCAGACGTTACCGGAGTTACCGGTACAGCTACGTCGGCCCCGTTGCCCCCAAAGGCCTCACGGGCGCAGGTAACGCAGGCTGGCCCATTCCCCAGGGCCGGTAGTCAGGGTCGTTGATGCCCGCATCCGGTTACCCAGGTGTGCTCCGCCCTGGTGAATCTGCGATTACCCGGCTCTGACCTGGGTTTTTGCCGTGATTGGGCAAGCAGTCAGGTAAGGGGCGATGGCGATGGTTCACGGCAGTTGATCCGAAAGGCGCCTGCCGTGAACCCCTCGCACCTCGACACCCATGTGGTCGATCGCCTGAACGCCGAATGGCGCTGGCTGTGTGACCGCACCGCCCCTGCCGCCCAGGTGCGCGGCTGGCTGATCGAAGCGGGCGTCGTGGACGAGAACGCGCCGCACCGCCTGGACCAGCTCCACGACCATCTGCAGCAGCGCTCGAAGGACCAGGGATGGCGCTTCAGTGATCTCTGGCTGACCGTCCTCCTCGAGCGGGCGGTCGGCGAGGGCGAGCAGGCGCAGCTGGCGGCGCGGGTGGTGGTGCAGGCGATGCTGCCCGGCGCGGTGCGGATGACGCGGCGGTGTCTGCGGGATGGTGAGGCGTTCGCCGACGTGGCCCAGCTGGTCATTGCGTCGCTGTATCAGGTGGTGCGCCGGTTCCCGGTCGCCCGGCGCCGCCGGCAGCTGGCACGGGACCTGCGCCTGGAGCTGTGGCATCTGGTCTCGCGGGAGCTGGGGCGGGAGTTCGCTCCCAGCGGCGAGGAACTGCCCGGCGAGAGCACCCCGGTGGCCTGCGATGTCGCGGATCCGGTGGCGCAGGCCGAGGTCGTGCTGCTGGCCAGCGCCGCCCAGGCGGTCGGCCTGCACAGCGCGGAGGAACCGGTGGAGGAACTCGCCGGCGCGCGGGGCGAGTTGGTCGAGCTCCTGGTCTGGGCGCTGGCAGAGAAGGTCCTCACCACCGATGCCGTGTCCGCGATTACCGATCACTACCGCGCCGCGGGCGCGGTCAGTGACGAGGCGGCGGCCCGCGCGGCGGGGGTCAGTGCGGCGGCCATCCGGCAAAAGCGCAGGCGCGCCGTGGTGCGGCTGCGCACCGCGGCCCCGATGTGGGCGGCCGCCGCATGAGCGGGTGCGGGGTCTTTCAAAGTTTCTCGGCTCCGGCTGTCACATCTGCCCTGAGCCGCCTCCCCTTCCCGTCATGTGCGGGTGCTGCCCGGTGCGGCGGGTCGAGAGGAGCGAGGTGTTACGCGATGAGTGAGGAGCGGGACGGCGTGGAGCTGCAGGCGGATGAACAACGGCTGGTGGCGATCAAGCGGCGGGCGATGCTGGTTGCTGCGGCGTTGGTGAAGGAGCCGTTCGCCGAGCGGACGGTGGAGGCGCTTCGGGCGTATGTGGATGAGGACGCGGACGAGGGCCAGGAGTTGGCGGATCGTCTGCGTGCGCTGCCCGAGAGTGTTTTGCGGGCCCGCATCAGTGAGCTGCAGTCCCGCGCGCCGGACATGTACGTCGGTGAGATGCGTGGGGGCAAGACGGCGCTGCGGGCGGTGGGCGCCGCGGGCGCGTATGCGGGCGACGGTGAGCGGGGGGCCGGGGCGTGAGGGCGTCCTGGCGCAAGGCTCCCGCCCTGGCCGAGGACCGGTATGAGGACCAGGTGCCTGCGGAGTTCGCGGCGGAGACTGCGGCCGGGTGGGCCACCGTGTCCAGTGGCGCGGCAGCGAACCTGACCGCGCTGGTGCGGTGGGCGGCCTGGGCGCTGCTGCTCGCGGGCCCGGCCCTTGGCCTGTATGCGCTGGCGCAGCCCCCGTCCGCGGTGGGCGCACCCCAGCCGCAGGCCACGGCACCGGCGGTGGCGCGCGATGCGGCGGGGCCAGCGGGGTTCGCCGAGCTGTACGTCGCGGCGTACGTGAAGGCCGGGGAGGGCAGTGAGGCCTCGCTGCAGCCGTACTTCCCGGGCGTGCGCGACGTCGTCCTGGACGCCAAGCCCGATCTCCAGCGTGCGGAGCGGCTGGCGACGGTGCAGGTCAAGGAAGCCTCCAGCGGCTACTGGTCGGTGACTGTGGCTGCACGCGTGACCGGTGCCAAGGGCTCGGCGAAGAAGGAGGGGCCGAGCGGCGCTGACTCGTCGCAGGCGGCGGCTGGTGAGGTGCTGCGGTACTTCCAGGTTGCGGTGAAGTCGGCTGGTTCCGGCGGCGGGTATGTCGCCGCCGCGCTGCCGGCCGAGGTCGCCGCGCCGGACCCGGGTGAGGCGCCGGAGCTCGATTACGGCCACCCGGTGCCCGCGGACGAGGACGAGCCCGCCACCGACGCCGTGGGCGACTTCCTGGCCGCCTACCTCAGCGGCACGGGCGAGCTGGACCGCTATCTGTCGCCCGGCACCGATCTGAATGCGGTCTCGCCCGCCCCGTACAGCGAAATCAAGGTCACTCAGCTCGCCGAGCACGGCGGTGAGTTCCGCCCCGGCGCGGCCACTGCCGAGGGCACGCGGCGTCAGCTGCTCGTCGACCTGGAGGCCACCGACCACGCCGGACAGACCCGGCCGCTGACCTATGCGCTCGCGCTCACCGCGCGGGATGGGCGCTGGGAGATCTCCGCGCTCGCCACCGCGCCCGCCCTGGGCGCCTCTGTGAAGGGACACAAGTAATGAACAACCTCACGATGGCCGCGGGCGTGCTTGAGGACGTCACCTCGCTCGGCGGCGACGTCAACGGCATCCTCGTCAACCTCGCCCCGCCGATCGCCGGAGCGTTGTTCGTCTTCTACGTCTGGGGGCAGACCAAGTCCCCGCTCAAGGCCTTGGTGGCGACGGTGATGGCCGGGGCGATCTGGTGGGGCATTGCCAACATGGAGACCCTGCGCGACAAGACCGGCGAAGACATCGACAGCGCCAGCGGGCACGTCCTGGTCGTGCCCGTGCAGGAGCGTCCGTGAGTGCCACGGAGGCGGCCTTCAGCACCGAGGTCGAGGACGCGCTCATCGGGCGCTGCTACACCAAGGCCCGCCGACATCCTCTGGTGGTCGGCACCCTGCCGGGCGGCGGCCGGCTGTGGGGTGGCCCGTACACGATTCCGCAGCTGGTCGTCGCGGCCGCATCGTTCGCGCTGCTGCTGCTCTTTCGCCCGGTGTGGGCGCACTTCGGGTCCGTGCTGAACGTGCTGATCGCCGTGGGAGTGCCGCTGGGCCTGGCGTTCGCGGTGCGGCGGGTCAGTGTCGATGGGCGTAATCCGCTGGCGGTGGCCGGCAGCGTGCTCGGCGTGCTGGGTTCCCCGGCCGAGGGGCGCCTGGGCGGACGTCCGGTCAAGGCGCTGACGCGCCGGACATCGGTCCGCGGTGGCTGCACCCTCACCCTGCGTCCGCCTCAGGACGCAGCGGCCGCATCTGCTGAACCGGCGACAGCCCCGGTGGTGGACCGGATCCCGGCCCGGCGCGTCCGCCCCCAGCCCGCCCCGGGCAACGGCCACGACGCAACGCGACTGCAGCCGCCACGCCGCCGCCCGGCGGCCGCTGCGCCGGTCACAGGCACAGCGCCCGCTCCGGTGCGGGTGCGCTCGGGCGTCCAGGCGCGGCTCGCCGCCCACACCAACACATCGCACAGCAACAAGAAGTAGGGACGGGGAAGCGTCATGCGGGTTCCGGTACGGCACATGTCCGGCAACGTCACCTGGACGGTGCACGGCAGCGTGTGGGCGATCTGGCGGGTGGAGGGCTCAGCGCACGCCAACGCCTCCCGGCGCGCGAAGAAGGAGCGTCTGAGCGGCCTGGAGTCGCTGGTCAAGCAGCTTGAGGGCGAGTCGATGCTGCTGTCGCTGTGCCCGCAGGTCAACCCCGCCAGCGTGGTGGAGAAGATGACGGCCGGGGTAAATCTGGCCGCCTCCGAGCGCTACACCGCCCTGGCGCACCGGGTGCTGGACCAGCTGGAGCAGCTGGAGCTGACCGCGCGCACCGACTGGCTCGCGGTGAAGCTGCCCACCTCGCGGCGCCAGGCCGTGAGCGATGCGGTGCGGGCCTCGAAGGCGGAACTGGCCTGGCAGCTGGGCCTGCTGCCCGCGCCGGTGTCCGCGGCCGAGGAGCTGGAGCGCCTGGTGCAGGCCGGCGACATGGCCGCGACCTGGCCCTCGGCCGTGCGGATGCGGCCCGCCAGCGAGGCCGAAATCATGTGGATCTACGGGCACAGCGCGCGCCGCGGTGTCATCGAACCGCTGCTGCCCGAAGACCCCAGGCGCCATGCAACGCGTGGGCGGGGGCGCTCGGTTGCCGCGCTGGGTCAGGTGATCCTCGCCGAGGGCGGCATCAGCCGCCAGCCGCCCGCGCAGAAGAGCCGGCGCAGTAACGCGAAGGCGAAGGCGCCGTCGTTCGAGCGGCGCTGGCTGGAGTCGACGACCGAGTGGGGCACCTCCTACCAGGCGCTGCTGGGCCTGTCCCAGATGCCCGAGTCCTTCATCTTTCCCGGCAGCGAGTACCTGGCCGACGTCGACCAGTTCCCCTACCCGGTGGACTGGGTGGTGCGCCTGGCCGTGGAGGGCGGGGCGAGTGCCGAGGCCAAGTCCCGGCGCCAGGCCCGTGAACTGGCCAACCAGTACAGCGAATACGAGGCGGAGACGGCCGGGGTGCCCGCGAGTGTGGAGAAGGCCGCCAGCGGGATGGATGAGTACCGCGACCGGCTGAGCTCCTCGGCCTCCGAGGTCGAGGTGCGGGCCATGGTCACGCTGTGCGTGTGGGGCGACAGTCCCGCCGAGGCCGAGCGGCGCGCGACCGAGCTGCGCGGGCACTTCGGCGGCAACGAGTACGTCTTCGACCGGCCGCGCGGGGAGATGGAGAACCTCTGGTACGGGATGCTGCCCGGCGCCCGCACCCCGCGCGTCATGACTCAGTACGCCCAGTACCTGCTCGCCCGGGACTTCGCGATGAGCGGGCCCTTCTCCGGCAGCGGTCTGGGCGATGACAACGGCCCGCTGTACGGGCTGCAGCTGGCGGGCGGCGGCATGCGCCCCGTTTTGATCGACTTCGCGCGGGCGCCGCGGGAGAACGCCTCCGCCTCCGCGGCGTACTGCGGCGAGCTCGGCGCGGGCAAGTCCGTCGCGCTGAAGGCGGCGGTGTACGCGATTCTGGCCGCCGGGCGCCGCAAGGGGGTGCGGGGCAGCCGCGGCCGTGCGGTGATCGTGGACCGCACGCCGAAGCAGGAATGGGTGAAGTTCGCCAAGGCCTGCCCCGGCGAGACGCAGGTCATCACGATCGACAACACCGCCTCCGTCTCTCTCGATCCCCTGCGGATCTTCGACAACCCGCAGGAGGCGCAGCGGTTCACCGAGTCCTTCCTGACGCTGTTGCTGGGCATGTCGCCGATGAGCGATGAGGGCATCGCGCTGTCGGAGGCGATCTCCTCCGTGCTCGCCGCGCCGCGGGCCTCGATGCGGGTCCTGGCCGAGGAGCTCGCCACCCGCGGCGCGGAGGATCCGGCGTCCAAGACGATGGCGCGCCGTCTGGGCGCGGTGGCCCGCAAGGACCTGGGCCGGGCCCTGTTCGACGAGACGCTGCCCGTTGTGCGCACCAGCGAGGCCGACAGTGTGGTGTTCTCCGTCGCCTCGCTCACGCTGCCCAAGAAGCGCGAACTGGAAGGCTCGCGCCTGGACCGCCTCGAGTTCGAGAAGACCTTCGGACGCGCCGCCATGTATCTGATCGCCGCCCTGTGCAGGAAGATCGCCTTCCAGCGCGACGAGGAATTCACCGCGGTCGTGTGGGATGAGTGCTGGTGGCTCACCTCCTCCCCCGAGGGCTGCGAGCTGCTGCTGGAAGTCGTCCGCGATGGCCGTAAGCACAATTCGGCGGCGCTGGTCGGCTCGCACGACCCCAACGACATCGGGCCCCAGGACAGCGAGATCGGCCAGGTCATCCTCGGCCTGATCCCCCGCAAGTTCCTCTTCCGCCACACCGACCGCGAACTCGCCCGCCGTGGCCTGCGCTTTTTGGGCTGCGACCCGCACGACGAGGACCTGCTGACCGTGGTCACCACGGGCCTGTCCCCCATCAACGTCGACGACGAGGAAAAGGCGGCACGGGCGGGCGAGTGCCTGCACCGCGATCTCAACGGGCGCATCGGCGGCATGCAGATCCTCATCCCCGCCGACACGGCGGCCGCAAAAGCCATCCACTCCCAGCCGTTGGCCGCCGTATGAACGCCATCGACGTTGCCGGCGCCCGAGCCCGGGTGCTGGGGCGGCGGCTGGGAAGCGGCGCCAAGACCTGGGCGAGCCCGCGGCGTGCCTTCGCCGCAGGAGCGGGGCTGTTGCTGCTCGCCACCCTGTTGTCGCTGCTGCTGGCCGGCAGCGCGGGGGCAGCTCCCGAGCCGCCGCCCGCTCCCTCGCCCTCCCAGTACGAGCCCGGCCTGGAACCCACCGCCCCCGGCCTGCTGCCGCCCGACGAACGCCGCGAGGAACCGGCCGTTCCCTACGCCCCGGACGGGGATGAGGACGCCGCCGCAGACAAGGCGAAGGAGGACAAGGAGGAGGAACGGGCGGGCAAGCGGGCGACCTGGCTCGCGGACTGGAACAAGCGCATCGCCCAGTACAAGAACGACCGCCGCAACGGCGGCGTGCTCTCCGCATTCGAGGTCACCGACCAGTACGGCAACCCGGTCTCCCTCTACCGGATCTACTCCGACACCGGCAGCTGGAAAGACTGGGACCTCAAGATCGAAGCCTTCCTGGTCGAGATGCTCTTCCTCGGCACGAAGTGGCTCGTCAGCTTCGCGTGCTTCCTCATCGCCTGGTCACTCAGTTTCAAGCTCGCCGGGCTGCTGCTGAAACCGGCGCTGATCGTCTCCGATGCGCTGTACTCCAACGTCGTCGTGCAGATCGGGCTGCCCGGCCTGTGCCTGACCTATGCGGGATGCATCGCGGGATGGCATCTGATGTTCGGGCAGCGCGCCCGCGGCTGGGGCGAGGCAGCCGCCGCCCTGGTCATCTCCGCACTCGCCGTGACCACCCTGGCCGCCCCGCCCCAGATGCTGCTCTCCGAGCAGGACGGTGCCGTGGCCACCACCCGCGCCCTGGCCGTCGAGGTCGCCGCCCTGGTCCTGGACAACCAGGACCTCAAGAACGACAAGGCCACCACGCTCTCCAACTCCGGCAAGGACAACAACGGGTGGGAGAGCGACGAGTCCCACCAACTGTCGCGCCCCATCACCGACGCGCTCGCCGACGCCTTCGTCGTGCGCCCCGCGATGCTCCTCTCCTACGGCCAGACCTTCGAAGGCTCCTGCGCCAAGAAATTCCAGGAATCGCGCATCGAGCAGGCCGTCGCCCTCCAGTACCTGGATGAGCTGCTGGACAAACCGGAGAACGGGATGAAGGAGAAGATCCCGTGGGTCGGCGACACCCTCGGCGGCATCGTAGGCGACCTCACGGAACCTACCGATGCACTCATCAAGGAGAAGGCGGTCGACGACGCCGGCCCCGTCACGAAGTTCGAGAAGACCTGCGTCAAGGGCAGCACCGCGTCTTTGAAGAAGGCCTCGATGGACAAAGTGGGCGGCGCGTTCTTCATGCTCCTCGCCGCGTTCCTCACCTGCCTGTTCATCACCGTCGTCGACGGCAGCTTCCTCTATGCGCAGTTCTGCATCGCCAAGGAAGCGATGATCGCCAAGGTCGCGCTCGTCATCGGGGTGCTGCCCGGTCCGGGGCGTTCCTGGCTGTGGGCCAGAGCCACCTCGATCGCCCGCTCCCTGGCCCTGATGGTCGTCACCGTCCTCGCCCTGAGCGTGCTGATCGTCATCATCACCGCCATCATCAACGCCCCCGAGAAGGATCTGCCCGGCGGCGTCACCATCCGCTTCATCGTCATCGACCTCGTGTGCATCTCCGCGTTCGTCTACCGCAAGCGCCTGGCCAGGGCCACCGAGAACGCGACCGCGCGCGCCCGCTCCCGCCTCAACCGGAGCATCTTCGGCGGCAGCGAGCCCTCCGAACTGCCCCAGCAGGGACCGCGGCGCAGCATCGGCCGCAAGCTGCTGGTAGGCGGCATGATGCTCGGCGCGATGGCCGCCAGCGGCGGCGCGGCCGGCGCCTCCTTCGGATCCGCGCGCGGCTCCACCGCGCTGGCCGCCCGCCTGGCCCGCGGATCGGGACGCATGATCGGCGGCACCGCGAAGGCAGCGGCCCACACCACCAAGGCGGCCGCCAAGGGCGGCCTCGCGGTGACCAAGCTCGGCCTGAAGTCCACACTGGGACTTCCGGTGTACGGGCCGAGAGCTGCCCGCCGCACGGCCGCGGCAGCAGCCGCGGTTCCCGGACAGGTCACCGGCAGCGTCCAGCAGCTCGGCCAGCGCCTGGCCCAGGTCCACCAGCAATACGCCCCGCCCGTGCAGAACTTCGGCAAGGAGTACTGGCACAACCTGCGCTCCGCCGGACGCATCGCCCGCGGACGACGCCCGCTGGGCCGCTACACCCCGTCGCAGCACCCCAACACGGCGCCGGCCCGCACCGGGCGCCGCCCCTCCCCTGCACGTCCCGCCGCGCCCGTCCGCACCACGGGGCCCGCGCGCCCCACTGCTGTGGCGCCCTCGCCCGCACCACGGCGCCGCCCGGTGCCCCCGCGCGTCCCGCAGCCGCCGGCCAGCAACCGCCAGGCCTCGCTGCAGCGGCGCCTGGCCCGCATCCAGCTGCGCATGCCGCTGCCCGGGAACAACAACAACGGGAACAACGGCAACAACCCGCCCCCGCCGCCTCCGGCACCACGGCTGCTGGCGCGCCCCGCTCCCCGCCGTCGCAGCGGTGGCCGCCCGTGACCGGCGGCAAGAAGGCGCTGTTCGCCTCCGGCCTGCTCCTCAGCCCGATCGCGTTCGTGCTCGGACTGTGCATCCTGTTCGTCGCCGCCGTCGCCGGCGGAGCCGCCGAGCACGAGGAGGAGGCAGGCGGCGGCGCCCCGGCTCTGGGGCATGGGGTGCCCGCGAAGGTGGCGGGCGTGGACCCGGTGATGCTCGCCGCCTACAGCTCCGCCGCCGACCGCATCCGCAGCGTGCGGCCGAAGTGTTCAGGGGTGCGGTGGTCGGTCATCGCCGGAATCGGGAAGGTCGAGTCCAACCACGCCGGCGGCCGCAAGGTCACCGCGAACGGAGCGATCACACCCCGCATCATCGGCGCCCGCCTCGACGGCAGCGGCGCCGGCGGCAACACCACCGCGTTCACCGACACCGACGGCGGCGCCTGGGACGGCGACACCACCTATGACCGGGCGGTGGGGCCCATGCAGTTCCTGCCCTCCACCTGGAAAGGCGGCACCGGCCAGGACGGCAACAACGACGGCGATAAAGACCCGCACAACGCCTTCGACGCCGCGCTGGGCACCGCCGCCCACCTGTGCGGAACCGGCAAGAAGAACCTCGGCGACGACGGCCAGCTGCGCAGGTCGATCCTGCGCTACAACAACGCCGGCTGGTACGCCGACAAGGTGCTGGGCTTCATCCACCAGTACGACCAGCTCGCCCCCTCCACCGACAACAGCGCCGTCGGCGGCCGCGCCGGAGACGTCATCCAGGCCGCCCTCGCCCAGCAAGGCGTGCCCTACGTCTGGGGCGGCGGCAGCACCAGCGGCCCCACCAAGGGCGGCTTCGACTGCTCCGGACTGCTGATGTACGCCTTCTACAAAGGCGCCCACATCACCCTGCCACGCACCTCACAGGCCATGCGCGGGTTGAAAGGCTCCGTCTCCCGCAGCGAGATGAAACCCGGCGACATCATCGTCCTCAACAACGACGGCAACTGGGGCCACGTCGGCCTCTACATCGGCGGCGGAAAGATGGTCCACGCCCCCAGAACCGGCAAGACCATCGAAACGACCCCCGTCACCACCGGCTACTGGACCCAATACGACTGGGCCATCCGCCGCGTCTTGTAAGTGCTGTAGGGACTCATTTGATCTGTCGGTTTCTCATCGGCTTGTCCGGCACTTGTCCGACCGGACAGACCGATGAGAAACCGATCTGTCCCGTCGCACTCCAGCTGGCAGATTCTCAATACTCTGCAGACCGACCTTGCGGATTCTCATTCGCCACTGAGGCGGACCAGACGCCAAGGTCGCCTCCCGGCAGAGACACGAACCGCCATCCTCCAGGTCCGGTGATCTGCCACGCCTCGAACGCCGCATCGGTTGGACACGTCAGATGTGTGCCGTCCTCGAACACCATCCGAAGCGTGCCGGACTTGAAGGCGACCACAGAGACGACCTTCGCCCCGAAGAGCGGGAGAACTGCGGCCACGTCCTGAGTCTCCGGCACCAGAAGCACGCCGGAATCGGTGTGGGCCGAGCCGGATGAGAGCCGAGCAGATGTCTCGAGTACGACTTCCCAACCTTCGTCGAGGGCCAGCGTGAGGCGGTAGTCGACAGTGATCCCAACAACGCCCTGCCCTCGGAGATTCACCATCCACCGGTCATCGTGTTCGACCGGTTCTGCTTCGGTACTCATCACCCCACCATGGTGCACGGTCCAGCCGAGAGCGACGGACGGTCATCAGGGGTTCCGCCGAAGCCACGCCTGTTGAGAATCCGGCGAGGTGTGTTCTCGATCCACTTGGCGAACCAGCAGCTCAGGCCAAGATCCAGAGATAGCTCCGATGCGACAGGACACGATCAACCTCTCTGGTTCCTCAAATGGAATCGGGCTCTCGGCACAGCCCATACCGTCATCAGCACCCGTCCGAGGAGAGGCTCAATGAAGTTCATCAAGAAGCGGCTTGCACGACGCCGAGTCGGGCGCGTAGCTCTGGCATCGCTGCTCGCCAACGAACTTGAGTACGGCGACCTGCGGGAGCGAATCTTCCAGTGCCTCGACGAGCGCGGCGCCGATGATGTGCTGCGAGAAGCGGTGGCCCACGAGCTCACGAAGTTCCGCCGCACGGCCACGCGGAACATGAAACCTGCTCAGCTCACCGAACTGGCCAGCGTTGCAGGGCGCGGGAATGCCTATCACTTCTTTGCAGGCATCGAGGCGGCAGACGTACGAGCCGAACGACTGTTGCCTGACTCATCGTCGGCAACGGAGAACCGGACATGCTGATGAGAAGCCACGGGCAGAACGGTGAGAAGCGGCCGCAAACGTGCAGCTAGCGGTGCTCCGGCTGGACAAGAGGGATGAGTACCTACAAGTGCCTGTTCCATATCCTCCACGTACGTGGAGAGAGTGGAGAATCATGGACCATCACGCCATCCCGTACGTCGCGAGCAGCCGGGCGTGCTCCTGTGCCGTGCGGCGGGATCGCGCCCAACGTCGAGTGTCCTGACCACGGTCATCGCAAGAACCCGGCTTTGGCGTGGCACACAGAGGGCAGCGCCCGCTGTCTGGAGCTGGCTACCGAGGCCCGGGCCGAAGAGCACTAATGCAGTTCAGGAGGCCTTGATAGGGCGAGAGGGGGCAGCGGGGAGAGCCTGTGCTGCTGCTTCCTTCGCGGCGATCAGCGCCGTGGTGAACCGGTCAGCGACCGCAGCCGCGTCACTGGACATCTTGTCCAGACCCTCGACGGCGACGTCAGCGCGCGCGGTCGAGGCCAGGAAGTCGAGCAGCTCGCCGCTGTCCCTATCGAGCCGCTCGACCTGTTGCAGCTCATGCAGACGGGCGTCGGCCTCAGCCGTCTGCGCCGCGTACGCCTCGATGGCCTCGACCTGACGCTCGATGGCGCCGAGCCCGGTGGCCAGTGCGCTCTTTCGTGCTGCTGCCTCGCTGATGTCGGGTGTCTCGTCGACGAGGCGGCTGTACTGGGCCAGTGAGCGGGCAACCTCCCACACCTGCGCAGGGAGGTGGAGCTGTGCGTGCTGCCGGTCGATCAGATCGCGGGCGTGGACCTCGGAGCGCAGGATCCGACGCGCAGCGCCACTCGCTCGCCGCAGCAGGGCCGCGGCCTTGCCGGTGAGCTGAGAGAACAGCACGTACCGCTGCCGTGCCGCTTTGGCCTCCCGCCACCTCCGCGCCTTGCCGTTCGCATTAATGGTCAGGAAGATGACGCAAACGGCCGCGACGCAGGTAGCCGCGGGCAGGACACTGCCGACCCACTCGGCGGCGCGACTGAACACGTAGTGAAGAGCTCCGGTGTTCGTGGTGTGCTCGGCGGAGGCTGTGTTGTCCGCACTCCTGTTGAGCGTCCACCACACGCCCGTCGCCGCGCCCAGCGGGGCGACGAAACGGATGAAATAGCGACCTGCGTCCCACAGGGGTGATGGGGTCGGAAGCGCGGGATCGCCGTAGCTCTTGAGGACCGACAGCGGGGTCTCGTGCAGGAACTTGCGCACGTGGTCGGGGAGCTCAGGATCGACCACAAGCGGAGTGTCGCCGGAGTCGAGCAACGCTTCTATATCCCGCTCAGGTCCTCGTGCTCGCCGCGTCATGCTCCGCATTGTCCCCCTGGCGGGGGCCGTCTGTGGAGTCGGCTGTCTGCTCATTTTCCCTCCACGGTCTTCTTCCCGGGGTTCCGGCTTCCGCTGCTCAGCCACCGCCGCACCTTTCGTCTTGATGACCTGGGATCACGCGTAGGGGGTGAGGGGGGACACTCCGGTGCCGGAGTACAGCTGGGGGGCAGTGCTGATCACGTGGAGCGCTTCGCCCTGGGACATTGCCTGCCAATACAGGGCGGCCGGGTGCACGACAGCCCAGCGGAGAGGTCACCAGTCGGACTGCGGATGCCCCGCCGCCGATCGGCAGCCACGGGCAAGCGCCTGCAGGCTGACTCCGATCAGCCAGCGCGTTGTGGCTTCCACACGCAAGGGGAGATGTTCCCTGCGTTGAACACCTCCCCTTGCTCAGGGCGCCAGCGTATGACGTCGTGATGTGGCCGCGCTGGATCACCGAGCACATCCGCCTTCTGCTTCCCTCTCTGCTGCGGCTGTCAATGCCCCGAACGGTGGGCATTGACCGCTCAACTCACGTCCCGGGTGACAGTTCGGCAAGAGCCTGAATGCAGTAGTGCCGACGGCGGATACTCGCGTTCATGACGCTGAGTGTGGGCCTGGATGCGAAGACTCAGAAGGCAGCCCTGGAGGGTGTGATGCCGTGGTTGGCGCCGACTGGTCTGGCAGCGGAGGCGCTGGCGAGGCTGGACCGGCCGCTGCTGGCCTGGATGCAGGATCCCGAGTTCCACATGTTCGACTCGGCGGCGCACTACGCCGGATTCGAAGACGAGCCGGGGGGCCTTTCCCGGCTGGAACGGAAGATCGCGAAGCTGCCGCCGCGCCCGGAATGGGCGATGGAACGAGTCTGGACGCCCGACGAGGAGACCGGCGAGGCGTACGAGAAGGCGTGCGTGACGATCGGAGGCCGCCGACTGCATCCTCGCGATCTCGACGCGTACACCACCATCGCCTACGAGCTCGCCGACCTCGCCGACCAGGACGAGGACTTCGACCCCAACGATGTGGAGAACGAGGCGGATCTCGTCCGTGGCGACCTGGAGACCGCGCTGTCCTGGGCTGCCGCCGGGGTCTGCGTCCTGCAGCAGTCGCTTCCCTACCCCTTCCGCGCCGTCCTGCCCTACGGCGAGCTCGACAACCGGCCCGCTCACCGCACGGTGTACGCCTACGCGAACCTGCTGAGCCTGAAGCATCCGCGCAAGGCCGGGACCTGGTTCACAGCCATGGTCTACTTCAGCCCGATGGACAACATGGGCGCCCGCTTCCTCGCCCCGAAAGGGCCCTCAGGCCGCCAGTCCGTCCTCGACGCCGCGCAGCAGCTCACTACGCTCGGCCTCGGCGACGATCTGGCAGGCGAAGGTGACACCTTGTGAAACGTGGTGACATCTGGACGCTCACGGACGGCCGCCACGTAGCTGGTCGCTTCGACCTTGTCGACCTCGCTTGGTCAGCGAGAAGGACGGACCATCACTGTGAGGACCGGTGAGGCCGCTGAGGGCTGGCTCTGCCCGATGTCCTCGTACCCCCACGACTGGTAGAGCGAGTGGACCTTGCCGTCACCGGCTGCCGTGTTGACCATGAGCGTCACGTACGGCTCGTCGCGACTGGCGAGCAGGGCGTCATGGATGCGCCGCGCGGTGCCTGTGCCCCGCCATGCGGGACTCACCCCGATTTCTTTCAATGCCACGGTCGGGCGCTGGGTGTACTTTGCCGCCGGCGCCGGGTTGGTGCGCTGCCAGTACCGGTCGCCGTGCTCGATCGTGTTGCCGTAGGCGTAGCCGACCGGCTGTCCGTCCGCGTAGGCAAGGACGGCCACGAACCCGGGCTCGGTGCCGTGCCGGTCCAGGCGTTCACCGAACACGGTGACCGCGTAGTTCGGCAGGTGCAGCAGCGGGGCACGCACCTCGGCGTACACGTCGAGCAGGTCGCCCCGGGCGGCGTCGAGTTCGGTGAACGTGCGGAGGTCGATCGTGGGTGCCGTGGTCATGTCGTGGCCCTCCAGGCGGCAGTGTGCTCGGTCCAGGCGTGTGCGGTGGAACTGCCCGGCGCAGTGGCGCGCAGCGCAGCCCCGAACTCCTGAAGCATCCTCGATACACGGGCGTGGTGGGTAGCGGCGTCCGGCGGTACGGACATCGCGGTGGCCGTGGCGGCGTCGGTTGCTCCTTGGGCGAGTTGGGCGTGGGCGAGGCGGCTGGTGGTGATCGCCCGTGACCGGCGCATGTACGGCCGAAGGGCGGCCAGGCTGCGGTGCGCGTGGTATTCGGCGGTGGGGTAGTCCCCGAGGGACAAGTGGGCCGAGAGGGCAAGGGAGTGCAGCTCGGCCTCGTCGTAGAAGGCGAGCAGCCACACGGGACGGTAGGCACCCGGGTCGGCGCGGTCCATGGCGTTCTGTGCTTGATCGAAAGCGCGGTGCAGGCCATTGCGGTCCTGCACGACGCCCTGGATGGCCATCTGACGGGCCGTGCCCAGCGAGGCGAACAGGGGGTCGCGGCGCGTGATGTACAGGCCCCGGGCGACGTCGTTGGCGGCGAAGGCGTCGGCGGGACGCCCCATGTGCCGGTACAGGCTGCCCGCGTGCGACCAGATGCGGAACTTGATCGCCTGGTCGCCGGAGAGCTCGGCCAGAGCCTGGGCCTCGCGCATGTGCCCGATCGCCTCGGTGTAGCGGCGGCCGTCGATCGCCGCCCACATCGCGGACGACCGGAAGGAGGCAGCGCATGCGTACAGGCTGCTGCGTACCCGCTGGGTCGCGCTGCCCGAGTTCTGGAGGTTCAGCGCTTCGGTGGCAAGGGCCACGGCGCGCCGCTCGATGGCGGGATTCCCACCGTGGCGGTGGTCGCTGGCGATGACGTCGGCAAACGTGAGCTGTAAGCGCTCGACGTCGCTCATGCCGATGCGGCGGGCCGCAGCGTTTCCGGGAGCGGCTGCGGCGGCCACTGCCGCAACTCCGCCAACGACGATGGTGCGGCGCTTCATGGGGTCCTCCTGCGGTGGGGCGGGGGCGGACTGAACCCGGCCCCGCGGCACGAACCCTAGAGCGACAGCGGGCAGTCCGGTGACATCCTCCAACGCCCGACGTGTGGCCGCGTTGGGCCAGCGGGCGCGCCCCGAGCGCCACTCCCGGACCGTGCGGCCGTCGAACCTGCCGGGGTGCCCGGTGAGGCGCTCCAGGGCTGAATTCAGCTCGCGCGACAGGCTGCTGGAGCTGTGGCCGTGCTCGTCCATCCACGCCTCAAGGGCCACGTTGCGCGTGGTGTCCATAACCGCACCGTAGACCCCTGCACACGAACCGTCAGGTAAACGAGTCGTCAAAACCCCCTAGGGGAGACACCGTGATGACGCCGCCTAGCTCCTAACCCCCCTACCCGCTACCGGCGTTACCTGGTGCGTACGGCCCCACCGGGCCCCCATCCGGGGCGCGGCACTGTCCCCACCCAAGGTGTGATCATGACCATGGCAGCAGCCAGACAGCCAGAGCACCCGGGCTACGACGTCACGCTGGCCAAGGCCGAGCAGACCGCAGGCGAGGCCCGGCGTCTGGTCCGCACCGCCTACAAGGCGTGGGGCGTGGAGGACTACGCCGATGCGGCACAGCTGGTGATCTCCGAGCTCGTCGCCAATGCCGTGCGCCACGCAGACGGGGACTCAATCAGCGTCATCGTCCAGCCCCCGCACATCGACCGTCTGCTGGTTGCCGTCGAGGACTCGTCGCCTGACCTGCCGGTCGTGTGCGCCCCGCACACCGACGACTTAGGCGGCCGCGGGCTGCTCCTGATCGACGCGCTCACCGAGCACTGGGACGTCACCCGCCTCCCCGGCGGCAAGCGCGTCTGGGCCCTGCTGGCGGTCAAAACCGGAGGAGCAGCGGTGAGCGCCGCACCGCGCCCACAGGTGGGCGACGAGGTCGAGTACGCGCCCCACTGCCGGGCCGTCCTTGCCGATCTCCACGACGGGGTGCCGCTCCTGCGCGGGCCGGGCGGTCTGGAGTGGACGGCCGCCGACCCCGAAGGGCTACGCGTGACCCGTACGCGTGCCGAGCGCATCGCGGCGGCAGAGTCGTGAAGGTCCGCCGTAGTTCTCGCCTTTGTCTCAGCGGCCGCGCCCAGTGGCTCCCCCGTACCGGCCAGCTGACTCAAGCCGTCAGCCGACCACCAGATGAGACCGCACCTGCCGGTGCGGCCAGTTCCGGCGGCGCGTGGCGCGCACGCTCCCATGCGCCGCTGGTTCAGCTCCCGCCCCTTTGGTCAGGGGCGGGAGGTCTGGAGGCGTCCCCCGTCGCCGCCGGGTCACCGGCTGCTCCCCTTCCCGTGAAGGGGAGCAGCCACAAGCCCTCCGGGTCCGGCTCGTTCAGCTGGCCCGGCAGGCACGCACCATTCAGTGAGAAGGAGCGAACCATGCCCGTCACCACAGCAGCAGTACTCGCGGGCCTCCCCGGGGAGCCCTGGCCCGGCCCGCAGGACCCGCCCAGCCCTGATGGCGGCCCCGGCATTGGCAAGGCGCGCAAGCCCGATGGGGCAGCAGCGGCGTGAGGACGGCCGCGTATCAGGAGCGCCCCAGCCGTACCGGGCTGGGGCGTCTGCTCATGTCTGCGGGCGCCCTCACTGCCGAGTGGGCGCCCACGTTCGCGGCCGTCGACCGAGCCGCTTTCCTGCCCGATGTCATCTGGCCCTACGACATGGACAGCGGCCAGAGCCTCACCATCGACCGCCGGGAGAACCCACGCGCCTGGTACGGGCACGCCGATATGGACATCCCGATCGTCACGCAGTGGGACGACGGCCACCACCAGGGCCCGGGCCCCGGAAAGGTTTCCACGTCCTCCAGCTCGATGCCCTCGGTCGTCTACCGGCTGCTGGCCGATCTCGACGTACAGCCGGGCATGAGCGTCTTCGACGGTGGTTCCGGCAGCGGTGAGACCGCCGCTGCCCTCACCCACCGGCTCGGCCACGGCGCCGTCACCACCGCCGAGGTCGACCCCGCGGTGGCCCGTGCGGCCCGCGAGCGGCTAGGCGGCATGGGCTTGCGCCCGCAGTTCGTAGAGGGGGATGCCACCGCCCACGTCGTCGGTGCCTTCGACCGGGTCCTGATCACGTTCGGACTGCGGGACTTCGGCCACCTGGTCCGCATCACGAAACCAGGCGGCGTGATCGTCGCCCCGTTTGGTACGCACTACAGCAACGCCGATGCCGTCGCCCGCCTGACGGTCCGCGGCGGCACCGCACAAGGTCACTTCGTGCGGCCCGTGGAGTTCATGAAGGCTCGCGCCCAGCGCGCCCCCGACATCGTGCACACGGACTTCGTCGCCAGCATCAGCGACGGCGACAAACGCACCGCCAGCGTCGGCGAAGGCGCCTTCACCACAGGCAAGTTCGACCCGGCGCACTGGGCGGTGAGCCTGCGCGTACGCGACGTCGTCAAGGTCGTCGCCGACAAACGCGACGGCGCCCGCCCCATCTGGCTCTACGGGCCCCGCGACAAGTCATGGGCCTGCGTCTTCTTCCGCGACGGCGTGGAAACCGTTGTATGGCAGCACGGGCCACGCCGCCTGTGGGACGAGGTAGACGCCGCGTTCGCCTGGTGGGTGGAGCGCGACCGGCCCGGACACGAGCGGTTCGGGCTGACCGTCGCCCCGGACGGCACCCGCGCGTGGCTCGACTCTCCGGCCAACTCCTGGCCGCTCTAGCCACCGGGCCGAGGTCGGGCGTCTCATCCCCGTGACGGCACCCTGGCGGCCAGGTTCGACAGCAGTCGGCCTGCAGCCTCGACGTCCGGCTGGCCGCCGTTCATCACCGCGGCCAGCACCCCGAGCAGCTCCTGTGCCTCGGCCAGCGACAGCACCGGCAGCAGCGGGGCCGGCGGGTCGTCGGCGGTCGGAACATCGGCAGCGAGATCGCTCATGCCCGGCACAACGAGAACATCCCCGGCCGGACACCGCAGCCTGCTAATCCCGTGTTACCCGACCGGGCGGGCGGCCGGGCGGTACCATCCGATTGTCAACCGCGAACTCATCTGGATTCAGATCCCCGAACTCAGTCGAGAACCGCAACGGGAGGACGGCATGAGCGACCAGCCATGGACCATCGAGTCCATTAGCGACGCCCTCGGCAACCCTGCCCTCGCCCAGCGCTTCCTCAGTGAGATCAACCGAGCGCCCGCGCATGAACTCCTCGGCGTCTTCGCCCGATGGGAGCGCGTGGCCAGGGACACCCTCGCCTCCGTACAACGCGGCCGCGAACTCGCCGCCTACGACGCCCGCGGCGAAGAGCCCCCCGGCGAATGGATCGACGTCACCGACCGCGTCCTGGCAGAGGCTGAGCGGGCGCGCGACCAAGGCGCTGCCTGACTCCAAAGAAGTCGCCCCCTCCACCCCCTGCACCCGCTACGGTGAGTCGTCTTAAAGTCACTGCCCGCCGTCCAGTGATTTCATCGCGTCCTTCGGGATGCCCGGAATCCAAGGAAACCAGTGATGCACCGGCTCAAGTACGACCCTGGGGTTGAAGCAGTTCACGACGCGCTCCCCGCGCAGGTCAGCGAGCAACTGAGCCAGGCACTCGCCGCCGCATGCCACGACCCCCTTGGCGCCACACAGCCTTACGGCGAAGAGGACGACCTCGTGCGGATGACCGTCACCGAACACGCCTTCGCAGTCCTGTTCATCGGCCACACCCTCAAGACCGTCACCGTTTTGCAGATCAGCTACCTCGGCTAGACGCGACATCGCCCCTGACCGGACACGGCGAATTCCAGGGGCCGAAGCAACACAGTGATCAACTGGGGACTTTGAGCGCCTGGTGCTGGAATGTGGCAAGGAGCGGCTGGTGCGCACACCGTGGGCGGTGCTCGCCGGCACCCTGTGCGTCAACGCCGGTCTGGGCTGGGGCAGTGTCCTGGGGCGGGCCCGCTTCGAGCCGCCCGCCATCGGAACGGAACTCCTCTCTGAGGACGGTGTTCCCGGCCCGGACAGTGAGCCACCGCCGTGGGGTGTATCGGTCGAGCGGGCGGTGCTCCTGGCCCGTGGCGAGAGTCTCGGCGATGTGGTGCCCGCTCTGCGCAGCGCTCCGTACGGACAGCAGGACATTGCCGTCACGTTCAGCTGCCTCGACTTCGGCAACCCTTCGATCCTGGACCACTATTGGTACGAGGACGAGCGCACTGTGCTGGCCTGCTTCGCTCTGGCTACGCCGCAGCAGCGGCCTCTGGAGGCGTACACCGGATGCCGGTCGGGCGGGGCGACGCACCCTGTCCAGACGTGCGTGGTCAACACCTTCAAGCACGGCGAGGGAACACCCTGCCCGGCCATCGAAACGGTCGCTGCCCGGCACTTCGGCCCTGCCCTGGCCAGCGGAGAGACCTGGGGGTGAGCCCCCTGGAGCCCGGCCGGTAGATGTGTCTGCGCTCGGTGAGGGGCGGGAGGAGGGCTGTTGGCCCCCTCGCGGCAAACAAGGGGGCCGTGTCCCGGACAGGGATCTTGCAGCCGGAGCGCGGTGCCGTGCTCCTTCCTTCCTCTATTGGGCCGTGGAGCGGCAGGGCGGCGCAAGCGGAAAGGGGAACATGGCCCTTTCCGGGCCATGGCGGGCATGAACGCGCGAAAGGTGACACGAATTCGCCCGTTCTGCCCGTCCTGTGGGCACTCGCATTGTTCCCGGATCACCAATGGTCGCCTCGCGGCCCTTGGCCGCGTTCCATGCTGAGGCTGGCTTCTCGATCTGGGGGACGCGGCAAACGTCCGAGGAGCCTTCAAACGGACTAGGAAACGCAGTCAAAGGAAGCCCATGTCAGGCAGAACTGCCGTTGTCGTAACGGCGATCGTGTCACTCGTCGCACTCTGCGCGGTGATGATCGCGATGGGACAGACCGCCGCCGCGGCCATCACCCTCATCCCGTCCATCGCGCTCGGCGTCCAACAGATCTTCCAGGCCTACACCCAGCACGCCGAATCCCCTCGCACGGCCGCCGGTCCGCGCGACGGTGAGGAGCACCAGCGGTGACTCTGCCGATGCCGCCGACCGGGCCGGGAGACCCGGCGCAGCCCAGAGCGGGCCGCAAGCTGGGGCCGATCGACGCCGATGCGGGCCCGGCCCACCGGGCCTGGCTGGAGCCGCTGCGTGAGACCTACCAGGCCAGCGGCATGACCTTCGCCCAGCTCGGCCGCAACGCAGGCTGGTCCCGCTCAAAGATCAGCGAACTACTGCGCGCGGTGGGCCGCTACCCCCGCTGGGAGTGCCTGCGCGCCCTGCTCCAGGCCCTGGCCCTGCCCGACACCTCGGTCGTCGACCTGCGCGGTCAGTGGGTCCTGGCCGCGCTTGACCTGAACAAGCGCACCGTGTGGATCAACGGCTGTGTTGCCAAAGACTTCCCGCACCCGGACAGTGAGCGGCCCGTGCAATTCAGCGACTTCCAGGAGCGGCACCGCGAGACCTACATCCGCTACGCCCAGACGTTCCTGCGCAGCCCGACCGATGTACAGCGCACCGTCGACGCCACGTTCTTCCTGCTCCGCCTCGTCTGGGACAAAGACCCGTGCAGCACGAACCGCGCGCTGTTCTCCTGGCGCCGGCTGCGCGAGACCGTCCTGGAACGCGCCCCCCACCCCGATGGCTACCCCGACCTGGTGGAAGCCGCCTTCGACTCCATCGCCCTGCGCCAGGCCCACGACCATGCCACCGAGCTGCACCAGGTCGAGGAGTCCATGAGCCTGTTACACGCAGTACGCCGCCTGCCGCCCGATCAGCTCGACGTGGTCGTCCTGATGCACCTGCGCGGCATGCAGGACCTTGATGTCGCCAAAGTCCTGGGCCGTTCCGTGGGCCTGGTCGGCTCTACCGAACGCCACGCCAAACACAGTCTGAACGCCTTCCTCTTCCCCAACCGTTCCACCCCGGAGGGACCACGGTGACCTCACCCATCGACGACCTTCTCGCCAGAGCCCGCCTCATCGACGCCCCCCACACCCCTCCCAGTACACGGTGCACGCACGACACCGCACCAGAGCCCTGGAACCTCCAATCCGCCCGCCGGCACGCACGAGGAGACGACCGGAACCGCCAGGCCACCGCAGACCTGCGCATCCTGTGCGAAACCGTCGCCACCCGCGCCGCGCTCGACATCCTCAGCCGCGGCTTCCTCACCCATACGGTGCCCGCCGAACCAGACGCCGCCCGCGTGCTGGGCTGCCTCCTCCAACTCGGCCAAGCTGGTGACGCCGCTCGGTTCTGGTGGCAATTCGCCGGCGGCGCGGGCGACCACACCGCCGCCTACTGTCTCGCCCTCCAGCACCGCTCGCAGGGGGAAGAGACCGCCGCCGCCTGGTGGCTCGAACAGATCCCCGGCGCCACCGAACCCGACACACACGTACGCGCCATGCCCGGCCAGGTTCCCGTCATCGAACGGCCCGCGAGCCTGCCCACCACCCTGCGCATCCTGCGCAGGCTCAGACCCGACCGCCGCTTCCGCTCCCGCCAGCCCGTCATCGCCGCAGTCGTGGACTATGTCGTCTCCGCCATCAGATACGTCGACGACGACCTGGAACTTCCCCTGCCCGGGCCCGAATTCCCCGCCCGGATCCGCTCCTTGACCAACCCCGGGGCCCCGCATCCGGCCTCCGCCACTCCCCCGGTTCTCCAGCCAGACCCAGATCCCCTGCCTGCCCGCCACCGCGGCGGAACAGCCATCCGCTCCGTCCAGCGCCACACCGACGACTGGAACATCTGCGCTTCCACATAGCCGCCCGCGACGCTGGCTCGCCTACCGCGGGCGAGGCCGGGGACATCCCGACGCCCCGGCCTCGCCCAGGTACGGCTCCCGCCCCCTTGTGCCGTGGTCAGAGGGGTGTCCCATCCTCTTCCCGTCGAGCCCGGAGATGATGGGGCACAACGGAAAGCGATCAGGGCCGGGACGGGGCGGGGCGAGCCGCCCTTCGGCGCACTACGGGGCCCTGCCGCCGCGTTGCGTGTTCCGCGCCGCGTAGCCCCTCACTCCCGCGACGGCACCCTGGTAGCCAGGTTCGACAGCAGTTCCTCGGCAGCCTGGACGTCCACCTGGCTCCCGATCACCACCGCTGCGAGCACACCCAACACATCGTGCGCCTCGTGCGGCGTCCGTCACCTTGACGTGTCGTACTGGCAGGTCGGCGGATACTACGGCTCGGACCGCGCCATCGACGTGAAACGCTTCTACGACGACTTCGTCATCCCCTGCTCCTTCAACTAAACAAGCGAACCGCTCCAGCTCCGGGCGCATAGGCACTTCGGGGACTGTCCCCAGGCGGCGTGCTCACCAGTCAGAAATTCCACCACCAGTGGGAAGACCGGCGCGACACCTCCCTCCTCGTGTGTCGACACGCACACGGTCTTGCCCTCGAACGCCGTCGAGATCAGGAACGTGTCGCCACGTCCGCCTGGGCGAAGGTGGATGCGGCCGTCAGTGCGGTACTGGCGGCCTTCTGAACGCGCACTCATCCTTCTGCTGATCTGGTAACCCAGCGGGTGGGGCACCAGTTTTCGCGGGGCTGGGACAGCCCTTAGCCTTCTCCGGCAAGGGGTTCTTTGACGACCTTGCTGAGCAGCTCACGCGTCTGCTTGTTGAAGACGTCGACGAAGCCGTCGTCGAGGGCATCGGCCTTCTCGCCGTTGACGGCCGGGGGTGAGTCGGATGCGGGCCTGGTCGGCTCGCTCTCATGGGCCTGTGCGACACCGGAGAAGGACAGGGCCGCTCCGGTGAGGGCGACAGCGGCCAAGACGCGCTTCATGTTACTCATGGCCCGCCAACGATCACAGTCATGGCAGGTCACGGTAGTGACAGGGGGCTTGACCGGGAAGGGCCGGACAGCATCCTCGTTTAGGGCGTCGCATTCCCCTCTGGACCATGGCACGTAACCTGCGGCCGGGCGGCGGACTTAGACGCAGTGATCCGCTTCAGCGATCGTGATCCCCGAGGCCAAAGCCGCGGGTGTCAGTAGCTCCACCGGACACAGTTCAGCGGCCAGCCACTCGGCCAGCCGCTCTTGGTCGTCCTCGGTGTTCGCCCGGAACCCGTACGCCTCCCGAATCCCCTTGCGATGCCGCTAACAACGGATTAGCTATACGAGAACAGGGCCAAACCGATCGCACAGGGATGCGGCACGGTTCTTCCCCGGTCACGGTCTAGAACGGCCGGACATCCCACCTCTGCGTGGAATCGGTGTCGTCGCAATCTTCGAGCGTGACGTTGTTTTCGCTCGTCAGGTCGGTGAGGCAGGAACTGAGGTAGGCGCCGTTGGACAGCTGCAGGCTTTCGAACTGGGTGGTGCGGTTGTCGACGCTCCACGACGTCTGGTCCCCGTTGTCCTCGCACCGGTCCCGGCTGAGCCCACTCTCGCTGTCGGCAGAGAGGCAACCAGTACTCCAGAGGATCTTCGCCGAATTGAAGCCCCCGTCCGGACTCGTGTACCGCTGCAGCATGAGGCGCTGGCCGTCATGGTTCGCGCAGTCGGTCGCGTGCGCGAGGTCTCCGGCCTCCATTTGCAGGCACCGCCCCGTCGCCTTGTTCACGAGGCGTACAGGCCCGTACTGGTCGTCGGCCTGAGCTGTCGTGGCGGTACCAGCGAGCAGGGCTACGGCCACAGCGGTGATAGCGGCGCGCCAACGTGCCTGGTGGGTTCGGCTCATGTGGGTGGTTCCTTTCAAGTGCGGACAGAGCGCTGAAGCGGATCACTGTGTCTAAGCCCGCTGCCCGGCCGCAGGTTACGGGTCATGATCCGCGCGCAGGCACCACCGAGACCGGTCGGTTCTCCCGAGTGGCACTCCCCACCAAAGACGAGGGGCCATGGTCCGCGAGTACGGATCAACCGTGCTCGATTCGCAGTGGAAGCAACAGCTCGCAATGGGCGAGAGAACAGGAGGTCGCCACAGGGCATGCGGCCCCACCGAAATCCTTGCCCGCGAACTCCGCGACCGGCGGCCGCCAGGTCGAAGTCGAGCACCTCCACACACACCTGCCGCGCGTCCTCAAGACGCCCGCCGGCACCCGCACCGCCTACCCCGAGCAGGAGACCGCCCGATGATCCGTCGCATGTTCAGCCGCTGCGCCACCACATCCAGCACCGTCCCACCCGAGGACCAGGCCGTCGTCGACCAGTTCCGCGCGATGCTCGCCGCCGTACGTGACCCGGAGCCCTGGACGCCCGACCGCGCCCAGGACGTCAGCCGCCTCATCCACGACGCCCTCACCCGGATTGAGTCCACCGGCCTGAGATCCGCGCCCCAGGCGGCCGCGTACGCCCAACTGCTGTGCACCACCTCCTACACCGCTGCCCGCGCGGGCGACCGCACCCAGGCCCTAGCCACGATCGAAGAGGCCACCCGCGCGGCTCGCCACCTCCCCGACACTGCGCCAGTGGGGCGACTATTCTCCATCACCCCGTCCGCAGTCACCCTGTACTCCGTCGGCGTCCACTGGGCGCTCGGCGACGCGGGCACCGCGCTGGAGACCGGCCGCCACCTGCGCGATGATCAGTTCCCCACCGCGGAGCGCCGGGCCCGCAAGCACACCGACTTCGCCCGCGCCTGGTGGCTCCTGGACAAGCCCGAGCAGACAGCGCGCTACCTGCTGCCCGCCCACCGCTACTCCGCCGCCGAGGTGCGGGAACGTCCCGCCATCCGACAGATCGTCACCGGCCTCACCGAACGCCACCGGCACGTGACCGGTGTCCGTGAACTGGCGGCCGCCACCAACATGTAGACGACGTTGCGCCCACGGTTGCTGCCCCGCACCGCCGAAGGCCGGCTGCCGGGATGAGGTAGCCAGAAGGGCTGCCCACCTGCGACCGGCGCTGACACACTCGGCACGTTGTGATGCCTACCGAGCGCCGACGGAGGATGTCTTGAGCCAGCCGGAGCAGCCCTGGCTGCCGGGCCCGAACGATCTGCCATTCACCACTCACCTGATCAACCCGCACGGCGACCGGCACCTCGGCTTCAACGACGCCGACGGCCGCTTCTACCGCCTGTGGCAGCACCGCCCGCCTGAGCCGCTGCATACCGGCGAGGCGATCCTGTTGCGTCCGAGCGACGTCGACCAGATCATCAAGTTCGCCATGCTCTGGGCTACGCGCCATGCGGCCGTCCCGCGCAGCGACGCTCTGATCGATGAAGTCGCCGCCGGAGCCAAGGCCGTCGTGATGCACTTCGCCCAGGCCGCCCAGGCGCCAGTACAGCGTTAAGCCCTTCCCGCCCCGAACATTTCTTGCTCTTGGATGTCACAACCCGCGGCGAGGAGCAGTCGCACAAGTCAGCCCCCCCATTACCTTCTTCGTAGCCCCGCAACGGGGTTACCGGTCTTCGGAGTTGGCATGACTGCCTCCCCTTGTCGAACGGATGGCCTGGGGGGTGATGTCACCGGCTCCGGAGGCACTGACAGACCGCTGATTAGGGGCATGACCACCGGCCTTTTCGCAGGTCGGGAGGCTCTTCGTAATGTGGATGTGGCGATCAGTGCCGTGGCAGGGCCGGGTGAAAACAGCACCGAAGGATGCCCGACGTGATCGATACCAGCAGCATCGACGTCTACCTCGGCCTGGACGTCGGCAAGGGCGAACACCACGCCACCGCACTGACCCCCACCGGCAAGAAGACCTTCGACAAGCGGCTACCCAACAGCGAGCCCAAACTCCGCGAGGTCTTCGCCAAACTGCAGGCCAAGCACGGCACCGTGCTCGTGATCGTTGACCAGGTCGCCTCCATCGGAGCCCTGCCGCTGACCGTCGCCCGCGACCTGGGCTGCCACGTCGCCTATCTGCAGGGCCTCACGATGCGGCGGATCGCCGATCTCTATCCCGGCGAGGCCAAGACCGACGCGAAAGACGCGTTCATCATCGCCGACGCGGCCCGGGCGATGCCGCACACGCTGCGCTCGGTCAACCTCGACGACGACACGATCGCCGAGCTCCAGATGATCGTCGGGTTCGACGACGACCTCGCCGCCGAAGCGACGCGACTGTCCAACCGGCTCCGCGGCCTGTTCACCCAGATCCACCCGCACCTGGAACGGGTCCTGGGACCGCGCATGCAGCACCCGGCCGTGCTCAAAATCCTGGACCAGTTCGGCTCTCCGGCCCAGATCCGCAAGGCCGGACGCCGACGACTGGTCACCCTGATCCGCCCGAAAGCCCCACGGATGGCCGAGCGACTGATCGAGGACGTCTTCACCGCGCTGGACGAACAGACCGTCGTCGTCCCGGGCACCGACGCGGCCGCACTGATCGTCCCCAGCCTCGCCAACTCACTCCAGGCAGTACTTGACCAACGCAAACTGCTGGCCCACCGGATCGAGGAACTGCTGGAGGCCCACCCTCTTTCCAAGGTCCTGATGTCGATGCCCGGTATCGGCATCAGGACCGGCGCCCGCATCCTCATCGACGTCGGCGACGGCACCCGTTTCCCCAGCGCCGCACACCTCGCGGCCTACGCCGGCCTCGCCCCAGCGACCCGCAGCTCGGGCTCCTCCATCCGCGGCGAACAACCCTCCCGCAGAGGAAAAAAACAGCTCAAACGCGCCTTCTTCCTCTCCGCGTTCGCCGCCCTGGCCGACCCGACCTCCCGGACCTACTACGACAAGAAGATCGCCCAGGGCAAACACCACACCCAAGCCCTCCTCTGCCTCGCCCGCCGCCGAGCCGACGTCCTCTTCGCGATGCTCCGCGACGGCACCTTCTACCAAGCCCAACCCGCCCCAACCCCTTGACCAAAGTCATAGGGCCCCATGAAACACGCCCAAACATGGAGCGGTACCACTCGGCGAGACCCGTAGCTATGACCAGGTCAGTTGACTGATCTCGCGCCCTCCGAACATTTCTTGTCCTTGCCTGTCACATCCCGCGCATCGCGGGTCCCCTTCCCGAAGTACAGGCGGCGTTCGTCGCCGCGTACTGAAGGGAGGCACAGTAATGATCAGCGATGTAGTGCCCCAGGGAGTGGACGCTGGGGCAGGGTTCGGGATCGTCGCGGACGCGGTGGCCTCGCATGCGGGCTGGATCATCTCTGCGGGCGCGGTCGCGCTGCTCTGCTGGGCGGCCTCGGCTGCCTGGTGGCGGCGTCGGGCCGTGCGGGCGTTGGCCGAGCGGAGCAGCTTCAGGATGGTGCCGGCGGCATCGTTCGATCCGAAACTGGCCGACGTCGGGCAGGCTGCGGCCCGGTTGGGCCAGGCGCGAGCGACCGCGGGGCCGATCCCGCAGCGAGCTGCAGCGACACGCATCTGGATGACGGCCGGAACTGATGGACAGCTGGAGTACGGGTGGGAAGGACCGGAGCGGGCAGCGAGCGTGCTGCGGCTGGCCGGCTATCGGCAGGTCGAGGTCCTGGCCGCCGATGCCGCTCGCGGCCGCTCGGCCGGGGTCCGGTTCGAGGGCGTCGCGCCGCTGGCTGAGCGGGGTGGCTGGTGAGCACGGTCGTCCTGGCCAAGGACGACGTCAACGCGCCGCCGATAGAGGATGCGGTGCAGGTGCCGGGCGGGCAGTTGTATGTGGCGCGGGCTGAGCTGGTGCTGGCCCGTGCTGATCATCGGGCGCTGGGCAGCCCGGTCTTGAACCCCGATCCCCTGGAGCAACTGGCGGCGGCGTTCGCCGAGGTCCGCACGCAAGACGGGGAGGAGGCCGATCTTGTTGTCGATCTGCTGTCTGTGGCGGATGGCCGCGTGGCGCGCCGTCGGCGTCGCCTGATCGCGCGGGCTACGCGGCGCGGTCCCAGCGCGTTCGGCGAACAGCTGGAGGGCAGCCGCCCGAGCAGCGGCGGCGGTGCCGGGATCTGGGAGGTCCTGAACGGCACGGCCTCGAAGTCCTCGCCGGGCCGGGCCCGGGTGCCGCGGCAGACGGACCTCGCCGAGGGGGTGGGCAAGTTCGTGCCGGGCGCGGAGGTGTTCGCGGCGCAGGTGCTGGTGCGCTGCACGGCGCGGCATCCCGCGCGGGCGCGGGCGCGGCTGCATCAGGTGATGGCCGCTTTGCAGGCGTTGCGCGGGGAGAACCGGTTCGTGCCGGTCGGTCCTCGGGTGGGGATGTGGCGGCCGTACTCGAATGCGCTGTGGTTGCGAAACCGCTTCGACCTCCGGTTCACCCGCGGGGATTTCGCCCCGTCCCGGCGTAGTTGGGTGACGTGGCAGGAGGTCGCCGGACTGCTGAAGCCGCCGAGCGTGCACTGCACGGCGCAGAACGTGCTGCGCACCGGCGGGGTGGTGGCGCCCGCTCCGGCCGCGCTGCCCACCTGGACCGGTCAGGCCGATGTCCTGCCGCTGGGGAAGGTGACCGGCGCGGACGGCGTGCAGCGGATGGCGGGCGCGTACGCGGATGAGGTCCTCTTCGGCGCCTCGTTCGGCAAGTCCGGCTACGGCAAGACGGAGCAGGCGCTCGTGCAGTTCGCCGCGCGCGCCTATGCCGGTGATGGCGGCTGGTTCCTGGATCCCCACCGGGCGGCGTGGCAGCGCATCAAGCCCTACCTCGCCCATCCTGTGCTGGCCGGACGGGTGTGGGAGGTCGATCTGTCGCTGTCGCGCGATGAGGACCTGATGACGTGCTGGAACCTGCTGTCGATGGAGGGCCGGCGCCTCGACGAGGTGCAGGAAGTCGTCGGGGCGGTGGTCGGGGCGATCGCCTCCGCGCACAGCTGGGGCGAGCGCGCCACCCGGGCCCGCACCATCTTGTCCAACGCGGTCCGCACCCTGGCCGAGCTCTCCCACCTGATGGTGAAGGACGGGCATCCCGAGCTGCAGCCCACGATCTTCCAGATCTCCTCGCTGCTGGAAGACGAGGACTGGCGCGAGCAGGTCCTGGCCCACCTCCCGGCGAGCACCACGAAGTACTGGCGCCGCTCGTTTCCGAACGTCGAACCCAACGCTCTCAACACCGTCACCAACGTCCTCTACCGCATGAGCAACTCCCGCTCCCTCAAAGCCTTCCTCGGCTCGCCGCGCTCCGGCTACGACCTACGCCGAGCCATGGCCCACTCCGCGGTGGTGGGAGTCTGCCCCGGCGGGACCGGCGAAAGCGACGAGCTGATCTGCGCGCTCCTGCAGTTCGATCTGTTCCGCGAGGGAATGGCGCGCGCCAAGCTCACAGCCGACCAGCGCCCCGTCATGTGGGCGTTCGTGGACGAACTCACCGCGGTCGACGGCGCCTCGCACGGCTACGTCGCCAAGATCCTGGAGCAGCTGCGCAAGTACGGCGTGAAGTTCATGGGGATGACCCAGATGGCGATGCGGCTGTCCGACACCACCCGCCAGGCACTGCTGCAAAACCAGAGCTGGATCTCGGCGACGGGCGCCGACTTCGACGAGGCGTCCTTCCTCGCGAAACGTCTGCCGGGCCTGGACAGCCAGACCATCCAGCAGACCCCGCGCTACCACTACATCCAGTCCGTCGACCTGCGCGGCGAGCGCACCACCCCCTTCCGCGTGGAAGGCGTGGCCGTCACCGACGTGTTCGCCGACTACTACAACCCCGACGGACTGCCGGCACTCGACGCGGCCATCGACACCAACCTCAACCGCCGCCCCATCGGCGAGATCCTCGCCGACCTCGACGAGCTGGACGAGCAGATCACCGGCTACCTCGCCACGCGCTCCTCCCCCGCCGTCCGACGCAACCCCCGCGACGCGGGCCAAGACGTCGTGCACCGACTCCCCCGCCCCACTCCGTGAGAGAAGGAGACCTCTTCATGCCGACCGCCACCGCCACGCGCCCGGAGAGCCTGTCTCAGCTCGCCCAGGAGCTGCTGCCCGTCCTCTACACCCACCGGCTGCTGACCGCCGCCCAGCTCAACCGACTGCTGCGACCGAACTCCGCCAGTTCCCGCTACCTGCGCCGACAGCTCCAGGCCCTGCACACCCAGGGTCTGGCCGATGCGACGGTGCGCCGCCACAACCGCGCCGGCGAACTCCTCTGGTACGCCACCGCGCTGGGCGCCGACACTCTGGAAGCCGGGCAGGAACTGCCCTCCCGCGCCTACCGGATCACCCAGCAGGCCGCCGCAAGCGCCCTGCAAGAGCACACCCTGGCCATCAACGAGACCGGGCTGGCCATGGTGGAGCACGCACGCCAAGCCGGTGACGAATGCGGGCCACTGAGCTGGGACATGGAAGTCGTACACCGCGTCCGGGACGGCAACGCACGCCACGGCGATGAGGCGTGGCTGACCCCCGATGCCGTGCTGCGCTACACCCGCACCACCGGAGACGAGCGCCGGCTGCTGAACTTCTTCATCGAGGTCGACCGCACCACCATGAGCGTCGCCCGCCTCGCCGCGAAACTCCACGCCTACGCCCGCTACGCCACCTACATCCCCCAGCCCGCCCCCGGACGCAGCCGCCAGACCACGGCCGGCGACCTCGTCCAGGAGGCGTGGCGCGAGCGCTACCCGACTCTGCCCAGGATCCTGATCGTCCTCACCGGCGCCCCGGAATCAGTCCTGGCCCGACGCGCCTGGGATCTGCGCGCGCTGGCCGCAGCCGACACCCGTCTGCAGCGCGCGGTCTCACGCTCACCGATCCAGGCCGGCGTCACCAGCCTGCGCCTTCTCGCCGAGCACGGGCCATTCGCGCCCATCGTCACCCCACTCCTGGGCGAGGACGCCACCGCCACCGACGTACTCCTGGCCCGCTCCCCCGCTAGCGCATGAACCGCCCCGGCCCGAGAGGCCATCACTGATTGGAGACACATGCGCCTTCGACTACGCCGCCGCCCGCGTCCCGCGCCCTCAGCTGGGGGTTCTGCGCAGCCCACGGGGTGGGACCCGGCCCAGCATTCCTGCTCCGAAGTTGTAGACGGAATGCCGCCCCTCGGCTCACCACTCGTCACCGAACTCATCGCCCTGCACGCGCATACCCGTCACCTGGGCTGGCTCAGCAGTCGTGAGACCTGCCCCGAGCAGTACCGGAACCTCGCCCGGATTGCGCTGCAGGGCCTCCTGGAGGGATGGCAGCAGCAGACCGCAGGGGCTGGCCGTCTCGAGGATCTGCTGACGCCAGAAACGTCGGCGCCGCCGCGTGCAGAGGCACCTGTGCATAGGCACAGAGCAACTTGTCGACCTTCGTGATCCTTTGTGACCAGAAACGCCCCGAGTTGCGAACCTTTAAATTCCTTTCCCCGTTGGGAAGTTGTTGGGCATATGCGTAACCTCTTCGCTACGGATTGCATCACTGCAGCTGGACCAGGCTGCTCAGGCGTTCAGCGTGGCGCGTACGCCTACACAAGCGACTTGCTCGCAACACACCCGTACGGGGAGGCACCTTGAAGCGCGCTGAACGACCGTCGGAATATGCCGCTGTTCGCTTCCGAAATCAGACAGCAGCAGTAGGCGCTGCCCTGTGCGCGGCGCTTGCTCTGTCTGCATGTAGCTCGTCGGACGGCGACGGCGGCACGAAAGCCCCTGACGCCAAGTCGCCGGCGTCAAAGTCCTCCGCTCCCAGCACAACGTCCTCACCCAGTACGGACCCGGAGACCGCCGAGAAGAAGGCGGTCACGGACGCCTACGCGCGCATGTGGGACGAGCAGGTTAAGGCCTATGCCAAGGCGGATCCCAAAGGCACCGAGCTGTCGACATACAGCGCTGCGTTGGCTTATGCGCAGACGAAGAACGACCTCAAGGGCCTCAAGGAAAAGGGCATCGTCACGACCGGCGAGCCCAGCCACGAAGTCGAGGTGACCGGCATTAAGCCGGACAAGAAGGTTCCTTCGGCAGAACTGACCGACTGCCTGGACACCAGCGACTGGAAGTTCGTCTATCGCAAGTCCGGCAAAGCCGTAGCGATGCCTAAGGACAGGCTCAAGAGCTACGTGATGGAGATCCAGGCCGAGAAGTGGGGGAAGCAGTGGAAGATCGTCGTCGCAAAGCCACAGGACCGCGCCTGCTGAGTACGGCTATCGGCGCCGCGAGCGTACTGACTCTGCTGCCAGCTGCGGCCGTGGCCCAGCCCGTTTCTAGCGGCTGCACCAGCCCGAGCATCATGATCCGGTGTGAGGCCACGACGAATGGAACGCCAGCCGGAGAGTCATCCGGCTCTTCCGACAAGGGTCAGGGGAAGACCCGTGGAGGCGGTGGCAAGCCTTCGAAATGCGCAGTGGAACGCATGGAGGATCAGCCTCCTCCCGGCAGCATGTGGTACGCGGGCGAAGGTAAGACCGCCTACACGCGGACTTGCCCGAGTGGCGTGACCACCGGCCTCGCGGCCGAAGAGGGGGAGGAGCCCCCGCCGATTGACCCGGCGGTGGTTGCTCAGCAGGCCGTGGACAAGATGAAGCTTGTTGGCCCCGACATTGCCAGCCCGCGCGCCGCGGGGAAGTACGTGGTGGGTGTGCCGATGTGGCTGTGGGTGCACCAGTCGCCGACCACGTACGGGCCGAACACCGCGACGGCCACGGCGGGCGGGGTGACGATCACCGCGACGGCGAAGGTGAAGCAGATCGTCTGGCGGCTGGGCGATGGCAGCACGGAAACGTGCACCGGTCCCGGCACGCCATACAAGAAGTCGTACGGCATGAAGGACTCGCCGAGCTGCGGCCACCGCTACACCAAGACGTCGGCGAAGTCCGAGGCCGGGAAGTTCGCGTTGAACGCGACGTCGACGTGGGCCATCGACTGGCAGGTCACCGGTGGCGACGGTGAAGCGGGGGAGTTGACCGAGGTCCGTGAGACGCAGGTACAGGTGGCGGTCGGCGAAGTCCAGGTCGTCGGATAGCGCCCCTTCGGAGGGATGAACGTGAGCAAGACAAAGGAACGCGCCGCCGGGCCCGCTGTGGCCGGCATCCCGGCGCAGGGGCAGCCGTCCGGTCCGGTCGCGCCGCCGAGGGTGTCCGCGCGTCGGCGCAGGCCGGGTGTGATCGCACTGTCGCTGGCGCTGATCGCCGCGGGTGGGGCGGGCGTTGTGGTGCTGGTGATGCAGGCCGGGCACCGTACGCAGGTGGTGACGGTGACACGTGACGTGCAGGTCGGTGAGGTCCTCACCGAGGCAGATCTGGGACAGGCGTCCATCGCCCTGGACCCGGCCGTCAAGGCGGTCAAGGCCTCGGACCTCGATTCGATCGTGGGCAAGCGGGCCGCGGTGGAGCTGCGTCCGGGCTCGCTGCTCAACCGCTCACAGGTGACGTCCCGGTCGCTGGTCAATGCCGGTGAGCAGCTGGTGCCGATCGGGTTGAAGCCCGAGCAGGTCCCGGCCACAGCAATGGTTCCGGGCCAGAAGCTGAGCCTGAAGCACGTGGCTGCCCAGGGCGAAGAGGCGACGGACGCGAAGGAGTCGCAGACGCGCGAGTCGATCGCGGCCCGGGTGGTGAAGGCGGGCAAGGCAGCACCCGGTACCGGTGTGGTGGTCGTCGACGTCGCGACGCAGGCCGCGGACGCGTCGCGCCTGGCCGCGTGGGTGTCGGCGGACAGTGTGCGTCTGGTGATCGATGCGCCGGGCGGCAAGAAGTGAGCGTGATCGCGCTAGCGGGCTGCAGCGGGGCGCCTGGGGTGACGACGAGCGCGCTGGCGCTGTTGCTGTCCTGGCCGCTGCAGCCGGGCCGCAAGATGGTGCTCGCCGAGTGCGACCCGGACGGTGGTGCCGTGCTCTACGGGCTGCTGCAGGGCAGCCTGGGCGATCGCTACGGGCTGCGGAATCTGTCGGTTGCCTCCCGCAAGGGCGAGATGGTCGAGGCGTTTTGGCGCCAGCTCATCGACGTGAGCTCCGAGGACGGGAAGCAGGAGTCGCGCGACCGTCTGGTCCTGCCCGGCGTGACCGACCCCGCCCAGTCGGCCGGTCTCGGCCCGGCGTGGGAGGACCTGGCCCGCCTGTTCGCCGGAATCGGCGAACAGCCCGCCCAAGCTCACGACGTATTGGTCGACCTGGGCCGCAACGGGGCCTTTGGTCCCTCCGCGGTGCTCGCGCAGCGCGCGGACGCTTTGGTGTTCGTCGTGCGGAACACGGTCCGCTCACTGCAGGCGGCGCAGACGCGCATCGAGGCGTTGGAGGAACGCGTCGGGAACGTGGGGGTCTTGATGATCGACGAAGGCCCCTACCCAGCCGGGGAAGTGCAGCGGGTGCTGCGCGCCCCGGTGGTGGCCACGCTGCCCCACGCCCCGCGCGAGGCGCGGGTGCTCTCCGACGGGGCAGAGCAGCCCCGCAATTTCACGAAGACTTCCCTGATGAAGGCCGCCCGCTCGGCGTGCACGGTCCTGGAGCAGCGGGCCGCGTTGCGCCGCGCCCGGCTGGCACCCCGGTTCGCCGGGCCGGGTGGACCGGAGGCGAGCCATGCGCGGTAAACCGGTCCACGCTGACCCGACGGTGCGTCCGCAGGCAGGCGGCCAGCCGGTCAGTTCCCGGTGGCAGGCACACCTGAAGGGACGCAATGGAGCGGGTTCCGCTTCGGTAGCTCAGGTACCGGCGCCGGGCACGGGGGTGCCGCGAGCGCTGGTTGATCCTCGGGTAGCCCAGCAGATCAAGGCACTGGTCGCCAAGAAGCGTGAGGAGCTGCTGAAGAGCGAGCCGACGCTGGACAAGGCGAGCGAGGAGCAGCGCTGCCTGGGTTGGATCAATGACGAGGTGGCGCTGTGGTCGTCCGCTGCGGCGGCCGAGAGCGGCGTGAGCCCGACCGCGGCCGAGGACGATGCGCTGCGGCGCGCGGTGTATGACCTGCTGTTCCGTGCGGGCCGTCTGCAGCCCTACCTGGATGATCCGCGGGTCGAGGATATTTTCATCAACGGCCCCGATGAGGTGTGGCTGGACTACGGCGACGGGGAGCGCCAGCGGGTCGGTGCGATCGCTGACTCTGAGGAGGAGCTCCTGGAGCTGCTGCGTGAACTCGCGCGCGATTCCGGGCACGGAGAGCGCACGATCTCCACGGCGAACCCGCTGCTCGCCCTATCGTTGAAGGACGGGTCGCGGCTGCAGGCCATCACGGATGTCAGCCCCACCACCTACGCGGTGATCCGCCGTCACCGGGTCCAGAGCGCGGACCTGGAGGGCATGGTCGAGCTCGGCACAGTCGACCCGATCCTGGTGGAGTTCCTTCGGGCCTGCGTGAAGGCCGAGAAGAACGTGATCATCGCCGGGAAGCAGAAGGCCGGCAAGACCTCCCTGCTGCGCTCGCTGCTCAAGGAGCTCGACCCCGACGAGCGGTTCGCCACGATCCAGACCGAGGACGAACTGTTCGCCCACCAGAACGGCCACCACCGCCAGGCGATCTCGCTGGTGGCCCGCGAGGGCAACGGGGAAGTCGGCGCCAACGGGCGCAGTGCCGGAGAAGTGACGCTGCTGGACCTCATGCACCCTGCTCTGCGTATGTCGCTGGAGCGGATGGTCGTCGGTGAGGTCCGCGGCCCTGAAGTCGTGGCCATGATGCAGGCGCTGACCAACGGTGCGGGCGGCAACCTGTGCACCATCCACGCGCGGCGCCCTGACATCGTCTTCGACCGCATCGCCGAGCTGTACGCGCTGACCCAGGGCAACTTGTCCGAGCAGCTCGCCTACCGGCAGATCGCCAACGGCTTGGACTTCATCGTGTTCGTCTCCATGATCGATGAGACGAAGATCGGGGGACGGCGTCACCGCTTCGTCTCCCACATCGTGGAAATCACCGGTGTCGCGGAGTCCGGCCGCCCGGCGACCAACGACATCTTCGCTCCCAACCTCGCCCTCGGCGAGGAGCGGGCGGTGCCCACCGGTACGCATCCCGAGTGCATCGACGAGCTGCGCCGCGTCGGCTTCAACTCCGAGTATCTGCAGTACTCCCGTGGTGCGTGGGCGCAGCCGCTGCCGCTGAAGGTGGTGAGCAGCGCATGACGCTGATGTGGGCCCTGGTGTCCGGAATGGTGACCGCGGGCGGGCTGGCCGCCCTGGTGTGGGGTGTGGTCGGCACCACGGAGCCGAAGCAGGACTCGCGCGCCGGATGGCGGCTGCGTCAGGGTGTGAGCGCGTGGAACGCCGGCACGCAGGCATCGCAGATGCGGCGCCGCACCCAGGCCGGTGCCGCCGTGGTGCTGTGGATGGTCATCTGGCTCATCTCCGGGAACTTCACGGCCGGACTGCTGATCGGCGTGGCCGTCATCGGCGTGCCGTGGCTGCTCTCCCCGGCCCAGGCCGCCAAGGTCCGCATCGGTCAGCTGGAAGGCCTCAGTGAGTGGACCCAGCGGCTGGCCGGGCTGCTGCGGCTGGGCATGGGCCTGGAACAGGCGATGATCACCAGTCGGAAAGGGGCTCCCGAGGAGCTCGCCGAGCAGATCGGCACGCTCGCCGACCGGCTGCACATGGGCTGGCGTCCCGAGGAAGCACTACGGTCCTTCGGTGACGAGCTGAACGACATCACCGCCGACAAAGTGGTGGCCGCGCTGATCCTGTCCGTGTCCGACCGCGGGCCCGGACTGGCCCAGGCACTGGAGGACTTGGCCGCCACCGTGCGCGCGGAGGTAGCCGGGAAGCGGGACACCGAAGCGGACCGGGAGAAGCCCCGCACCACCATGCGGTGGATGGTCATCATCACCCTCGGGGTGATCGTCGCCGGGTTCTTCGTGCCGTCCTACACCGCCCCCTACTCGACGCTGCTCGGTCAGCTGGTGCTGGCGATGCTCACCGTCGGGTTCATCGGCACGCTCGCGCTCATGCGCCACCTGGCCCACTACCGGCGCATCCCCCGGTTCCTCAACCGCGATCCGCACAGCACCGTGCGGCTGCCCGCACAGGCCACCACACCCGATCGCGACACCGACATGGCGGGTGCCCGATGAATCTGACGCCCATGGTGCTCACCGGCGCTGCCGTCGGCGGGGGGCTCGCGCTGCTCACGCGTGAACTGCTGCGCCCGCAGCCCGCCTTGGCGGTTGCCTTGCAGCGCACCGAGCAGAGCAGCCTGGCCGGTCTCCCCGAGCCGGTCCTTGAGCGGGATGAGGTGTGGGGGCGCTGGCTGCTGGCCCGCCTGGGGCGTCTGCCGGGCGTGCGTATCCCGACGCAGAACCTGTCCCTGTTGGGCGAGGGCCCGGGCCGGTTCATGCTGCAGAAGACGGCGCTGGCCGCTTCGGGGCTGCTGTGCCCCGTCGTGGTCTCGATCCCCTGGATCCTGGCGGGCGTCTCGCTCCCCTTCTATGTCCCCGCCGTGTTCGGGTTGATCGTGGCGGGGCTCCTGTGGATCACCCCGGATCTGTCGGTACGTGACAAGGCCAAGCGGGCGCGGGAGGAGTTCGCCCACGCGATGGCCGCCTACCTCGAACTCGTCGCCCTCAAGCGCGCGTCGGATGCCGGTCCCACCACGGCCCTGGAAAAGGCCGCGGAGGTCGGCCGCGGCTGGCCCTTCGTCTACGTCCAGGGCGCACTGATGCGGGCCCGGCTGGAGAAGATCCCGCCGTGGCAGGCCCTGACCGACCTGAAAGAGGAGTACGACCTGCCGGTCCTGGGGGACCTGGCGGAGATGATGCGCGGCTCGAGCACCGATGGCGCCGCCGTCTACAAGCAGCTGCGGGCACGCAGCGCCGCGCTCAACCCCGAACTGCTGGCCGCTCAGGCGGCCGAGGCGAACGCCGCCAGCGAGAAGATGACCGCCCCCGGAGCACTGCTCGCGGTGCAGGTGATGTTGTTGATGGCGTTCCCCGCAGTGATCCGCATGCTGACCACTTGATCGAATTGATCGAAAGACGTTGGAGCTGACATCCCATGAAGTACACCGCCCACCGCACCTACCGTCTCGTGCGCGAGCTTGGCGCCCGGCTGGAGGAGGCGCAGAAGCGCCCGGACCGTGGCGACATCAGTATCACCACGGTCATCATCTGGGTGGCCTCCGTGACCGGTGCGCTGGTCATCGCCGGAACGATCGCGGTGATCGTCGCCAAGTACAACGGCAAGCTGAACGGCATCTGATGCAGCGGCGCATACCGCATCCCCTCGCCCGGGGAAGCGGCCCAGCATGGCGGGATGACCGGGGAGACTCCTCCATCCAGATGGCGATCATCTTTCCGGCCGTGCTGCTCATCACGATCGCCGTCATCCAGGCCTCGATGTGGTACTTCGCCCGTGAGATCGCGCTCACCGCGGCCCGCGAGGGCCTGAGCGCGGCCCGCTCCTACCAGGCCGGGCCCGCCGAGGGCGCGCAGCGCGCTCGCGAGGTCCTCTCCCGTACGGCGGGCGACAGCCTCATGGGCTCCAGCGTCGCGGCGGGCAGCACCGGTGAGCGGGTGCGCCTTCAGGTGTCGGGGACCGCGCAGTCGATGCTGCCGGGCGTTCCCGGCCTGCGCATCACCCAGTCGGCATCCGGTCCAGTCGAGCGTTGGACGGTTCCAGGGGAGTGAAATCGGTGTTCTGCAGGGCCCGTTCCGCGCCCCGTGATGCGGGCAGTGTCGCGATCGAAGCGTCCATCGTCCTGCCCTCGTTGCTGGTCTTTGTCTGCCTGGCGATCGCGGGGGGCCGCCTGGTCATGTCAGGATCCAAGATCGATGCGGCGGCGCAGGACGCGGCGCGCGAGGCCTCCATCCACCGCACTGCAGCCGACGCCCAGGGTGCTGCCCGTACGGCCGCGTCCGAGTCCCTGGCTGATCAGGGCATCACCTGTGCCAGCACCAGCGTCACCGTCGATACCGGCGGACTGGCCGTTCCGATCGGTCAGGTGGCCACCGTCTCGGCCACGGTGCGCTGCACCGTCAACTTGTCGGATCTTCTGCTGCCCGGGGCCCCGGGGGCCCGCACTCTGGAGGCAACGGCCACCTCGGTTGTTGACCAGTACCGGCAGAGGGGGCAGGGCTGAGATGTCACTCCCCCAGCCTCCCTATGGCGACCGGCGGTTCGATGACCTCGGCGGCATCACCGTCTTCGTCGCCGTCTGCGTGATCGCGCTGCTCGGCATCATCGGCCTAGCCATTGACGGGGGCGGCAAGATGCGCGCCACCGAGAGCGCCGACTTCATCGCCACCGAGGCCGCACGCGCCGGCGGACAGGCCATCGACCCGGCCCAGGCCGTGCCTGGCGACGCCATCACGGTGGACCCGCAGGCCGCCCAGGCTGCCGCGCAGGCCTATCTGAGCTCCGCGGGCACCGCAGGAACTGCCGTCGTCTCCGCCGACGGCAAGACCCTGACCGTCACCACGAAAGACAGCTACGCCACCAAGTTCCTGTCCGTCGCGGGCATCGGCTCGCTGAACGTGACCGGGCACGGCCAGGCCACCCTCCTGCACGGCGTCACCAATCCCGAAGGACCGTGATGCGTACCAACGCCGCACCCACAGGCACAGGCCGCACCCTCGCCGCGGTGCTGCGCGCCCTGGCCAGCCTCGCCGTCCTGGCCGCCGCCGTCGCCGGCCTGCCTCTCCTGTTGGTGAAGGTCACCCCGGTCGTGTGGGACACCAGCCACAACGATCTGGCCCACCTGCTCGACCGGCAGGACACCGGCGGCGCTTTCCTGCTTCTGCTCGTGGCGATCGCGTGGCTCGGCTGGGCGCAGTTCACGTTCTGCACCCTGCGGGAGATCCCCGCCCAACTGCGCGGCCGCCAATGGCGGGCACCACGCGGGCTCGGCTCCTCCCAGCGTCTGGCGGCCGTACTGGTCGGCAGCATCCTGGTCCTCCTGCCCACCAGCACCGCCCTGGCCAGCCCCGCCACCGCAGCCCCGCCTGCCACCGCCACGGCAACTCACCACCCCCAGCAGGCTCCGCAGGCACCCGGGTCATCTCCAACGGCCCGTACCGCGACTGCTGCGGATGACGACTCGACCCCCACGTACACCGTCCGCGACGTGCGCCCGGCAGAGAGCCTGTGGAGCATCGCGGAGACGGAACTGGGTGACGGTGAGCGCTGGCGGGACATCGCCGAGCTCAACCAGGGCCGCACGATGGCCGATGGCAGCACGTTCCACGCCAGCACGTTCCTGCAGCCGGGCTGGCAGCTCCGCATGCCCGACAGCCACACTGCAAGAAACAACACTCCCGGCCCGCAGGGCGAGCGTTCGAACCGTGTCACCGTGCACCCGGGCGACACGCTCTGGGGCGTAGCCGAGGACCAGCTGGGCGACGGGTCGAAGTATCCCGAGCTGTACGAGGCGACCAAGGACCACGACCAGCCCGCTGCCCTTCCCGCAGTCGAGGACCCGGATGTGATCTATCCAGGGCAGGAGGTCGTCCTCCCCGCCGACCGTCCGGCAGACGAAAGCGATCAGCAGCGCGAGAGCACTCCGCCGCCCTCCGCGGACCGCGACGATGTGCCCCCTGCCGACGAGAGTGATCGGGACAAATCCGATGCCGGAGCGGCGAAGCCATCCACGCCGCCCACCACAGCCACCCCCAAACCGGACGCATCACAGCCAGAGCAGAGCACGCCCACCGAGAAGGCACCCGCA
This sequence comes from Streptomyces sp. NPDC031274, assembly GCF_055570235.1. Taxonomy (NCBI): domain Bacteria; kingdom Bacillati; phylum Actinomycetota; class Actinomycetes; order Kitasatosporales; family Streptomycetaceae; genus Streptomyces; species Streptomyces sp. NPDC031274. Next base: position 17,312 of record NZ_JBVIHP010000041.1, on the reverse strand, counting down.
AAGCCCGCCCCCAGCGACACCGAAAGCCCGGCCACAAAGGAGCCTGCGCAGTCCTCGCCATCTGCCGCAGCAAAGTCGCCTCAAGCTCCCGCCGATGCGCAGGAGTCCAGCACCGATCAGGGGCAGCAGCTAGGTGTGATGGGACTGGCGGCAACCGGTGTCCTGGCCAGTGGCTTCCTGACGTTCCTCGGGATCCGTCGCATCAAGCAGCTGCGCCGGCTGCGCCGCGGTCAGGCCATCGCCCTGCCGGACGGCAATGCGGTGGACATCGAGCACGCCCTGCGCGTCTCCGAGGCGACCATGGACTCCTCGGTCCTGGCGACGGCGCTGCGGACGGCCGCAGTTCATCTCGCCGAGGCCGGGTCCGCCCTGCCGCCCCTGGCGGCCGCGGTCGTCGGCGAGCGAGAGATCGTGCTCCACCTGTCCGCGCCCTCCCCCGCTGTGCCTCCCTTCAGCACCGAGCCCGGCACGCTCACCTGGACCTGCCCCACCAGCAGCCCCGAACTGCTGAGTGAGGACGAGCTCGACCAGGTGGAGGACCCCTACCCGGCACTGCTCAGCCTCGGCTGGGACCAGTCCGGCCAGTTGGTCCTGGTCAACCTTGAGCACGTCGGCCATCTACACCTGTCCGGCCCAGCCCACACCGCGGTCCAGCGCGCGCTCGCCCTGGAACTGGCCACGAGCGAGTTCGCCCATCACCTCGATGTCAGCCTGGTCGGCGAGGCGGTGCGCGCGGCCGCGGCGGAGATGCCCGAGCGGCTCACCGCACACGACTACCTGGACCAGGCGCTCCCGGTGGTGCGGGCGCACCACCACGATCAGCAGCGGGCGTTCACCGTGCTCGGGTGTGACGGCCTGCTGAGTGCGCGGACCGGGGTGGACACCGCGGCCGCGTGGACGCCGCACGTGGTGATGGCGGACGGTCTTCAGGACGAGGATGCGGCTGCGCTGGCCGAGCTGGTCGAGATGGCGGCTGCGCAGCCGCGCAGCGCCACCGCGCTGATCACGTCCGGCCCGTTGCCGGTGGAGCTGCCCGACACGTCCTGGGTCCTGGACACCGATCCGGCCGTCGCTCCCCTGCGGCTTCCACTGGCGGGAGTGGAGCTGGAGTGCAGTCTTCAGGCCTTCTCTGATGACGATTGGTCTGCCGCGCTGGAGATCCTGGAGCGCAGCCGCGCTGAGGCCGTACCGGAGGAGACCTATCAGGATCTGTACGCCGCTCCCCCAGCCCCGGATGCCGACCTCGACTCAGAGCCCGAGAGCGATACCCCGATCGTCAATCCGTGGGCTCCCCAGGTGGTGGCCCCGAGCAAGGCGACGGCGACAGCGGACGAGCCCGGGCAGGTGCCGAGCCTGGCGCAGTTCGCCTCGTTCGAGGACTCTGGCCTGGACGAGGACGCCGACCTTGACGACGACGCGTCGCCCCGGCCTGCGGGTGCTGAGGAATCCAAAGATGACGCCGACGGGGGCGAAGTACTGGCGCCGTTGACCAATTCGCCTCTCCCGGCCCAGCAGAGCATTCCGACGCTGAATGTTCGTCTCCCCGATCCTGAGCCCTCTCCGGGGGCCGGCGGGGTGGTCGCTTCGCGGACGTCGCATCCGCCGGTCATCGGCCCCGGGATCACCTCGACGGGCCCCGTGATCCGGGTCCTTGGCCCCGTCGACGTGGTCGGTGCCCGCGGTGAGGTCAAGGAGAGCAGCAGGCGGCGCACCAACACTGAGCTCGCCGCGTGGCTCGTCCTGCACCCCGGCCGGGATCACCAGCCGCTGGATGCCGCGATGTGGCCCACCAAGGAGACCCAGACCGAGGGGCACACCAAGTACCGCAATGTGTGCGTGAGCCGTCTGCGCTCGTGGCTAGGCCAGGACGATGCCGGGCGCCCGTTCCTGCCCAAGCTGCCCCCCAGCGCCGATGCCCGCTACTCCCTCTCCCCCGCCGTCACCTCTGACTGGCACCAGTTCCTGCAGCTCGTCGACGCCGCTTCAACCACGAGCGGACCGCACACCCCCCAGGCGCTGCGTGAGGCTCTCGAACTCGTCCGCGGCAGGCCGTTCATGTCCGATGACCGCCGCCGCTACCGGTGGGCCGAACACCTGGCCCAGGTCATGCTCAGCAAGATCGTCCTCACCGCCGAGGAACTCGCCCAGCGCTGCCTCGAAGACCGCGACCCGAGGGGCGCAGTCTGGGCCGCGGCCAGGGGGCTGGACGTCGCCCCGGAGGTCGAGAGCCTCTACCGCATCCTCTTCCAGGCCTACGCCGCGCTCGGCGACCACGACTCCCTGGAACGGGCCGCCGAGGCCCTGGAGGACTTCAACATGAGGCTCGGCACCGAGACCGAGGACGAGACCATCGCCATCCTCAACGAGCTCATGGCGAAGGCCTGACCGCCTGTTGGCCCCGTCGGCCACCCACAGCGAGCCGTGGGTGGCCGACGATGGCCGACGGATGTGGCCGACCGACCCATCGTCGAGTCGTCGTCACCCCATCGCCGCCCATCGGTGAGCCATCGCTGGTGCCCGTCGCGGCCGGAACCACCCACCAGCGGACGATGGGCCGCCCATCGCCGGCACGCACCGGGCATGATGCCGCCGGGTAACCGCGGTCCTGCGCGCGTTCGGTTACCGGGCTCATCGGGGCCAGCCGGGACCGGTCATCCGTTACCCGATCTGGGTAGCCAGCACCGACAGGGCTTGATACCTGCAGGTCAGCCCGCGGTTAGCCACGACGGATGTCGGTGGGGTCCGGGCGAGGCGCCGGTGCCGCCGTCGAGGGGCGAGAGGCTTCAGGAGCCTACTCGTGCGTGGTCATCGGTGATGGCCGGTGCGGTGGGATCGGATATGGCCAGTGGCCGACCCAGCCTCATCGGCCATCACCGATGACTTCAGCGGCCAATCAGGGTAATGGCTACACGCTGGCCGATTACTTGAATCTGAGATCAATCGGCCAGCGCTGACCGGCTCTCAACGCTGGTCCGATCGCTGCGCCGCTCATCGCCGGCTCGGTGCGCAACAGTTCCACCGCCACACGGAGCCGCTCATTCTCCGGCAGCTCCGCCTCAAGCAGCCGCCGGGCGGGATCATCCCCGCAGGCGCGGGAAGCACCCCACCCTCAAGCGCATGAATCTGACCCCGCAGGGACCATCCCCTCGGGTGCGGGGAGCACGACGCCACCGGGGCCTGGCGGGTGACGCCCGCGGGACCATCTCCGCGGGTGCGGGGGGGCACGTACTCGCGGCCGACGTTGCGGTCTCGGAGGGGGGTGATCCCCGCGGGTGCGGGGAGCACCCGTGCAGTGATATCGCCTCCGACCGCATCGCGGGACCATCCCCGCGGGTGCGGGGAGCACGAGGTAGGCGAGAGCGGCGCTGAGTCCGGGTCGGGACCATCCCCGCGGGTGCGGGGAGCACAGCGTCTCGACCTGTCCGGGGGTCAGTGCCTTGGGACCATCCCCGCGGGTGCGGGGAGCACCGTCACCGTCTTCGCGGCCTGCGCCTGGGCATCCGGACCATCCCCGCGGGTGCGGGGAGCACGGAGCTGCACGGCGGCTTCATGTCGGATCTTGAGGACCATCCCCGCGGGTGCGGGGAGCACCCGGTGCGCTCGGTGCGGAGTGTGGAGCAGCTGGGACCATCCCCGCGGGTGCGGGGAGCACCTCGCGTGGGTGATCGCCGACGCGGCAAGCTCGGGACCATCCCCGCGGGTGCGGGGAGCACAGCCGCTCGGAGAGGGTGTCTCCATCAGCCTTGGGACCATCCCCGCGGGTGCGGGGAGCACGTCCGCCGCCAGCACGACCCGGCGACCCTGGTGGGACCATCCCCGCGGGTGCGGGGAGCACGCCTGCGACCATCAGGGCCGCCTGCATCAGGCGGGACCATCCCCGCGGGTGCGGGGAGCACGGCACCGAGCACGAGACCGAGCACGACAGGCTGGGACCATCCCCGCGGGTGCGGGGAGCACTCCGTGACCAACGAACTCCCGGAGGTGGCGAAGGGACCATCCCCGCGGGTGCGGGGAGCACTCGAGGATGTCGGCGAGAGCCCATTCGATGGCGGGACCATCCCCGCGGGTGCGGGGAGCACAGCAGCCAGTACGGGTAGAAGTCGCCGCCCCAGGGACCATCCCCGCGGGTGCGGGGAGCACCACGGCAACGGCGGCATGGGGATGGCGGGCGGGGGACCATCCCCGCGGGTGCGGGGAGCACCCCCGGAGCCGGTGAGGGGCCGTCAGGCGGTCGGGACCATCCCCGCGGGTGCGGGGAGCACGCTCGATGGCTGCGGGCGTAGTAGTCGCGGATGGGACCATCCCCGCGGGTGCGGGGAGCACTCCGTGACCAACGAACTCCCGGAGGTGGCGAAGGGACCATCCCCGCGGGTGCGGGGAGCACCGGACCGCGAGCTGCTTGAGGGTCAACGGGTAGGGACCATCCCCGCGGGTGCGGGGAGCACCACGTCCTGGCGCACGATGCGGGACACGACGTGGGACCATCCCCGCGGGTGCGGGGAGCACTACGGCAATGCCTACCCGGCGGGGCTGGGGGTGGGACCATCCCCGCGGGTGCGGGGAGCACATCGCGCACTCGCACCTGGAACCGACCGGAGCGGGACCATCCCCGCGGGTGCGGGGAGCACACTGCTCGACCTGCTGTTTTGTCAGCACCTAGAGCCGTTTCGGAGCAGTTTCACCGAATCCGGCAAAAGCAGCCAAAGAGGCATGGAGTCGGGTCAGCCTTTGCCGAATCGGCGGCGCTTCGCGGCGTTGCTCCAGCCGGGTTTCGGTGTGGCGGAGGCCGGGGGCTTCTGTGTGTTCGGGCGGCGGATGAGGGTCAGGCCCTCGTGGTCGACGGGGTGCCAGGCGTGGTCGTGGGTGCGGAAGGTGAAGCCCTGTTCGTTGTTGGTGGTGTGGGCGAGCAGGGCGCGGCCCTGGCCCGCGTATTGCTGGACCTCGTTCCACAGGATGTCGCGGACGCGGGCGGAGGGGTTGCCGATGAAGACGCCTGCGGAGATTTCGAGTAGCCAGCGGGTGAGGAATCCACGGAGTCCGGGTGGGCAGGTGGTGAGGACGATGACGGTCACCAGATGACTGCCTCGTCCGCGTCTGTGGCCACCTCTGCGGAGCCGTAGTTCACTCCGGCTTCCACCTGGTGGCCGCGGTCGCTCTGGAGCGTCACATGGTCCTGTTCACCGGCCCGGTCGTCAGCCGCAGTCGGGGTGCCGGGCAGCAGCAGGTGCTTGATGTCCTTGACGCAGCGGTCCAGGAGTCCGGTCTCGTTGATGCGGTCGCGCAGGCCGCGGCGGGTGCGGGGGCCCACGTCCTCGGGGCCCTCGGCCGCGGTGTCGAAGGCGAGGGGAATGCCGATCTCTGTCTTGTAGAGGTCGGCGATGTCCAGGACGAAGACAGTTCGTGTCCGGAGTGGACGAATCCGAGGCCCGGGCTGCATCCCAGCGAAGCGACGACGGCGTGGGCGATGCCGTACATGCACTGGGCTGCGGCGGTGATGCCCTGGTTGACCGGGTCGCCGCTGGCGAAGTCGCCGGGGGTGTATTTCCTGCCCTGCCAGCGGATGCCGGTGCGGGCTGCCTGGGCGCGGTAGCACTCTTTGACACGGTCGCCTTCGCGGCCCAGGAGCTGTTGGCGGGTCAGGCCGTCCGGGTCCTCGTCCGGGAAGCGCAGCCGGTACATGGCGCGGGCGACGGTGAGACGGCTGCGCTGGCTCGCCCACTGGGTGGCCTGGGCTTCGACGAGTGCAGCTGAGCGGCTCAGCGCTCTGCCGCCGGCGTAGAAGCGCACGCCGTGTTCCCCTACCCAGGCGACCGCCGCTCCGGTCTCGCCGAGAACGCTCATCGCCTGGTGGGTGATGCGGGTGCCGGGCCCCAGCAGGAGGGTGGCGATGGTGGCGGAGGGGATGTGGGTGGTGCCGTCGGCGTCCTCGACGGTGATGGCGTTGGCGTCCCGGTGGACGGTGCAGCGCTCCAGGTAGATGAAGGAGACCCGCTCGCCGGTGCGGGTGAGGTGGCGCGGGGTAAGGGCGGCACGCTTGCCGACCGTGGGCACCTCCTCACTCCCCGGGCGCAGAAGGCGTCGGGATGAGGGCCAGGGTCATGAGGCCGCAGCCGTAGGCCTTGGCCTTGCCCAGCCCTTGGGTGAGGGTGCGGCGCAGGGCGTCGGGGTCGGTGACTTCGAGGCGTCCGTCGAAGGTGACCGTCACGACTTTCACCCGGTGGGCCGGTGACCGGTCTTCGCGGGATTTGGCGAAGGACAGGGCGCGCTCGTCGCGGACGGTCAGTTCGTAGCGGTCGCCGTGGTGGGGGTGGTTGTGGTGGGTGGTGCCGGCGGGCAGCAGGCGTTGGTCCGCAGGTTTTTCCAGGACGCGGAAGCCCGAGCGTTCCTGGCGTTGGGGGTCCAGGAGCCAGCCTTGCTGGTGGATGGGGGTCAGGTGCGCGGTGCGTTTGGTGGGTTCGCCGTCCTTGCGCCGGATCTGGTGCACCGGGTTGGCGGTGAGCCGGAAGGCCCAGACGCCGCCCGTGGCGAGGCGGTCGAGGAAGGGGGTGTAGGGGCGGCTTTGCCAGCCGGGGGTGTCCGGGTCGAGGGCGGCGGCCGGCCAGCCGGCCTGCTCCACGAGGTGGGTCAGGTCGGGTCGGTGGGGGCTGACGACGTAGAGGAAGACCTCGGCCCGGGCGTTGTGATCCAGGCGCCACAGCACCCGGGGCCCTTCAACGCCGGCCGTGCTGGTGGTGGGCAGCAGGCCGGGGAAGGAGGCCATGACGGCCGCGTGCAGCGACTGGGGTGAGGAGAGCAGGCGGCGGGCACCGGGCCGCGCGGTGTTCACACGGAAGCGGGTCAGATACATCAGAGGGTCTCTTCCTCCACGGCGTCGAACGGGTCATGGTGCGGCACCGGGCGGGCGGCGGGCTTCCGGGAAGCCACGGCGCGCGGGTTGGGCACCTCCACGGTGGTGCTGACCACGGAGCGCAGGGCGTGACGCCGGTGCGCGGCAGCGAAGCTGAGGGGCTGATCGCGCAGGACGTCCCCGTGCTGTTCGCCGGGGACCGGTTCCCGCGACACGACCAGGGACACCGTGGGTTCCTGGCCGCGCAGGCGCTGGTACCAGTCGGCGGCCTGCCAGGGCTCATCGCGCAGGGCCGGGGAGAGGGAACTGTCGCGGGTGCCGAGTTCCACCGGGAGGGCCGGTGGGCAGGAACGCCGGCCGAGGAAGAGGGGGTGGGCGGGCGTGCGCAGGGCGGTGTGGAGGTCGTCCAGGAAAGGGGCCTCGCCTTCGAAGGCGGCGACGAAGACGGCGTCGGCGAGGTAGAAACGCTCGGACAGCGGCATGGATTTGCCGGTGACGGCGTGGTGAGCAGTCTGGAAGTCCCTTACCCGGGTGCCGGGTTGGTCGATGCGGACGCCGAAGCGCAGGGCGGCCAGGCGGGCCAGGCCGGCGTCGTCGCCGCGGTCAAGGCCCTGGGCGGCGGCGAGCATGCCGATGACGCCGCTCTTGGTGGGTGCGGATTCGGTGGTGCGGCGCACGAAGCGGGCCGATGCCCCCCAGGCTTGCAGGGGGCCGGCCAGCCGCAAAAGCAGGACACTCATGCGGGCTTGTCCAGGCGCTCGGCGACGGCCTGGCCGACCGCCTCGACCAGTTCGCTCAGCCGGTGGGCCTGCGTGCCGAGGCCGGAGAGCTGCTCGGTGTTAGGTCCGACCCGCAGGATCCAGGAGAGGGTGGACTCCTCGTCCCCGTAAGTGCGTTCCACGTCCGGGACATACTCGGCCAGGCGAGCCACCGCTTGGCGCAGGTGCCCGCTCTCCCCGGTGACGGGTTCCTCGAATGCGGCGACGTAGCTGATGGGCCGGGTGGTGCGCAGTTTGACGATCACCGCGTCGGGGAGGGTGTGGTTCCCGAACGTGTTGATCTTTCCGGTCGGCAGGGACTCGAGGAAGCTCTGGACGAATGCCTCCACCGCGCGCCGCACGGGTGCGGTGCGCGGTTCCTCCTCCCGCAGTCCCTCCCCGAGGTTCTTGGCGAGCTGGTGGACGCTGAGCGCCGCGTAGCGGTAGAGGGTGGAGGAGTTGAAGTCGATGGTGCCGATCATTCCGGCGCCCGATTCAGCGTCGGTGTTCTGATCGTCCACGGCCGTGTAGTAGTCGGACTCGGACTCGACGCGGTGGACGCTGATGGCGTGGGCGACCTGGACGGCTGCATCGACGTTGAAGTCGGCGGAGTCGGCGACCATGCGGCCGAACAGGGCGATGTCGACGGAGTGCCGGGTATCGGCGATCTCCCGGGCGCGCGCCTTGGCGTCCTTGTCCTTGAGGAAGGTCTTGATGTCGGCCGCGCCCTCGACGGCCAGCACGGCCAGACCGTCGAGCTGGCGTGCGCTGAGGAACATCAGGTACTTCGACTCCGGCGCCGGCTCCTGGCCGCCGTCCTTGGCGGCATCGGTCTTGGCGGCCTCGGTCTTGCGTTTGGGTGCCTCGATCTTGGAACCGGTGGCTCCCTGGATCACCTCGGCGGCGAGCTGGAGGGCCTCGGCGCCCATGAGGGCGGGATCGAGGGCGGTGATGCGGGCGGCGAGGACTTCGGCGACCTTCTTCGTCCGTACGCCCAGTTCGCTCGGGTCCAGGAGGTGTTCCTGGCTGAAGTAGGTGCGGGTGGCGCGCTTCCAGGCCTGGCTGGAGACGCGGGCCCGGGGTACCCCGCCGTAGACGGCTGACTTCGGCTGCCCGGTGTCGTCCCGGTTGAGGTTGCTGGGCGGCACCGTCTGCAGCGCGTGCACGTCGAGGAAGATGCGGTTCACGAGGCGTCCTTGTCCGTGAGGTCAGTGATGTCGTCGGTGCAGTCAGGAGCAGCCGGGGCGTTCGCCTGGTTCTTCTGGGAATCGCGGTAGGAGTGGAAGGACCGTCCCCAGGCCCGGCGTACGGCCTCGCGGCCGGTGGGGTCCGTCCAGCCATAGAGCTGCCCGGCCAGCAGGGCGTAGTCCAGGGGGATGTCTGCGCCTCGCAGCAGCAGGACGATCTCGCGCAGACGCTGGGCCAGAGCGGGCAGGCCGGGTGCGGTGCCGACGCGGACGAAACGCTTGCGGATGGGCTCGGCGATCTCGCCCGGCGGCATCAACTGGCGCACCGCGGCACCCAGTCCCCGGGGCGCGGTGCGCGAGCCGGGCCTGTGCATGAGGGTGGAGCGGGACTGCTGGTGCAGTGCCCACAGGGTCAGCGCCACGTGCACCGCGTCCTCGGCGCGGATCAGTTCGTCCTCGCGCAGCGGCCGTCCGCCGTCGGCGGGCCGGTCGTGGAGGGCTCCGGTGTCGGCCAGCCCCCACAGATCGGGCGCCTGGGAGAACTCCTTGCCCGCGCCCCGGCGCAGCCGGGCCAGTGCCCCCACCGCGTGGGGCTGGTCGCCCAGATACCCCCGTTGCAGCGGGACGATGATGTCGCTGGTGAGCGTGCTGACGCGCTGCGCAGGGGTGGGGGGTGCGGTGGTGGTGGTCATGCGGGCACCTCCGGTGAGGAGTTGGGCTCTTGTACGGAGCCGTCGTCCGGCGGCCGGTCAAAGGGGTAGGGATCGCTGAGGGCTTTGCTCAGGCGGATGCGGAACCACTTGTCGGCGAGCGCCGAGTTGAGCCACTCGGAGCCCTTCTTCGTCGCCACCACCCGGCCTTCCCATGCGGCGTCACCTGCCTGGTTCATGAGCTGTTCGCCCAGGCGCCGCAGGTGCTGGTGGGCGTCCTGCTGCCAGCGGGTGCGGTGGGCGTCGGGGTCCTCGGCCGTGGCCAGGTCGCGCAGCCAGAGGCGGTAGGGGCCGTCCAAGGTCGCGAAGCCGAGGCTGCGAGCGGCCGTGCGCGGGCCTTCGTTCTCGCTGCCCGCCGCGCGGGCCAGATCCGTGGCGAGATCACCAAGAACGGTGACGGCCCGCTCCGCCTCCCCGACCGCGTCGATGGCCTGGCGGGCATACACCCTCTCCTGCCGGTGCAGCAGCACCACGGCCATGGCCAGCCGGTCGTCGACGACCTCGTCAATCACCGACTGCTGCGTTCCATAGACCGCCCCCACCACGCGCGCCCGGATCAAATAGCCGCGTGGCAACTCGCCCTCCGTCACCAGCCGGGCGACCCACTCCAGGATTCCCGGCCGCAGCATCTTGGCGGCCTCACCGCCCTGACCGGCCTCGGCCCGCCCCGCCACCAGGGCTTCGATACCCCGCCAGGCCGACCGGGCCGGATCATGCTCGCGCGGCAGATACACCAGCGGCTCGCCGCGCTTCTTCTCCTGCGCCGGGCTCCTGCGCCAGGCGGTCATCGGCTCCTCGCCATGCATGTTGTGCGCGGCGAGCGGATCGCCATACCCCAGCACGACGCCGTAGGCGCCCTCCGTGTCGAAGCGCAGGCGCAGCCGGCGGGACTGCCAGGTGTACAGGTCACACACGCCGGATGGACGCGTGCGGCCCGACGGACCGGGGCCGCACGGCTCGCGCCGCCAGGCGGGAGCGTCGTCGCCGGAAAACCGCACGCCACTGGTGTCGGCGGCGACCAGATTCAGCAGCAGGGTCTCGCGCAGCGTCTGCCCCTCGGCGAAGACCCCGCCCAGCGCGCCCGCCCAGCCGACCCCCAGCGGATACACCTTGCCGCCCTTGACCCGGGTATCGCCCTCGATGCCCGTCTTGATGCCGGAGGTGTCATAGGCGTGCGCGTGCACGACCCAGCGGGCCGCCTCGGCGAAACCGAGCCGATCGACGGCCGGCATCCGGGAGGTGAAGAACGGCTCCCCGTTGGGGACATCCGCGACGACCCGGTTGAGGGAGAAGACCTCGTCGCGCACGGTGCGCAACTGTGCGACCTGGAAGAACGGCGTGGACGGGTGCAGCAGGTCGAACCGCTCACGGTGCTCGTCCAGATAGGCCGCCACCGGCGCGAAGCAGTCCTCGTCGGCCCACAGGCGTGCCCAGTGCTCAGTGTCGCGCGGGCCGCCCAGCGCGTCGTGGGCCAGCGCGAGCAGCAGACGTATCAGGGCGAACTCCTGGGTGGGCAGATCCCCCGCCACGCCCCGGAGTTGGCCCGCACGGTAGAAGACGTCACGCAGCGACAGTTCGTCCTGCACGCCGTCCTCATCCAGCACCGGGATCCACGGCCGGCGGGTCAGGTCGAACGTCAACACGCCGTCTAACGCGGCTGGTTCACCGGATTCAGTCACTGCTCACCTCGAGGCCGTCGCTTGGGCTGTAGCGGAGTGCGAAGCCTGCCAGAGAGGTCTGACAATCGGCGTCGAGCGCCAGAATCAGCTGGCCGGCCAGCCAGTGGCTGTCCTTGCCCTGCCAGGCCGGTATATAGAGTTCCTCCAGTTCGGCGATCGCGCGGTCCATGACCGCGGCATGCGAGAACTGGATGGGCAAGCGCAGACCGCAACTGGCCGCGGCCCGCGCCGCAGCCGCCCTCGGAGGCCGGTCGGTGGGCAGTTCCAGCCCACCCTGGCCCTTCGCGAGCCAGGGCAGGGTGGCCAGCGCCCCATCAGCACGCCGCTGCACGACCACCACCTCCAGGCTTTCCTTGCTGTCGCGGACCTGGGCCCGTCCGGCCCGGGTGTCGTCCGCATCGCCCACGCCCGCCGCGATCCACCCCATCAGCGGCCGGCCCGGCCGCCCCACCTCATCCAGCCGGAACACCTCCGCCCGCCCGGTCTGCTCCACCCGGTGCTTCGCGTGCCGCTCCCCCGCCGCGGCCATCGCCTCGGACCACACTGCGGGGCCGACGGGACAGTCGGCGTAGGCGCCCTGGACCAGGGGGCTGATGTCCCCGGGCAGCCGCACGGGCCGCCGCGCTCCCTCCAGGTGGGGCAACAGAACAGCAGCGGAACGCAGCAGCGCGTATGCCCCGTATACGGCGACCGACCCGCGCACCGGCACCGGCACCTGCCCGCTCCAGTCGATACCGGTGACCAGACACCGTGCCCTACGCAGCCGCGCGGGGCGCTCCGCCTGTCCGGTGCCGCGCCGGTGACGGTGCAGGCGTCCCATCCTCTGCAGCATCAGGTCGACCGGGCACAAGTCGGTGACGAGCAGGTCGAAGTCGACGTCCAGGGACTGCTCGGCGACCTGGCTGGCGACCACGATGTGCGGCCCGGCCGGGCGCCGCCCCTCGGCTTTCTCCGGCGGCCCGAACCGGGCCAGGAGATCAGCGTCCTTCGCCGCCCGGTCCACATCGACGAAACACGAATGGGTCACGGTCACGGCCCGATCCCCGAAGCGCGCCCGAAGCACCCGGGCCGTCTCCAGAACCCGCCGGACCGTGTTGCGTACGACCAGAACGCAGCCGCCGCCCTCCAGTTCGGCCGCCAGCCGCTCGGCCAGCACCATCTGGTCGTCGTCGATCCGCTCCAGATGGACCTCACTGCCCCGCGAGGAGGCCGCCGTCCCTTCAACGACCGGAACCTGACCGGGCGTCACGGCGGTCAGCAGCGGATAGGAGACAGCCTGGGCCACCTCCTCAAAACCATCCGGCGCTCCATCGGTCTCACCACCGGCTGCGGCATAGGCTTCGGCGAGCTGACGGCGACGGGCCGAGGGCAGCGTCGCGGACAGCACCACCACCGGCACCCGGTAGGCGCCCAGCCACGACAGCACCCGGTCCAGATAGACACTCATATACGTGTCATAGGCATGCGCCTCGTCGATCACCACGACCTTGCCCGCGACAGCGAGATGACGCAACGCGAGATGGCGGCTCTTGAGCCCGGCGAACAGCACCTGGTCCACCGTCCCGGCGACAAACGACGCCAGCATCGCCTTCTTGCGCCCCCGCAGCCACGCATGGGCCACCAACTCCGCCGGAGCCGACCGCGTCCCGTCCGAGGGCCGCCACCGTCCCGCCTCGCCGTCCACATCGACGGCAGCGATCTCCTGCCGGCCACTGCGCATCAACTCGGCGTACTCGTCGTTGAGCGCGGCCTTGGAATGCGCCAGCAGCACCGACCGCCTCTCACCCTCCCGCGCCGGCAGCCGGTCCAGCCACTCCAGCAGCCGCGGGAACATCGCGTTCCCGGTCGCCATCGTGGGCAGGGCGAAGAACACCCCGCCCGCGCCAGAACGGGCCGCGAAGATCTCAGCGACCGCGAGCGCGGCCTCCGTCTTCCCCTCCCCCATCGGCGCCTCAACGATCATCAGGCCAGGCGCGGGTATCTCACGCGCCAGCCGCACCGCGGCCTCCTGCACTGGCCGAACCTCCGCCCCCGGCGGCAGAGCGAAACGCGACGCGAACACCTCCTGTGCGCCCCCGGCCGGTTCCTCGGCCCGCCACGGCGCAGGCAGCCGCAGCCCACGCCAGGCCGCGGCGACCCGCTCCTCACCGCTACGGGTCTCCTGCGGGAAATACGGGAACAGGTCCGGGTTGCTGGCGATCCAGTCAGCGACGATCACCACGGCGGTGAGCAGCACCTGCACGGGCTGCGCCAGCTTCACCGTCCGCCAGGTGTCGAGCCGCTCCCGCACGCCGTACTCTGCGGCACACGCCTCCAGCAACTCCTCCTGCACCCGCCGCCACAGCTTTTCACTGGCCCCCGGCGACCGCAGCAGGTGCGGCCGGTCATACAGATCATTGAGCTGCCCGTGCTCCGGCGGCACCCCGTGATGGCCGCCCACAACGACCGCGAACTGCCCGCTCTGCCGGGCCGGCCAGCCCTGCCGCTCCTCCAGCCACTCGGCCAGCAGCACCTGCCCCGCCAGCCCGTGCGGAGCCATCTTGCGATCGGCCCCGAACTGCCCCCGGGTCTTCATCGCCAGACCCTGCCGACGCATCTCGTCGGCAAGCTGATCGACCTGGCAGGCAAAGGCCGGCGTGGCCTTGCCGATGTCATGCACCGCCGCCAGCCACACCACCAGCGACCGGCCGTCCTCCGCCCCGCCCGGCAACACCTCAGCCGTCAGCGCCCGCACGCTCGCAGGCAGCCACTCGTCCCACAACAACCCGGCCACCGCCGCGCTGTCGTCCATGTGCCGCCACAGCGGCAGCCACCCCTCGGTATCCCGGTCGTGCTTGGCCCACACCGAACGCACCGGCCCCCCAAGCCGACCCCCCAGCCCCGCACCTAACTCCCCCTCAACCCTCATGCCACAGGCATACACGCAAACCCAAGACCACGACAGCGATACAGAAAACACGCACCCCTGTACGAACAGATAACGGAGAAACCGGACAACAGCTCACAGCACGTCGTACTATCGCGCGTCGCGCACACTCGACGCTCAAGCACCCACCAGCGCCAAGGAATCCACCACCCCCGATGCCCGTTATGCCCGAATCGGCGAAGCTGCCGGAAACCAGCACCCAGCCGCGATAGAACCGCAGGCCACGGAGCGTGCTCCCCGCACCCGCGGGGATGGTCCCTCATAGCGCCCGAAGTCCTCGATGCGCTGCCCGTGCTCCCCGCACCCGCGGGGATGGTCCCGACCATGACGCGCACCCCAGACGTGCCCGCCTGTGCTCCCCGCACCCGCGGGGATGGTCCCTCCCCCGCAGCCTTGATCTGTTCGGCCTCGGCGTGCTCCCCGCACCCGCGGGGATGGTCCCGGCCTGGCTTCAAGCCCCTTGAGGGTGGGCCAGTGCTCCCCGCACCCGCGGGGATGGTCCCGAAACGGCCTAGTGCTGGATTCCTCAAACGGTGTACGTATATCGGCGCCGTAGTTGGCGGGTTGGTGGTGCGGGTCTGCCCCAGACCCAGGGGCTGGCACGGGAATTGAGCTGGCTGGTTGCGAGGGCTGTGGCGTATGCAATGTCGTCGGGGTTGGCGAACGACCGGCCGGCGAGGGCGGCCTTGCGGAAGATGCGCCACCAGCCTTCTTGCAGGTTGAGCCAGCAAGCGCCGACGGGGATAAAGGCGTGGTGGATGCGGGGATGGTCTTCGAGCCAGGTCCGGGTGGACACACTGTTATGACTGGACAGGTTGTCGGTGACGATCCAGATTTCGCCGTTCGGGTTGGTGTCCTCGAGCAGTTGCAGGAACTGCTGGTAGAAGACGCTGTTGCGGGAGGACGCGGTCATCGTGACGGCCTGGCCGTCGGCTGGCCGCAGACCGCCGTAGACCCAGGTCTTCTCCGGTCCGCGGCTGTAGTCGAGTTCCGCTTTTATCCTGTGCTCGTCCGGTGACCAGCCCGGTGCGGGCGGAAAGGTCCGTGGGATCACCGGCCCCAGCTCGTCGGCGCAGATCACCGTCGCGTCGTCGGGCGGGTGGGTGTAGAGGCCGATGATCCTTGTCCTTTTGGGACGAAGTCCGGGTCCTTCGAACGTGTCCAGGACCGGGTGCGGCGCCAGCGCACACCCTCGGCGAGCAGGATCCGGCGGACCTGCGAGCGGCCCACCTCGATTTCTTCGGCCCGCGCTGCCGCAGCCAGAGAATCCAGTGTCCACTCCGATGGTCCGGACTCATCGAAGGCCCACAGTTCCCCGACGGGCTCCCACCGCAGCCGCCCCGGCGGCACGCCTTTGACCAGGGAGATGATTCTCGACCGCTCCTCCTCGGTGATCCGCCGCTTGCGGCCCTGCCCGCCCAGATCGTCCAGTCCCTGCAGGCCTGAGCGGTTGAAGCGGTGCAGCCAGCAACGGACCGTCTTCTGGCTGCAGTCCAGCTCCGCGGCGATGGCAGGCACCCGCAGCCCCGACCAGCTCAGCTCAATCATCCGGGCCCGCATGACTGCATCACGCGGAGCCTTCCGTGCCCGCGCCAACCGGCGAACGACGGTCCGCTCACCCTCGTCACGCCCCGGTCGCGCCCGTAAAACCATCGTCCAGCACCCGCCCCCGAGTACCACCAACGTCCCCGCCACCCAGACATATACCCAGCGAAAGAGGAATCCAGCACTAGTAGTGCTTCGTTAGCTCTGTGTGCTCCCCGCACCCGCGGGGATGGTCCCCCGCGCGAGCACGTCCGCCCGACAGTCAGCCTGTGCTCCCCGCACCCGCGGGGATGGTCCCACCCAGGCCGCCCGCCTCCCCGGTATCCAGCTGTGCTCCCCGCACCCGCGGGGATGGTCCCGCTCCCGCCCGGATCGGCAGGGGTGGCCATCTGTGCTCCCCGCACCCGCGGGGATGGTCCCGTCGGCATGCCGCACCGCCGCGCCTTCCCCGAGTGCTCCCCGCACCCGCGGGGATGGTCCCGACTCCGTGAGCGCGTCGATAGACCCCTCGAAGTGCTCCCCGCACCCGCGGGGATGGTCCCGCAGTGCGGGCACCACCGAGGTTCCGCCCGTTGTGCTCCCCGCACCCGCGGGGATGGTCCCGGACAGCGGCGCCTTCTTGGGGGCGATCTCGCGTGCTCCCCGCACCCGCGGGGATGGTCCCCCTCCCAGGTGTCCCTCTTCGGTCAGTTCGAGGTGCTCCCCGCACCCGCGGGGATGGTCCCAAGGGCAAGGGGGAGAGCTGATGCCCGTATGGGTGCTCCCCGCACCCGCGGGGATGGTCCCGGCTGGCCGAGACACCCCCTATGGACTCCCGCGTGCTCCCCGCACCCGCGGGGATGGTCCCATTCCCGCGCTCATCATTTCTCTGATGGTGACGTGCTCCCCGCACCCGCGGGGATGGTCCCCGGGTTCAGCGCTGGTCGTACCGGGGCCCCGTGTGCTCCCCGCACCCGCGGGGATGGTCCCAACGGCGCGAGCGGCTGGACCGCCCGGTTCTAGTGCTCCCCGCACCCGCGGGGATGGTCCCGACCGACTCGGCATGCCACGCCTGCCGCTACTGTGCTCCCCGCACCCGCGGGGATGGTCCCCCATCGGTAGAGCACGCCGGGGCCGACGCCCGCGTGCTCCCCGCACCCGCGGGGATGGTCCCGACGTACGGAAGGCCGCGCGGCTCAACTGGGAGTGCTCCCCGCACCCGCGGGGATGGTCCCGCGATGCCGCCCGCGTCCCACGCGCCATCTCCGTGCTCCCCGCACCCGCGGGGATGGTCCCCACAGCGGCGACGATGCAGCCACAAGGGCGGCGTGCTCCCCGAACCCGCGGGGATGGTCCGTACACGGCAGCGCTGGAGGCCGCCGTGTTGAAGTGCTCCCCGCACCCGCGGGGATGGTCCCCGGCACACAGGATCTCGGGGTAACTGACGTGCGTGCTCCCCGCACCCGCGGGGATGGTCCCGGCGCAGGCGTTGAAATCGACCTGACTCCGGAGTGCTCCCCGCACCCGCGGGGATGGTCCCGGCGCGGCCGGGAACCTTTAGCCGCCTAAGATGTGCTCCCCGCACCTGCGGGGATGATCCCGTTCAGGCGAAGGACGGCACGAACGTCACTGTGTGCTCCCCGCACCCGCCGGGTTGGTCCCGGCAGCCAGCGCGGTCGGT
>NZ_JBVIHP010000040.1:0-70471 GCF_055570235.1 Streptomyces sp. NPDC031274 | reverse complement strand
GGCGGATCTTCCGTCACGCTCGCTGCAGCCCGAATCGAATGACGTCAATCACCAAGGCCATCCTCACGCTGGAGCGGCAACGCTGAAGAAGCTCAGTATTTGCCAACTTAATTGGCTGGCTGGGTAGTTGAGGCGGCGGGAGTGGCCGAACATACGGGAGCTCCTGGTAGACGGGTTCACGACCAAGATCGCCTGTCTGCCAGGAGCTTCCGCGTGCGTGTCTATCCGTCCGGCATCGATGTGCCCGCCTCGACCCCTCGCTTCCTGTCTGGGCGTCTGCGGGCGAGCCGCCGGGAACACGGCACCCGCTGGCGCCGGCTGAGCACTGGCCGCCAGGCCCTACTGGCTCTCGCCCACCTACGGCACGGGCACACCTACGCCCAGCTGGCTGCGGGCTTCGACGTCGGGACCAGCACCGCCTACCGCTATATCGCCGAGGCCGTTGAGGTCCTGGCCGCCTTCGCACCGACCCTCGCTGAAGCGGTGAAAGCCGCCTCCACCAAGGCATTCGTGATCCTGGACGGCACCCTGCTGCCGATCGACCGGATCGCCGCCGACCGGCCCTTCTACTCTGGGAAACACAAGAAGCACGGCATGAACGTGCAGGTCATCACCGATGCGGCAGGCGGGTGCTGTGGGCGTCGCCCGCGCTCCCGGGGGCAGTCCACGACATCAAGGCCGCGCACACCCACGGCGTCGTCGACGCCCTGGAAGAAGCCGGTATGCGGTGCTGGGCCGCCAAGGACTACCGGGGCGCCGGCGGCACCATCCGCGTCCCCTACTGGGGACGTTGGGAGACGCTATCCGCAGGTCAGGAGGTTGCCGATGCCGCGCTTGACCACCGATGGACTCCGGGGGCCGAAGCCTCTGATCTCCGATGTCCATCAAAGCGGACCCAGCCCAACAAAACCCCCGGAGCATCGGGCGGTTTCTGTGTGTGCGCTCAGGTCAGCGCAGGCCGTCTGTGTCGTAGTGCTCTTCGCCGACTGGGAGTGGCCGGCGGTCGTCCCCCCGGGTCCTCGCTGTAGATGACCTCGGATGATGCTTCTTGGAAGTTGAGCCTGAGCTGCTCTTCTGGCGGAGTATCAATCGGGTAGAAGGGCCGGGCGACCGGCCCTCCTACCCGATTGATACGTCGGTGTCTCGCCATGGACATCTTCGAGTTCCGGTGGTGTCCCTGAGGAGACGTTTTGCTGCCACCGGCCGGACGCGACAACGACGCTGATCGCCAAAGCCCCCAGCAAGACACCGATGAGACCCATCAATACACCAGCCGGGACACGCATCGGCCTCCACCAAGACCCTTGACGGCCTCACACGAGTCCGCCCCGTCCCCGACGCGGAACAGCAACGCGGGAGCGGTCAGCCGGTTCGGCACCACTACCTCGATCACCCGTGCGCAACGTCCGCCCGCGAATCCGGTGGCCGCAGCCCGTCGACGATCCCCGCTACGTCCAGCCGACGCAGAAACTCGGCCGCGACAGGCAGAGCGCCCAGGCGCTTGCTCACTACGGACTCCATCACGACCCCCACGCGAGGGCACTCCGTCCCTGGCCTTGGGGACCAGCAAGCCATCGACACACCCGGACCAGCGCGGCTACACCGGCAAGACCGTCGAACCATCTGATTCAGCGACCCGGGAAGTACGCACCCAGCGCCCCGTCATCCCAGCGTGCGCACAGGCGTTTCCACAGGTCAGCAGACATTTCCGCACCTAGGGCGAGGAATACCGCCACCTGCAATCTCAAAACGCTACGCAGCATCGGGATGACCCCTGCGGGTTTCACGGCTATAAGCAAGCGGTAGATTTCCACGGCCTCTGCTGCGACCGCATCCCGAATCAACTCGGCAGCTCTCGCGTCGGATGATGTGAAAGCTGGCGCATCATCAGTGGCTGATCCTGAACTGGCAGCCCATGACTCGGGAGCCATGCGCGCAGCGGGCAGCACATTCGGAGCGCCACCCTGGGTGGCCAGCGTTCCAAAGGGAAAACTGCGCAGTGCAGCGGACCGCTGAGCGATGATGTTGCCAGAGTGACGGAGTCGATCGGGGGGCCTGCCATGTATCTGAGCCGCGTCAAGGTGAGCGGTCTACGCGCGAGCGCAGAGAAGCCAATGAGCTGCGAACTTCCTGGCAGGTTCAGTGTGATGATCGGGCCCAACGGCGCGGGTAAGACCACACTCACCGACGCGATCTACCTCGCGCACCCAGGAAACCGGTTTCCAGTGCTCCCGAGGCCGACTTCAGCCACGCTGGCATCGCCTGATGCCGGCGTCGAGCGCAGCATTGACATCGCGTACGCCCTGGCCGACGACCTCCACGCCGAGGGGCGCCTCGGCCGCGAGCTTCACACCACAGGGCACCGACGGCTCGGCGGAGAAGCTGAATCCTGGAGTGTCTCCCTTCACCGACAACTGGGAACAGTCACCTCGCGCCTGACAAGCAGCCACGGCCTCGCCCGGAAGATCGACCAATTCAAGCTGATCTATCTTCCCGCCTGGCGTCATCCACTGGACGAACTGGCGCGCCGCGAGGTGCGCATCCTGGTGGAGCTGCTACGCGCACGGCAGCAGGAACTCCATGGCAGCCGCAACCTGGTAGCTCTACGCGCCCGCGCCTCACGGCTATTGGAGGATCTCGCCAAGGACAGCTTGATAGACGCCGTTGAGGCACGCATCGGCGAGCAGCTGGGCAGACTGTCCGCCGGCGTGAACCCACAATGGCCCTACGTGCGAGGCCAGGTCATCGACGACACCTATCTCGCCCGCGTCCTGGAGATCATGCTCGCCGTGATCGAAGGCCGCTCCGCAGCCCGTCCTCTGGAGGTCTCTGGCCTTGGGTACGTCAACCTGCTGCATATTGCCGTGACGTTGGCTGCGATACCTGATTCCACCGAGGTTCCCCTCGCCTCAACGAACCCACCGGAGAGCGGCGAGCACCAATCCCCATCCGAGGAGGAGCAGGCGCGGCAAGCGTTCGAGAACCTGGCGCAAGCACAAGCTGAGGCGGCCTCCGAGGAAGACTCTTTCTTCTCTACGGCCCCGTTTCACGCAACGGTCATCATCGAGGAGCCAGAAGCCCATCTCCACCCTCAGCTGCAGCACTCGTTGGTCCGCTACCTGCGCAGAACCGTCAAGGCGCGCCCCGAGCTACAGGTGATCCTCACCAGTCACGCGACTGACGTCATCACAGCCTGCGACCCCACCGAGCTCGTCGTCGTGCGTCGCACCGACCATGGAAGTGTGAGCCACTGCGTCAAGGACGTTGTCCCAGACCAGCATCGCGATGCCACGCTCCGCATGGCCAGATTGCACCTGGACGCGAGTCGGTCGTCGGCGCTCTTCGCCGAACGCCTACTCCTAGTCGAAGGCGTTACCGAGGGCGCCGTGGTGCGTGAGTTCGGTCGTGCCTGGGCAGGTGACGATGAAGCCAAGCAAGCCTTCATTGATGCCCTGAGCATCGTCCCGATGGGCACCAAAGTCGGCCAGTGGGCTGCCCATCTCCTGGCGACGCCGGGCAAGGAACTGTGCACGAAGCTGGCGATCCTCCGTGACAGCGACAGCCACCTTCCCTTCGACAGTACACGCGACATGCCCAGGTGGGCTGCAGAGCACGACACGTCCGTGGTCCGGGTCTTCATCAGTCATCCCACCCTTGAGCCGGCGATCACTCCGGGCAACGAGGACCTTGTCGCGGAAGCCCAACAGGCGGTCGACCCAAACCATCCATTGGCCGAAGTCACCGCCGACAACGTTCAGTCCTACTTCGCCAGCCGGAGGGCCGGAAAGGACGGCGAGGAAGCGGTCAAAGAAGGCCGGGGTGCGCGGCGTAAGGCCGAATTCGCCCTCGCTCTCGCCGCGGCGCTCCAGGAAGCCAACAGCGCCGATCGCGAGGCGGACGACGGCTTCTCCCTCGTATCCGTACCCGATCACCTTGAAAAGCTCTTCGACTTCCTCTATCCAGCCGCGCCAGACTCCCCCAGCGATCTGACGTCCGAAGACGCCGCCATGGAACCGCCCGAATGGCTTGCTCCCGACAACATCTGGGACCGGTTGCCTGACGTCATCGACTGGGATGACGACCTCGACGACCCGGCGTACTGGCCAGAGGACGAGCTTCCCGACGCAGAGCACGAGTTCGAGTTCGATGTCGCGGCAGGCGAGGTGGAGGAAACCCCTACCTGGGACAATCCTCTGCGCTCACATCCGATCCGGCAGAACCACACGGCAGGCCGCCAGCCAGGAGGCTGGCCCACGCAAGCGATACCCGGAGCCTGGCCGCAGGAACAGGACAATGCCTAGATCCAGCACGGGGCTTCATACACTGACACCCCAACAGCTCACGGCGAGTGGCAGCCCCCATGACCGCGTCTACATCGAAGCAGCGCCCGGCTCCGGAAAGACCACTGTGTCGGCCCTGCGCTTCGGCCTGCACCGCTTTGCCGCCCCCACCGACGCACGCGCTGTCGTAGCGCTCAGTTTCACCAGGTCAGCCACCGAGGAATTGCGTACGCGGGTCGCCTGGCAATGGGGTTCGGCCGCACTGCGCTGGCCGCATCGCGTCGTGACCCTGGACACTCTTCTGTGCGACCTGCTCTTCCACCTACTCAGTGGAGGCGTTCTGCACTGGCCAGGAGGACACACGGAACTTGACGTGTTGGACTCATGGCGGTCGACCCTCCCGACAAAACCCGGCCGCATAAGGCCCATTCTGCAGGTCGACTGCGGCCACGTCGTCATAAGAACCGCCAACGAGCCCCAGAACGCCAGCCACCCTTCAGCCCTGCACTTCAAGAGAGCCGTCTCGGCCGGCACGTGCACCCATGACAACGTACGTGAGGTTCTTCAGGGGGCTCTGACGGCTGATCCCGCGCGCCGAGCAATAATCTCGTACTTCGAGAACTCGGTGCGCTCGTTGACCGTAGATGAGGTGTTCGACGCCAACGATCTGGACCGGGAGATCTTCTCACTCGCTGCCTCAGCGTCCAGTTCTCTCACCTTGGTCGGAGATCCATGGCAGGCCCTCTACCAGTTCAGAGGTGCTCGTCCCGATGCCATGGCGGCGTACATAAGCGAGAACGGCTTCTTCACACACTACTTGGACGACTCCTTTCGGTGGGGAACCGACAGGCAGGCATGGCTTACACAGCGCCTACGACGACGCCTGCCCGTCACGCTGCAGGCCGGTTCTGCCCGCGATGCCGATATGGTCCTCGCCCTCAAGTGGAAGGCACTATGGGAGTGCGATCCCCACGTTCTGCCCCTCGCTATCAAGCCAGGTGTCGGTCAGGTTCAAGAGTCGATCTGCACCCTGCTCCTCAATGAGATCGCACAGAATGCGCTGGGCATGCAGGCAGTCTTTCTACACGACGCTCTGGTCACACTCGGGCTGGAAAGGGAAGTGTTAGCGACAACGCTCCGCCCCTTCCTGCAGTCCGCGATATCTGACCTCAAGTACGGCGACCAACCGGCCGTGGTGTGGCAGAGACTGACACGCAGTCTCGCTGTGCACATTCCGGCAATCGCTACAACCCAGCTCACACGCACGCCACTTCGCGCCCTGAATCGTCTACAACTCCGGCTCGCAAACGACCGGGTGATACCTGGCCTTACTGCCCACCAGTCCAAGGGACGCGAGTGGAACACGGTAGCCGTCAGGTTGAGCCCGGCAGACGCTGCGGCCCTGGCGCACGGCCTCGACCCTGCACGGTCAGACCATCGTGCCCTGTACGTGGCACTCACGCGCGCCCGCCACAACACCATTGCCCTAACTTGAAAGTGGCACGCCCCATACATCCCAAGCCGAATGTCGTGGACGTCCCCACGGGAAGCAGGAGTTTACTCCTCGACAACCAGGTGGCTGCGAAGGTTTGCCGGGGCGCCCCGGCCTTGTGTAGTTCGACCGGATCGCCGCGGACCGGCCATACTCCGGCAAGAAGCGGCACGAAGACATGAACGTTCAGGTGCTGGCCGGTCCATTCGGGAGATTGCTGTGGGCCTCGCCCGCGCTGCCCGTTGCGACGGCACGACTTGGAGGTGGCGGCCCGCGAGCACGGCATCATCGGACGCCCTCGGCGAGGCCAACCCACGGCGCCTATTAGGCATACCAAGGCGCGCCCGAACATCCGAGTTCCCGTCAAGGGGCGCCCCCCTAAGCGGTGGCAATGACGTCACAACACCACCAACGCCAAGATCCGCTGCGTTGGCGAGCAGGCCATGGCTACGTTTAAGGGCTGGCGCCTCCTGAGCAAGCTGTGCTGCAGTACCAACCGCATCACCGCGATCCTCTAGGCCGTTCTCGCCCTTCACCTCGCTGCCGCGTCAGGATGAAGAGCCTCAGTGGTCAGACCGCAGCACACTATGCCTCCGGCCGGCCAACCGCCGTACGGTCTCAGGCGACCGATGTCCGAGGTGCCCGATAGGTTGGTTACCTTCATACGGAGGGGCACCGGGTGGCGGAGCGCGGGGGGGGGCAGGCGGCGGCAGATGGATTCCAATACCAGTACCTCGTGACACTGGAAGCGCTTCTCGATGCCGCAGAAGACCGCTACCCCGGAGTCGCTGCAGCGCTGATCGAACCTGCAACCACCCCGCTCGCGGACGTATTGAGAAACACCGGTGAAGCGCCGGCTATATGGCTGCACCATCTACAGCGCGCCCGAGACCTCGCCTTCCAACTGGCCGACTCCCGGCCCTAGGACGCGTCCTTGGCCGTCACCAACTACCTGACAGTACTCCGCAGTCACACCGGCCATGGCACCCCGGAGCCAGAGGTGCAAGCCCTCGCCGCCGATTTCGACTCGCTGAGCCAACGGATGCCGACCACTCCGTCCGCGCGTATTCAGCGCGAGATTGACCGGATCGATGATGCCCTGGCTGCCGAACTCATGACCGACGAGGAAGTCGAGCAATGCTGCCGAACGCTGCTTGAGGACGACGGTCTGCGCGGCCCGCAGCGCCTTCAGCTGAGAGGGTTCCTCACCGAGGCCCTGGTGTATCAGAAGCGATGGAACGATGCCCTGGAACCTCTTCAATCCATCCACGCGTATTCGGTCGAGCGGCCCCTGCACCCGCAGGTGATCGCCAAAACCTTGCACGATGTGGGGCTGCGTGTTGGGCTGTCCGTCGCCTCTGGCGTGCCTGAGTGCCGCGCCGCACTTATGGTCCTGTTCGGCGAAGCCGACGCACCACCTGCCCCTGAGTGCCATCAAGTGCCATCCATTCCCGTCAGCATCACGTCACGCATGACGGTCGAGCAGCTCAGTCTCCAGGCGAAGGGGACGTGCATGCCCTTCAAGATGCAGACGTTGCGCCTCCTGGAAGCGGTGTGCGCCGGGGAGCACGCCGCGATTCGCGAAATCTACGATGGCCTCGGCGGTCTCGACATGGCGACACTCGACCGGGATAACGAAATCGGATGGAAACGACTTTCCCAAGCCGTTATCGCCTCTGCGGTCAGCATGACGCTCCGCGGCGTTTGAACTTCTCACGCTCTCCCGGCTCAGGGCGGCGCCGACCTGGAAGACCTACAGCGACCTCCGGGCTTATTGCCCCTCAGGAGCGGACAGGTCGCTCTCAGACCTCCCCGGGATCTTGCTGGTCGAGTGCAGCCAGCACACGAGTCGGATCGTCGATCAGATCGAACAGGCCGCTGGTCCGCCGCGCCCACTGCTCTGGATCCTCTCCCTCCGCGAACACCGCGGCCGACGCGAACTGGTCCTGGAGGTTGACCGGCAGTCTGCCAGCCAGGAACGCACGGAGCTCTCGGCCCAGGATGGCTCGCGACGAAGACGGCCGCATGGCGCGGGCCGGCTTGCCGGTCGCGGGGACGACCGCGGTGCCGCTCACGCCCTCGAGAGCCGCAACGGCATCGCGCACCCAGCCGCCATTCCAGGTGTCGGGGAGCGGAACCGCGATCCGCTGAACACTGGCGATCGCGTCCCTCCCCAGCGCGAGCGAGAGCCCTCCCGGATCCTCGTGGTAGTTCAGGTAGCGGGCGACGTCGACGCCTGGCGGGCAGACCTCGTCGAGCACGACGTCGCCGACGAAGTTACTGGGGTCGACGAGCCACCCCTCCCGCACCACGGCGGATGGCTTCAGACGGACCCGATACAGAGAGAACTGGCTGCGCTGGTCGGCCTGGTCGCGGATCCGACGCAGCATGTTGTGGACAGCGGCCTCGTACGTGCCGACGTGGAGGGCCTTCGCCCGCTGCCGCGCGGCCCACTCGGCGACCCGCTCATCTCCGCCCATCATTATGCGGGTCTCGGACGTCAGGACGGCTGCCAGGTCGAAGTTACGCATCGGCCAGTCCGGCTCCGTGCTCGTGTGGTACCAGAAGAACCGCGCTACCCGGTCGTCGTCGAGCGCCGGGTCCTCGGGGTCGACCGTCACCCGGGGCGAGTCCTCGTGCTCGCAGGTCATGCCGCAGCCGGGGCAGGTCTCCTTCGCCTGCTCCCACCGGTCGATCCAGTGTAGATCGACGCGCCACCGATGATCGCAGCACCCACAGAGCATCTGCCGCTCGCGCCAGAAGTCAATCCGCCGTTCCACGGCACCATTCTCCGGAAGCGTTTGACGAAGAACCAAGAGCAGCTGAGGTCTCGAACCCGCCGAGCTTTGCTTCCGCGGCGTCTGCTTCGTCGCGGAGCAGGTCGACGATCTACTCCGCGGACCTGCTGGGATCCTCGGAACGCAGCTCGGCCGCGCGGCGGGCCGCGTACCGCTTGCCCGCGAAGGCCATCTCCGCGTTGAGCAGGGGCTCGGACATGGCAGCGAGAACTGCTCATGCTTCACCCCTTCGGGCGATGCGTCTGATGCGACGAGACCCTGGCAGAGTTGTCGGGGCCTTGTTGCGCTCCGAGGATCGGCTCCCTACAAGACGTTCGCCGTCTTGACGCTCGTGTTGCTGACCGGAACGTCGATCTGGTCCCGAGCGACAACGACCCCGTCTTTGACGACGTAGCACTCGACGACGTGCTCGCCCTTGAAGTCCGAGTGCTCGATGCGGACTCCCCGCTTGCTCGAGTCGACGATCTGGCCGCGGATCGCGTCCCGCCGCTCGGCTTCCGACCCACAATTGAGCACCTTCCACTTCAGCGTGTAAGGCTCCCCGACCGAGCAACTGGTGACCACGAACCTCAAGCCCTTGTCGGCCTTGAGCAGGATCCCGCCGCGACGCATCGCGCGGAGCCAGGTCGGACGCCACCCGGCCTGCGTGACCTCGCAGTCGATGGACACAGTCTCGGACACGTCGACCGGGAACGCGTCCTCGATGAACTCCTCGGTGTCCCTGAACAACCGGGACGACTCACTGGTGCTCTTCGCCAGCGGCACCGACGTGCCGAAGACCTCGCGCCACTTCTTGTTGGCGGACGTCTTGCCTTCGTCCGCGATCGCCTCGAGGCATCGGTTGTACGCCTTCTTCGCCTTCGGCTGGAACTTCGCCTTTACGTAGACCCGCTGCCGGCTGCCCAGCGCCAGGTAGTACTCCTGCTCTAGCTGATCTTTGAGGAATTCGAAGAAGTCGCGGGCCATGAGGTCGAACGAGCCTGTGCCCGCTGTGTCGTAGTCGTCGGTCAGGTCGAAGAAGTTGCAGACGAGGGTGTCGATGAGCAGGCCGCCCATGTTTGCGCCGTTCGCGTTCTTCCAGGCCCGTGCCATCCGGGCAAGGTGGCGCATGTTCGTCGAGGTGCGGTCGTTGCACTCCTTGGTCGCGGCGATCTCCTCACGCGGCTTGGTGACCTTCCAGCCCTCAGCCTTCGTGTCGGGGTAGGCGAAGCTGCCGTCAGCGTTGTCGAATGCCGGCTGGACCTCGAACTTGAAGGCGTTGGACGTGAACCGAACTCGGACGACGCACTGGTCGACGCAGATCTCCGTGTTCTTGTACCGCGCCTTGAGGTCGTCGCGGACCCTCTCGAGAATCCTCCGCGGGCCAGTGTCCCCGTTGTAGCTCGACCGAATCCCGGGCGGGAGGATGAAGATCATGTCCAGGTCGGACACGCCCTTGATCGCGGTGTGCCGACCGAACGATCCGACCATCAGCTTGTAGTCGGAGCAGCCGTCCTTGTCGCGGAAGTCCTTGTTGAGCGCCTTCGTGATCTCGTCCCGCCGTGAGGCGACCGTCGTGGCCGTCTCCCCGACCTTCAGGCTCTTGAGCAGTGTTTCGAAGATCTCTGAGGTCTTCATCGTCATCCCTCGCCTTCGCCGAGCCGGAGCGCCTCCGGGAGAAAGAGGTCGATCTCGCGCGAGGTGAACGTCATCTCCTCGTTGTTCTGCAGCCCGCCCTGGGCGCGCGCGAACGCCCTGCTGCTCGTCCTGGGCGCGTCGGCGTACGCATCGCGCGCGGCCTGCTGCAGATCGTCCCGCCGCTCCCGGCCCTCCGCGTTGGAGACGGTGCCGGACATCAAGTCGGCGATGAGGGAGATGTAGGACTCCCGGACGTCCCACAGCAGAGAGGCGATGCCACGGTGGGTCTCGGACTCCTCCTCGAACTTGAAGGTCTTCGTCCCTAGGCTCATCCAGCTGACCAGGAGTGCGATAGAAGAGGTCGCGAGGCTCGTCAACACTGCGTTGCCGAGCAAGCCGACCACCGCGGCAAGGAAGGTGCCCGAGCTGATCGCGGTGAGAGCAATGAGGACGCCCTGCTGCCACCGGTGCTTGGTGAAGCAGATGTCCGCCTGCTTCTCATGGGTCTTGTGGCTGTAGACCACGCGCCCGAAGGCCTCTCGCATCTGCGCCAGAAGGTACGGGTCGCGGTCAGGCACCGCGTCGCTCTCGGGTGTCAATTCGTTCCTACTCGGTCGAGGACCCCTGGACATGCGCCTGAAAGTCAGGTGCACGTCTTCTGAGTATGGCGGCGACTACTGACACTCAGACCGACTCGAGCTACCTCCCCTTCAGCCCGCGCTCGATCTGGGCCGCCCTGCGGCCCTCTCCGCAGGTAGCGGAGAGCGGTGGACACGATGGCCGCGGAGCCGCGCGCCCTCCTTCTCCGCGGCGGCCCCGCGAAGCTCCTGACTCCAGGCCCGAGCGAGAGCAAGGCTCAGAGCAACTGGTGCTGATCCGGGCGGACCGGGGCCGGACCTGACACCTCGCCAACGTTTGTGCCGCGTGCGCGGTCGCGATCCACAGGCGGCGACCATCCCAGACGCCGGCCCGCAGAAGGCCGGGATTGTGCATCCCGAACGCCATCAGGGTCGGAACGGGCGGGACGGGGATGGGCACCAGGTGCTCGTTCACCTCGACCAGGGCGCGGACCGCCTTCGGACCGAGCCACGGAACGGGTTCCGGCGTCAGCAGTTCCCCGCATCGGTCCTGGAGTGGTGGGCGATGACCTCGTACCCTCCACTGCCCGTGAACATGACCTCGCACCGCCGAGCGGCTGCCTGGGCTCGTACGACGTCGAAGGCTTCTTGGCAGAACGCCCCTGCCGGACCATGCGGCCGGGGCCGACCGTATCGCCGTCGACCGACCGTTCCCCTCGGGCAAACACAAGCTCGCGGGCCCGCACGGACGTCAAGGAGCCCGGGGCACGGTCCGTGTTCCCTACCGCGGCCGGTGGGAGACGCTCTCCACAGGCCAGCAGGCCGTCAACCGGTCCCACGCGAAGATCCGGGCCCTGGTCGAGCAGGCCGTCGCCACCCTCAAGTCCTGGCAGCTTCTCCGCAAGCTCCGCTGCTCGACCACCCGCATCACGAGCCTCGTTCAGGCTGTCCTTTCCTCACCCTGCATCTCGCCAGCTCAGGCCGAAGATGGACAAGGCTCACGGCGCTCTTCGCCACCCATGACCACGAGTACCTGTTCCCGGCCATCGGCGGCGGGCTGCTGGCCAATGTGAACAGGACTCTTAGTTGGCACTAGTCCACGTTCCTGACCTGCGCTGATGCCAAGTAGCTTCAGCCCTCCAGGAGGAGGAATCAGAGAAATACTTGGCACATACGTACACCGCAGGTCACAAGGGGTGCCAGGCACCTCTGCCTCCTACGAAGTGATCCCGAAGCGGGCGCCATCCGCACCCCAGCCGCCCGGTGCCACACGTCAGCGTCGTCCGGCGCTTGGCAGCGCTCCAGTCAACACGTGGCCGAGCCTGGAGAACTCCGGAGGGGTCGCCGCCATGCCGGACGACCGCCTAGTCGGTGTCGGTGTCGGTGTCGTAGAGCTTCCAGGCGGGGTAGCGCTCGACGTTGCGCTCATCCTCGGTGCTGCTCACCAGCATCGTGCGGCGCAGCATCAGCCGAAGGTGGCGGGCCGCGTCGCCGTCCTCGGGTCCGGTGTCGAGAAGGATCGCGGACGGGGTGATGTCGGGCTTGTGGAGGATCGCGTCTACGGGGTGCCCGTTGACGTGTTGCCCGAGGGTGACTGTGCTGCCTGTCTGCTCGGACAGCTTCTGGTACAGGCGTTTGAGTAGTTCGGTGGTGGGGGTTGCGCTGAGGTCCTGGGTGCTTTCGTCGGCCGCTGCCAGCAGGTCGGCGGCGACGCTCTGCCTGCCCCGCCAGTAGGTCGCGTCGCCCACGACGATGAGGTGGCAGCGGGCTCGGGTGATGGCCACGTTCCAGAGGTTGAGCTGGCGGTCGATCCAGTTGACCGCGCCTGTGGTGATGCCTTCCGCCGCGACGAGGGAGAACACCATGGCGTCGCGCTCGCCGCCCTGGAAGGTGTGCACGGTGCCGACGCGCAGCCGGTCGGAATCGAAGTCGCTGAGGCGGCGGCGTAGTTCGTCGGCCTGTCCCTTGAAGGGGGTGACGACCCCGATCGTCGCCTCGGGCGGCAGGTGATCCGTCAAATACTGCACACAGCGCCTGACCCGCTCGATCTCCTTGCCGTTGACCCACGAGGAACCGCTCGGTGGGCGAGAGGCCTGCCCGGGAACGTCGGACCAGGTGATGGGTGGTCGCGGCACGGTCGGGCGACCGCGGATATCTGTGAGCACGGTCAGCTCGCCGTCGTAGAACTGGTCGTTGGACAGGGCCGCGATGTACGGGTGACAACGGAAGTGCTCGTCCAGCAGCAGGGTGCCTCCGGCGGCGTGCGCGGCCGCGTGGAATGCGGAGTGGCGCCGATAGGCAAGCCGGTACTTCTCCAGCCAGTCGGCCCGCAGGCCCGCATCGCGCCTGATGAGGGCCTCGCGTTCGGGGCCGACCTCGGCGATGTGGGTGAGCTGTCGGGCGTCGCCGATGACCAGGGCGCGTCGGGCACGGAAGAGCAAGGGCAGGACGTGGGGGATGGCGCACTGGCTGGCCTCGTCGACGACGACCAGGTCGAAGAGCGTGGCTTCAAGGGGGAAGCGACGTGCCGACAAGCTGGTGACCGCCCATGCGGGCACCGCCGCTTGCTCGTCGCCGCCGTAGCCGCGGCCGAGTACCTCCTTCATCGCGGGCCAGTCACTGCGGTCGCTGTCGCGGGCAGTGAGCAGGGCCATAATGCGCTGGCGCCCTCGGTGGGCAGCCGTCTTGATGGTGGCGTCGAAGTAGGTGAGGGAGGCGCTATGGACGGATTGCTCGACGGTGCCGAGTCGGGCGGAGAGCGCGTCGTCGTGGGTGCTCGCCGCGTGGTCACGGTGTCGGCGCCAGACTGTCTCGGCAGCGGCGAAGTCGGCGAGTGCGAGGCAGCTTTCCACGGTGTCACGGTCGTGTGGCTGGAGTCCGTACCTTTTCAGCAGCTTCCGGCGTCGCCACGTTCCGAACAGGCGGGCCCGTGCGAGACGGCGGGCCGTGCCCGTCACCTGCTCCAGATCTGGCGTGCCGACGAGGCCGCGGATGACGTCTTCGACGGGCCGCGCGAGCCGGTTGGCGTGTTGCTCGCGGGCGTGGCCCGCCTGGAACAGTGCCTTCTCGGTCGTCGCTGCAAGCGCTAGTTCCTTGCGCACCTGTGCGCGACCGTCGCCTGCGATCTCGGTGTCCATGGCCGCCGTGGTCAGGGTGTGCGCGGGAGGCGTCAGGATGCGCAGCGCCTGTAGCGCGGTGGCTTCGGTCTGTGTGTAGTCCCTCGTCCTGCTCTTGGAGCCGGTGCGGACGACGCTGCCGGGAACGAGTTTCTCGCAGCGCTGCCAGACCTCGTCGACGGCTTCGTTGTTGGTGGACGCGACAAGGACGGACTGGCCTGCCGCCACCGCGGTGGCCACGAGGTTGGCCACGAGCTGGCTCTTGCCGGTACCGGGCGGGCCGGTGGCTACGGTGAGGCGGCGCGTCATGGCCGAGTTGATGACCGCTTCCTGTGCCTCGTTGCAGGGCAGGGGTGACACGAGTTGCGGCGGGGAGGGCTCTGCATCCGCGAGGGTCTGCTCGCGGACGACCGGTGAGGGAGAGAGGGCGGCGAGGGCGGTCGAGCGGATCGCGTCCTGCCGCTCAGCGATGCCGTCGAAGTCCTTGAGCAGCTTGCGCGTGAAGTTGGTCTCGGGCAGTGCAGAGAACAGGACGGCCACGTTGCGCGCGCCGTGGCCCGGGGTGCGGATGTCGATGTGATCGTCGAGGTCGTCGGGGCGCGGCTCTTGCACGCAGGGCAGTTCGAATTCCTCGGCAAGGAGCGTACGTACATCGACGGCCATGCGGTCGTGCTGTCCACGGTGCCAGGTGGGCTGGTAGGTGTCGGCGAGGTCCGCGGCCTCTTCTTCACCAAGCCATTCCTTGGCCAGTTGAGGGTGCGGCTGCACGGGGCCGTAGGGCTTCAGGCGTACGGCCCCGTCCTGCTGGACGATCTCGACGCGGCGCATCAGGACGGGGGCGAACTTCGGGTGGCGCCAAGGGCGGCCGGTGCGGGGACCGTTGAGGACCACGGCGGGATAGCCGGCCCAGAGTTCGGCTTCCTGTTCCATGGCGGACTCGATCAGGTCGGCGGCCTCCGCAGGCAGCGGGACGCATCCGTCGTCCTCGACGTCGCCGGACAGGAAGCGCTCCGTCCCCGACAGGCAGACGTACGGTGCGTCGCTGCCGCCCACCGGCATCAGCGGTGTCTTGGTGTCCTCGGACAAGACGCACTGCCGGTAGTAGTCGAGGAGCGCCGTCCACGTCGGCAGCTTGAGAGCGGACTTGGGCGCCGCCTGCTGAACTGTTCCGCCCGTCGTCACGTCGGTCGTGGCCTTGGGCTGCAGGGGTACGAGCGTCGGCGGACGCCCCAGTGGGCAACTGGCCAGCACCGTGCGGCCGTCGACACCGTAGGCTGAGTGCACCGGGACCTGGCGCCCGCCCTGGGCTCGCATGCGCCGGTTGACGTAGTCGAAGAGGTCCCCGACGGTGACCTCGCCCGTACCGTTCTTGCCCACCTTGCCGGTACGCAGGGCCTCGATCACTTCGCCGGTGAAGGCGGACGGCTTGATCTCATCGGGGTCGGCGTAGGAGTCCTCGCCTGCCCGTGAGGAGGACAAGACGTAGACGCCTCGGCTGGTCAGCAAGGCCTTTTCGCCGGATTTCGCCACGGGCTCGGGGCCCGGCCGGTCCGAGGTGCGCAGACCGACCGCGAAGCCGCCACTGCGGCAGCAGTCGATCATCACCACTTTCTGCTGGGCACAGCACTGTTCGAGCTGCTCGTTGACGAACCCGGCGCTCACACCGGTCTCCGCGACGCGGTCGAAGTCCGTGTCGGTGGCCACGAAGTGGAACTCACCGCCCGAGCGCACCAGCCGTGTGCCGTGCCCGGACACGTAGACCAGCGCCAGCTCCTCGGGGCCGCACTCAGCGAGGAATTCGGTGATGGCCAACCGCGTGTCGTCGGCGCTGAGGTCGGTGCGCCGGTTGATCGACGTGAAGCCACCGATGTTGCGGTTGCGCAGGACCTGCTCGAGCCCCCACACATCCGCCTGGGTGGACGGCAGCGGTCCGTAGCGGTCGTCGTCGTAGTGCTCGTTGCCGATCAACAGGGCTCTGCGATGGGTCAGCCGGGTCACGACGCGTCACCGTCCGTGGAGCTGCCCTCGTCGCGGGACCCTTCGGTGTCGCTGGTCGCCCGGTCGAGGAAGTCGCGGACGAGACGCTCCTGATCGGCGTCCGGGCGGCCCGTGAGGGTGACCGAGTGCCCGTCGTAGGTGACTTCGA
This sequence comes from Streptomyces sp. NPDC031274, assembly GCF_055570235.1. Taxonomy (NCBI): domain Bacteria; kingdom Bacillati; phylum Actinomycetota; class Actinomycetes; order Kitasatosporales; family Streptomycetaceae; genus Streptomyces; species Streptomyces sp. NPDC031274. Next base: position 54,444 of record NZ_JBVIHP010000040.1, on the reverse strand, counting down.
CCTTGCGGTGCCGTTCCTTGGCACACCACTCCTTGATCAGCGTGATGAGGACGTGCGACGCCGGACGGGAGGCCGCGGCCACGGCCGCCCACAGCGCCACGTCCCCGGCCCCGGCACCCTTGCGCCCGTCCACGACAGGCGGCCCGTCGCTGTCGTCGGCATGTCCGATGACGAGCCCCTCGGTGCCGCTCAACGTGGCGTACAGTTCACGCGTCAGCCGCTCCTGACGCAGGACGTCCCCTCCCGTGGGTACGGCCAACTGCCACCGCTGACCCCCGTGCTGCATCTGTTGCTCCTTGCCTTGTGCTCTTAACGTTCGGTGCGCCACCAGAACTTGGCTCAGTCGTCCTCGGCGGCTTCTTTCAGGAGCCGCATCGCGATGACGGAGCCGTCCTCGTGCAGGGAGACCGGGCCGTCCCAGTCCCGGGCGCCGCGGCCTGAATGCCACTTCGACCGTTGGGCGTGCGCCTTGCGCCGGTACTGTTCGACCTTGCCCTCGGCCAGCAGTTCAAAGAGGTCTTCAGCAACACCGGAGAAGGCCTCGACGCGAGTCCCGTTCAACCGGAACACGTGGTCCGTCCCCAGGAAGCGGGTGCCGCGTATGACCTGCTCGGCGTCCTGGACTATCCCCGTGCCCTCGTGGACGAACCCCTCGAAGTACTGGCGCCCCTGCCGTTTCGTCAGGTACTGGGCAGTGGGATTCCCGCCGCCGGTGAAGGCCATCAGCCCGGCCGCCCCGGCCCGCGCCGTGGCCCGTTTGAACCAGGCGTAGTGCTCGGCCAGAACCTGGAAACCGCCACCCCGCTTGGGCTTGTCCTCGCCGTCGTCCGGCGGAAGTTGCACCTCCGGGTAGATGTTCTCGTCGCGGAGGTCCTGGTTCGCGTCGGCGGCCGGATCACCCGGCTCGACGTGCAGGGCGGCTCCGCCCGGGGTGTGCAGGGCATGAACGGTTACGCCGCCCTGACCGAGCAGCTCGGAGGAGATCACCAGGCTCGGCGTGTGGTCCCAGGGGCCCACGTGAAATGCCTCCACCTGAGCCGCTGCGCTCGCCAACTGCGTATGGACGTAGGGCGTCTTGGCGTGCGTGCCGCGACAGGCCAGCGGGATGATTTTCGATGGCTCACCGGGCTTCCACGCCTCCAGGAGGAAGTCGGGGCGCTGGCGTACCCAGTCACGCCGCTGTACGTCCTTGCCGACCAGCGCCCAACCCGCCTGCAGCGCGATGTCGGCGTCGATCACGGCGACGGCGTGACCCGGATACTGCTTGCGGATGATGCGCTCGGCGAGAACGAGTGCAAACCCCTTGCCCAACTCGCTGGACTGCACCGTCTTGTAATGCCGCCGGGGATTGAGGCCCTCCTCCGACAGGGCCATGTACTGCCCCGATGTGCCTTCCAACGCCTGGCAGTACTTCAGGCTGCCCCAGTGCTCGGCCAGACCCCGGCCGGCGCCCTGCCGACCCAGCACGAGCGCGCGCCCCAGGGCGTGCAGCACCTCCCAGGGAGTCACGCTGAACGACAGTCCCGTATGGACGGAGGGAATCGCCCTCAGCCCTTCCTTGCGGCGCAGCAGCTCGCGGTCGTCGAGGCGACGCTGTGCGTCGTCCTTGGCGATGGCCTCCTCAACGGCCCCCGCCAGTGCCTGAGTCGAGTGCACCTGTACATGCCAGAGTTTGGCCAGGTCCGTCAATACTTCCTCAGCGCGCCTCGGCATTCCGCCCCCGTTTCGCGATCACGCGGCATGACGGGGGCGGACATTAGCGCTAGGCGGCGGGGCGCGTACAAGTGCGCACTGCCCGCGCCCGGCCGAAATCGATGCGCTTCAACTCCGCGTGTCGCATGCGCAAACACCTGGTGGGACCGGGGAGTTCGGTGGATGGCTGGTGAGCGGGCGAGAAGGCGTGGCTATGGGATGTTGGCTCGAACGTCTCGAATTCCCCACGCGGCATTTCGGCCATATCGGCGGCGCCGCAGGCGTGGTGCCGGAAGCACAGGTGAGCAGGCGCCGCAAGCGAGCTCGGTCCTGGGACACGGAGGACGCCCGTCCGGCTGGACGACTCTTCGAGCACATCCCCGCACGCGTCGTTTCCGCCTTCGAAGACGTCCTCCAGCACACCTTCAGCGCCTGGCACGTTCCCGGCGTCGACCACGCCACGTACGACCAACACAGCGGGGAAGAGCGAGCGGGAGGCAGAGCAAGCGCGGGCCGCGGCAAGGCGGTGCGCTCCGTGCTGCATTCGGCGTTCACAGTAACTCTCACCCGCTTCTGCATCACCCGCGACCTGCCGCACCCAGGGTTCCTGATTCTGGACTCGCCGGTGGTCACGTATCGAGAGCCAGTCGGCGGCGACATCGAGATCACCGCCCACGTCGCGGACTCCTTCTACCGGGACCTGCTGAGCTTCCCCCGCCAGGCGATCATCATGAAGAACGGCGATCCACCCCAGGAAGTCGTCGCAGCGTCTCACTCTTACCAATTCACCGGCCGCGGGCTTGGCCGCTACGGCTTCTTCCCCGTCGGCTCTTTCGCTCAGCAGTGACGGGGCAAGGCCCGCAACGGGCACCAGCCCAAGGGCACCCCACTGCGCCGTCTCCTGACCGTACGTACACGCCGCAGGATCGACGTCGGCCTCTTCACCCCGCCGCCAGACGGCGAGGTTGCGCCCCCGGTCTGCCGAGATGAGCGTTCTGCACTGCCGGTGGTCGAGATCTTCCGCGTCCTCTACCTCGGCGCCCAGCCGCTGGAGGTCCTGCAGTGCGTGGCACAGACCCGCAGGCGCCACCGCTGTCCGCACCATGTCCTCGACCCCGCCGCACCCACAGGCACCTGGGTCCTCGCCCCTAAGGACCTGACCCACGGACAACTCGCCCTTCCGGGAGTTACGTTCGCGGTGTACCAGCACGGCGGCGCCCCCCAGAAGTGGCGAACGAACTCTCCGGACCGTAGTTGACCGACACGTGGCTCTTGCTACCACCATCGTGCTGATGGAGTGCCGTCAGGCTCAAGCCCGTATGGCCAGAGTGACTCCAGCTCCCCGTGATTCCAATTTGCGAACTTGCCGAAGTTCCCAGCCGCGACAGTCACATAGCGACCATCCCACTCAGATGCGCGCTCACCGACGATGCGCGACGCTACGGAGCTGGCCTACTTCGTCTCGTTCGGGTGGCTCGTGTGCACCTGCTCCAGGAAGACCGTGCGCTCGTGGACGTAGAACCAGATGCGCGCGGTGCCCTTCGCAGTCGGTTTGTGCTGCCACCTCTCATGGATCGCGCCACCACGCTCGATGACGCCGAGCTCACCTTTGAGCCGATAGTTCGTCGGCGTCGTGGACAGTGGCGTCCGTGTGAGGAAGTCCCAGGTCTCCGTCATGGAGTTGCGGATCGTCGCGACGAGGTCTCGCCATCCCTTCTGCGCGTCGGCTGTGGCGAAGCGAATCTCATACTCGATCTTCTTCGGGGGGCGAGGAACCAGCTCACCCTTCCTGGCGGCCGCCACGGTTAGGGACGCTCCACGGTCTCATCGTCGTCGAGCCACTCCAGACCGGCGCTGCCGCTGCTGAGCCCGGCCGCGACGGCGGTGGCCGTCTCCTTCCAGGAGGTCAGCTCTGCGATCGCAAGGTGCGGCTGGTCGGTGGAGAACGACGCGCGCGCCGCATCGACGAGGTCCTGCGCGCAGGACTCCCGGTCGGCCGGCGACAGCGCGAGCATCCAAGGGAAGGCCTTGGACATCCGCTCGGCGAGCGAGCCGCGGTCGTCGAGGGTGACGGTGATGAGCTGCGCGGCAAAGTTCAGCAAGCGGGCTCGGCCCTCGGCCTCGCGCTGCGACATCAGGACCAGAGCCTCTCCGTCGCGCCGGGTCACCGTCACGGGGTGATCCTCGGCCTCGGCGAAAACCTCGGCGGAGTGCTTGCTCAGGTCCGAGGAGCGCCGAGTCGCCACGGGAAGGTCTGCTGCGATGGACATGCACCCATAGTATTCGGAACGTATTCGGAAGTCCAGTGACGGCCGCGGAGTTCGAGCGCCAGACTCGGCCGCCGGACGCGGTCCGATGTCAGATCTCAGCCTTCCTTCTGTCCGGGGCGCGGCTGTACGTATTCGCGGTGACCGGGCACGCCGGCCGGCGCATCCGCCTCCTGGGTGGACAGGCCGCCAGTGACCTTGCGGATGGACTTGACCAGGCCCAGGTGGTGGTCGCCGATGATGAGCCGGACCCCGGTCAGGCCGCGTTCGCTCAGGTGACGCATGGAGCAGGAGATTGCCGATTCGCTGCAAACCTGGTGGCTGCGCTTCGTGGCGAGCGAGGAGAACGCTGGACCGTGCCCCCTCTCTCCCATTCAATCTTGAAGAGTGGCGGAAACAGCAGGTCAAGGCACTCAGAACCTCGACCTATGAACCGGTTCATGAAGTTCATCACCACCAAGAGCTTCATGCCGTTCGTGTACTACCGGATCCTGCTCGGCATCGTGCTGTTCGTGCTGGTGGGCGCGGGCGCGCTCAGCCCGCACGCGGGAGAGTCGGCGGGCTGAGTCCCGGCCGCTGCCCGGCCCCGGCCCCGGCCGTGCCTCAGCCAGGCATCAGCCAATTCCCCAGCCCCGTGCCCGCTGTGACCAAAGGCATGCCGAAAGGCCCTGTTCAGGGGGTTTCGCCCGCCTAGGCTGAAGAGATGTCGCCCCTCGCCCGCATCAGCGCCTCGTACGCGCCGCGCTTCGCCGAGTTCGCCTTCGAGCCCGGCTTCACGGCTGCCGTGGACCAGCACGTCGCGGAAGTGCGGGAGCGGCTGGAGATGTGCGGGGCCGGGCTCGTGCCGCCGGCGCCGGACCCGGAGCTCCTTACCGACTACGCCCTGGGCTTCCTCGACGGTCTTTCCGAGAACGGGTGGCGGGAGCCGGTGGGCCATGACTACGCGGTGTGCCGCCTCACCGCCATCTCCTGGCTGGTGAAGCGGCACGACCTGGTGCCGGAGTCCGCCGGGTCCTGAGACCCGGCCCGGGTCACATGCCGTTGCGCATGTCGTTGCCCGTGTCGTCGTCGCCCAGGTGACTGCCCGAGCCACCCATCGCGCCGCGCGTGCGCTCCCGCACGGGCTGGTTGGTCATCGCGTCATCGCGGCCCGCCTGGTAGGCGCCGACACTGCTGCGGGCCTTGGCCGTCTCCTGCTCAGCCGTGTCCAGCCAGCGCTCCCAGCGCTGCCGCATCGGGCCGATGAGGCCACCGCCCACGCCGACGATCAGGATGCCCGCACCGGCCGCGAGGGCCGCGTACAGGACGGGCTGGGTGACCGTGGTGGCGATGCCCGCCTGACCGAGGGCCGCGATCACGCCGAGCGCGACGATGCAGGCCCAGACGATCGTGCCGATGGTCTTCCCGTACGACATCGAGGACAGGGCGCTTGTGACGATGTCACGCACGATGTTGGCCACCGCCATGGCGACGACCATCAGGACGATGGCGACGACGCCGCGCGGGATCCAGGAGACGATCCCGTCGAGCATGTTGGAGACCGGGTTGCTGCCGAAGACACCGAAGCCGATCTGCAGCGTGATCAGGAGCAGGGCGAAGTACACGACCTTGCAGACGATCCCCGTCGTGTCGTACTTGGAGTTCGCCAGCATGCGGGACGCGCCCGCCCGCTCGGCGAGTTTCTCGGAGCCGACCTTGCGCAGGACCCGGTCGAGGACCTTGGTGATCATCTTCGACACGAACCAGCCGATGGCCAGGACGACCAGGAAGCCGATGAGTTTCGGCACGAACGTCGCGATCTTCGACCAGGCGTCGTTGAGGCCCTGGGTGAAGTCCACGGAGAGACTTATGTACTGGGACATGAGTGGTCCTCCACTCGATGGGCCCCGGGCGCCACGACGGCGCCAGGGCGACGAATCCCCCACGACGCACGGCTTCCGGTGCGTCCCTTCTTCCTGGATACCAGGAGTCACGACCTGGGACTCCGCGGTGCTGCGCCGTACGGGTGACGTGGGACTCCGCGGCGCTGCGCCGTACGGGTGACGGGTGAGTGATGCGCCGTGCGGGTGACGGGCGCGGGAGGCAGTCGGCTGCTGTGCGACTGCTCACTTGGGGGATCTATGCGGTAGCGGACAGTTCCGATTGTCGTAGGCATCCCCTAGGCTTGACCCATGCCCTTAAGCCCTCAGCCCCGTGGTTCCGCACGGTCTGCCGCGGAATTGAACGAGCGGATCCGCGGCTTGTGGATACGCACCGGCGGCCGTCTCACGGCCGAACAGCGCAGTGAATACGAACAGTTGGTGACGGAGTGGGCGGCCGCCGTCCGCGAAGAGGTCGTGAAGGCGGCCTAGTCGGCGGCTCGGCGTTCCGCGCACCGAGCCGCCCACCAGGCCGCCGTCGACTACCTCAGCGACTACCGCGTCAGCCCTTGCCCTGACGCTCCTTCTTCGCGATGCGCCGCTTCTGGCGCCCCGTCAGTTCCTGGCGATTGCCCTGGCGTTTGTACGCCTCGATGCGCTGCTCGTTCTTCACCGGGCCTCCCGTCTCGGGGATCTCGGGGGCGCCTGCCCCCCCCCCCGCTGGCCGTCAACAGACCGGTATCGTAAGACAGTTCAGCCGTGCGCGACCCGGGTGCGAACCGAGGGCGATCCCGCCGCGCACCACGCGCGACACGGGTCGTTCGTGCACGCCTCTTGGCTCGGTACCCCACGTGCCCAACACTGACCCGATGACGCAGCGCGTGGAACTCGCCGCCGTGATGGACCGGTTGGCCATCGACTCCCTCATCACCGAGTACGCAGTGACCGTCGACGACGGCGACTGGGACGCCTACCGGCACCTCTTCACCCCGGACGGACGCGCCGACTACAGCTCGGCGGGCGGCATCGACGCGAGCGCCGCCGAGGTGGCCGGATGGCTGGCCGGGACGATGGAGCTCTTCCCGATGCGCCAGCATCTGATCGTCAACAGGAGGCTGCGGTTCGGGACGCTCGACCAGGACATCGACGACATCGCGCACGTACAGGCCGACTACGTGAATCCGATGCGCTTCGCGGCCGGCGGTGGCGCGGAGGGAAGAGGGGGCGGCGAAGGCGGCACGGAACCCTCGGCTCCGGACTTCATATGCGGTGGCCGCTACGCCTTCACGGCGCTGCGCACGCCTCAGGGCTGGCGGCTGCGTCAGGTGACCGTGCAGGAGAAGTGGCGCCAACTTCAGCAGCGCTCCCCCAACCACACGCCCAACTGAGAACCCACCGTGGACCCACTGAGCACCCGCTGTGAACCGGCCGGAAAACGGCTCGGAGGCACACTGTCGTAGATCGTCCGGGGCGCGCACACTGGGGGAACGACCGGGCGTCGGGGCCGAGGGAGGCGCTGCATGGATCAACTCAGCGACGACCGGAACCAGCGGTGGCCACACCCTTCGGCCGCCTCGACGACGGCGCTGCTCGCTTCGGCCCGATGGCGCGGTGCCCTGGCCGTCCTCGCCGGCGCCCTGCCCGCCCTCGCCTTCCCCGCCCCGTCGCTGTGGTGGTTCGCCTTCGTGGCGCTCGTGCCCTGGATGCTGCTCGCGCGCTCGGCGGGGACCGGGCGCAGGGCGGCGCTCGACGGATGGCTCGGCGGCCTCGGGTTCATGGTGGCGGTGCACCACTGGCTGCTGCCGAGCCTGCATGTGTTCACCGTCCTGATCGCCGCGCTGCTCGGCCTGTTGTGGGCGCCGTGGGGCTGGCTGGTGCGGCGCTTCCTGGGCGGAGTGGCGTCACCCTGGCGGACCGCGGCCGCGCTGGTCGTGCTGCCGTCCGGCTGGCTGATGGTCGAACTGGTCAGATCCTGGGAGGGGTTGGGCGGGCCCTGGGGCCTGCTCGGCTCCAGTCAGTGGCAGGTCGGGCCCGCCCTGCGCCTCGCGTCGGTCGGCGGGGTGTGGCTGGTCAGCGCCCTCATCGTCATTCTGAACACGGGCATCACGGTGCTCGTGGTGGCTCTGGCCGTACGCCGAGCCGGGAGGCCGGGGACGGCAGGGAAATCACAGACATCACGTACGGCCGTCGCCCTGACCATCCCCGCCACCGCCGGGCTCGTGGCCGTGGCCGCCGTGACCACCTCCGCCTGGGCCTGGGCGCCGCGCCCCGAGCCCGCGGGCCGCATGCGCGTGGCCGTCGTCCAGCCCGGCGTCATCGATGGGGTGGGCGGGGCGGACAAGCGGTTCGCGCGCGAGGAGGCGCTGACGCGCGGCCTGGCCGGGCGGGATCTGGACCTCGTCGTCTGGGGCGAGAGCAGCGTCGGGTACGACCTCGCGGCGCGCCCCGATGTCGCGCGCCGCATAGCCGCGCTGTCCAGGGAGGTCGGCGCCGACATCCTGGTGAACGTGGACGCGCGCCGCTCCGACGAGGCGGGCATATTCAAGAGCTCCGTCCTCGTGGGCCCGGACGGCCCGACCGGCGATCGCTACGACAAGATGCGGCTCGTCCCCTTCGGCGAGTACGTCCCCGCCCGCTCGCTCCTCGGCTGGGCGACGTCCGTGGGCAAGGCGGCGGGCGAGGACCGCAGGCGCGGTGAGCGTCCGGTCCTGATGAACGTCGGGGACGGCCTGAAGGTCGGGCCGCTGGTGTGCTTCGAGTCGGCCTTCCCCGACATGAGCCGTCATCTGACGCGCGAGGGCGCCCAGTTGCTGCTCGCGCAGTCGTCGACCTCGTCGTTCCAGTCCAGCTGGGCGCCCGAGCAGCACGCCTCGCTCGCGGCGCTGCGGGCCGCCGAGACGGGCCGCCCCATGGTGCACGCCACGCTCACCGGCGTCTCGGCGGTGTACGGCGCGGACGGCGAGCGGATCGGGGCGCCGCTCGGCACATCGGCGAGCTCGACGGCGACGTACGACATTCCGCTGGCCAAGGGCGTCACGCCGTACGTCAGGCTCGGCGACTGGCCCGTGCACGCGGCCCTCGCCGTGCTCGCGGTGCTGTGCGCGGCACTGGGCGTGCGTTCCCTGCGCGGACCTGCGAAGGGACGGTTCAGGCGGCCTGCTCCTGAGCCGCACGGACCACCCGCTCGCACAGCTCATGGGTCGCCAGCGCATCCCTGGCACTGAGCACCTTGCCCGCGCGCACGGCGTCGAGGAAGGCGAGCACGACCTGCTCGATGCCGCGCTGCCGGGCCACCGGCACCCAGTCGCCGCGCCGCCGCACGCTGGGCTGGCCCTTGTGGTCGACGACCTCGGCGAGGTTGAGCACCTGCCGCTTGGTGTCCTGGCCCGAGACTTCGAGGACCTCCTCGGTGGAGCCGCTCATCCGGTTCATCATGCCGATCGCGGTGAACCCGTCCCCGGCGAGCTGTAGCACGATGTGCTCAAGGAGACCGTCCTGGACGCGGGCGCGCACGCCGACGTGGTCGATCGGCCCGGGCGCCAGGAAGCGCAGGGTGTCCACGACGTGGATGAAGTCGTCGAGGACGAGCGTGCGGGCGTCCTCGGGCAGACCGACGCGGTTCTTCTGCATGAGGATCAGCTCGCGCGGGTGGTCGGCGCACTGCGCGTAGCCGGGTGCGAAGCGGCGGTTGAAGCCGACGGCGAGGCTCGTCGCGCGCTCCTCCGCGAGGCGCACGAGCCGCTCCGAGTCGCCGAGTTCGTAGGCGAGGGGCTTGTCGACGTAGGTGGCCACACCCGCCTCGAGCAGCCGTGTCACGATCTCCGGGTGGGCGGCCGTCGACGCGTGCACGAAGGCGGCGTCGATGCCCTGGGCGAGCAGCGCGTCCAGGTCGGTGTGGCAGCGCTCATCGGGGATGTGGTGGACGCCCGCGACACGGGCGAGGGTCGCGGGCGTGCGCGTCTGCAGGTGCAGCTCGACCCCCGGCAGGGTGGTGAGCACGGGCAGGTACGCCTTCTGTGCGATGTCACCGAGTCCGATACAGCCGACCTTCACCACTGTCCCCTGTCTCCTCTACCGCTGTGCGATTTCTGTTCCCGCAGCATACGGCTGCTGCGGCGGTCGCCAGTCGGCGATCGAGGCGAAGCTCCGCAGGATCAGGTTCGGGCCGAGGCGCGCCGCCGCCGCGATCAGTTCGTTGCGTACGGCGATGAGCGGGGCGCTCGTCAGATGGTTCATGCGGGCGGCGCGCGCCGCCTGCCGGACGATCGCCGTGGTGCGCGGCACCCGCACCGCGCTGTAACCGGCGAGACCCGCGGCCAGGTCGCCGCCCGGGGCCACGTGGTGGGCAAGCACGACGCCGTCCTCGATGGCCTGGTTGCCGCCCTGGGCGAGGGTGGGTGCCATGGCGTGCGCGGCGTCACCGATGAGGGCGACGCGGCCTCGGTGGTAGTGGGTGAGCGGCGTGCTCATGTGGCGCACGTCGTTGCGCAGGATGTCCTCGGGGCGAGCGGAGGCGATGATCTCGGGGATCGGGTCGTGCCAGTCGGCGAAACGGCGCGCCAGCTCCGCCTTCTCGCCGTCGGGGCTCTGGCCGCCTTCGGGGACGGTGGCGGTGGCGTACGCGTAGATCCTGCCGTCCTTGAGCGGATGGGTGCCCCAGACTCCGCCCCGCCCCCAGGTCTCGTGGGGTTCGAAGGGGCGGCCGGGTGCGGGGACGATGAGGCGCCAGGCCGTGAATCCGGTGTACGTCGGCTGCGGGTGGGCCGGGAACAGGGCCGAGCGCACGGCCGAGTTGATGCCGTCGGCGCCGACCACGAGGTCCGCCTCGATGTCCCCGTCGTCGGTACGGACGACGGCTCTGCGGCTCTCCGCTCCCCGATCGGCGAGCTCGGCGTGCACTCCGGTGCGCAGGGCGTCGGCGGGCAGCGCGGAGACGAGCAGGTCGACCAGGGTCGCGCGGTGCACGAGGACGAGCGCGCCGCCGAACTCCTGCGACGTCGCCGAGGCGCTGGTCCGCACGAGCCAGCGCCCTCCCTGCGCGCGCATCCCGCCTCCGCCCTCCCAGGCGGCGAGTTCGCGGACCCGGTCGCCGAGGCCGAGGACGTCAAGGGCGCGCTGGGAGTTGGGGGCGAGTCCGATGCCGGAGCCGACGGGTTCCAGGGTGGCGGCCCGCTCCAGGACAGTGACCCGCCAGCCCGACTGGTGCAGCGCGATGGCGGAGGTGAGGCCGCCGATGCCGCCGCCGATCACGACTGCGTGGGGCGTGTGGCCCTGCTGGCCCTGCTGGGGCTGCTGGGGCTGCAGGTGTGGCTGTGAGTGCAGGTGTGACTGCGGGCGTGGCTGCGGGCGTGGCTGTGGCTGTGGGTGTGGCTGCGGTGCCATGACTCCTCCTGGAGGCCCCTGGACAGGCTCGCCGACAGGCCCATCGGCAGGCCGTCACTACACCTGTAGTGTGCGACGCGCCGACCGTACTACACCTGTAGTGATCGGCGGTAGGCTGGACACCATGTCCGTACGCAGCGCGGGGCCGCCCCGCACCGAACTGATCGCCGACACGGCGCTCGCGTTGCTCGCCGAGCGCGGCATGCGGGGTCTCACGCACCGGGCCGTGGACGACGCCGCGGGGCTCCCGCAGGGTTCGACGTCGAACCACGCCCGCACCCGGCTCGCGCTCCTGGAGGCAGTGGTGCGCAGACAGGCGGAACGCGAGGCGGTGGTGCTCGATCCGGGCGAGCTGCCGGACCCCGCGGGCGGCCGCGAGACCCTCGTCGCCTCGCTCGCCCTCGCCCTGCACCGCTACCTCACCGAAGGCTCCCGCCAACTGCTCGTCTCCCGTTACGAGCTGGCCCTGGAGGCGACCCGCAGGCCGGAGCTCCGCGCCTACTACGACGCGGCGGGGGCGCAGTTCAGGGAGCCCTTGACGACCATGCTGCGGGCGGCGGGGTCGACGGATCCCGACCGGCACACCCTGGCCCTGGTGGCGTGGTGCGACGGGCTGCTGTTCTCGTGCGTCGCCGGTTCGTACCACGCCGCCGTACCGAGCGAGGAGGAGCTGCGGTCCGGCTTCCGGGAGTTGCTCCGGGGGATGCTGGGGGGCCCGGGGGACCCGGCCTGAGGCACTCCGGGAAACCCGGTGGCGTGGTGCCGCTCGCCGCGCGAGGATGCCCCGCATGACAACGCTGCCGACACCCGAGCCGAAGCAGGGCGCGACGCCGCCCATCGACCCCGCCCGCCGCGCCCAGCCGTCCCTGACCGCGGACGAACGTGCGTCGGTCGAGGGCTGGCTCGACTACCACCGCGCGACGCTCCTGTCGAAGTGCGCGGGCCTCGACGACGAGCAGCTGCGGCGCACCCCCGTCGCGTCTTCGAGCCTCTCCCTGATGGGCCTCGTGCGGCACCTGTCCGAGAACGAGCGGTACTGGTTCCGCGTCATCGCGTCCGGCGAGAACCTCCCGGAGATCTACTGCACAGAGGAGGAGCCGGAGCGCGACTTCAACCCCGCCAAGGAGGACACCTGGGCGGAGGCCGAAGCGACCTGGCAGGCGGAGATCGCCGCGGCCCGCGAGGCCACGGCGGAGTTCGGCCTCGACGACCTGTCCGTCAGCAAGAGCCTGCACCGGGGCGCACACTTCAACATGCGCTGGATCTACACCCACATGATCGAGGAGTACGCCCGCCACAACGGCCACGCGGACCTCGTCCGCGAGCTGGTGGACGGTGCGACGGGCGACTGACCCGAAGACGCGTGTACGGCAGGGGGCGCGGACGGCAGGAGGCGCGTGTACGGCAGATGGTGCACGTCGACCGGACCGGGGTGCCGCGGACACTCGGCGTGATCACCGGTCGCCCCTGGCGGACGCGCCGCTTCACCCATGCGGGGCATCCTGGGCCCATTCCCTTCCCGAAGGGCGATGTGACGCACCAAAGTTGCGCGAATGCACAGAACCACGACCACCGCGACGCTCCTGGTATCCGTGGCGGTCACCGCCGTTTCGGGGTGTATGAGCGTCGAGCGGCAGCCCGCCCCGGGACCGTCCGTCGCGCACGCCCGCCCGCCGGCGCCGCGCCCGGACGGCAGCGCGCACCCACGGGTCGTGGAGGCTCCGGCGCGGGAGGCGCTCGAGCTCATCGGGCCGCCCCGCGGCCCGGCACCGAGCACCACGGGCAGCGCGGCACCGGTGCCCGCCGCACCGCCCCGCTCCCCCCGCACCGAGCGGCCCGAGCGGCCCGCCGCTCCCCCGCACCGCCACGGCGACCGCCCCAAGGCCGCCGTCCTGCCCGCGATTCCCTCCGCGGCGCCCACGGTCCTTGACGTCTGCGCCATGGGTGAGGAGTACGGCAGCTGGAAGCCGGGCAGCCCCGAGGCCACCATCTGCGAGGGCACCTACGGCCGTTGACGCGGAGCCGGCGGGCCCCCGGATCCGCCCCGGCTCACTCCACCTCGCTCCCCTCCCCCAGCTGCAGCTCCAGCCTCCCGATGGCCGCCCGGACCCCGTCCCCGTACCCGTCGTCGCCCAGCGACCCGACCGCCCCACGCGCCCGCCGGATGTGGTTGCGTGCCGCCTCGGGGCGGCCCAGCTTCGCGTAGTCCGCGGCGAGGTTGAGGTGCAGGGAGGGATAGAAACCGCGGACCGCGATCGAGGCGTGGTGTTCGTGCAGCCGCTCGTCCGTGAGCTCGTCCGCCGCCGACAACGCCCGCAGGTCCCACGCCAGTTCGTCCGACGCGTCCTCCTGCGTGTCCGCCATGTAGTGCGCGAGCGTGCAGCGGTGCAGAGGGTCGCCCTCCTCGCCGATCTCCGACCACAGACCGAGGAAACGGCCCTGCGCCTCCTCACGGTCGCCCCCGTGGTGCAACATGACCGCCTGCCCGATCCGGGTCATCATGGCGTCTTCCGCCGCCTGCTCCTGCTGCTCCGCCACCGGGTCCTCCACACTCGTACGCCCATCGTGCCCATCGTGCCCACCGCTCTCGACGCTATCGGCCCCCACTGACAATCGCGGTCAGGCGCGATCGGCCGCGAGGCGCTCACGCGTACCGCTGGGCCAGGCCGGTGACGGTCCTTGCCAGCTCGGCGCGGAGTTCGGGCGGGCCGAGCACCTCGGCCTCGAGCCCGAGCCTGAGCAGATCGCTCACGGCGACGGGCAGCGTCTCGACCTCCAGGTCGACGACCCGGCGGCCGTCGGCGTCCGGCGCTCCCGCCGCTTCCACGGCCCGCGTCCCCGCCGACCCGAACAGCGCGGGCAGCAGCCGCAGCCCCGCCGGTGAGACCCGTACCCGCGCCGTGCCCCGCAGCACACGCGCCTGCAGGCCACGCGATGCCGCCTCCCAGTAGGCGGCCAGATCGAACCGGGCGGGCCGTGCGGAGGCTTCGTCCGTCGCCGTCACCTCCAGGAAGCGTGAGACCCGGTAGGTGCGTACGGTGTCGTCGGCGGACGCCACCAGATACCAGTTGCCCGCCTTGAGCACGAGGCCCAAGGGGTGCAGTTCGCGCCGCACATGGCCGCCCCAGCGCCGGTAGTGCGCCCGCAGCACGCGCCGACGCCACACGGCGTCGGCGACGACGGACAGCAGGGGCGCGGGATCCGCCGCGCGGAACCAGCCCTCCGCGTCGAGATGGAAGCGCTCCTGGATGCGCCGCGACCGCTCACCGAGCCCGGCCGGGAGTGCCGCTCCCAACTTGAGCTGTGCGGTGACCAGTTCGGCCCCCAGACCGAGATCGGCCGCAGCCGTCGGCATGCCCGCGAGGGCGAGGGAGTCGGCCTCGTCGTCCGTCAGACCGGTCAGCCGGGTGCGGTAGCCGTCCATGAGCCGGAAGCCGCCCGCCGGACCGCGCTCGGCGAACACGGGCACACCGGATGCGGCGAGGGCCTCCGCGTCCCGGTAGACGGTCCGCACCGAGACCTCCAGTTCCTCGGCGAGTTCGGGAGCGGTCATGCGCCCACGGTTCTGGAGCAGCAGGAGGAGGGCGAGAAGCCGGTCGGCGCGCATGCGGCCAAGTCTGCACCGGTACCTGACACAAGGTGTCAGGTACGGGCGACAGGATCTTCTCGGCAGCCACCGCAGAACCATCTGAGAGCAGCCACCGCAGAACCACCCGAGGAAGGCATCACATGACCACGCACACCACAGACACGGGCGCCGGCACCTTCACCTTCTCCCACTGGGACGAGAAGCCCGTCGCCGGAGCGGACGGCGGCGCACGTATCGCGCACGCCGCCGTCACGAACGACTTCACCGGCACCATCGAGGCCACCGGCACCTCCTGCGAGTACACGCTGGTGTACACCGACGAGACCACCGGCGCCTTCGTGGGCTACGAGTTCATCGAAGGGACCGTCGACGGGCGCACGGGCTCGTTCGTCCTGGAGCAGCGCGGCTCGTTCGGCGCCGACGGGACGATCACCTGCGCCCTCACCGTGCAACCCGGCTCGGGAACAGGCGAGCTGGCAGGTCTCGGCGGGACCGGCGCGTTCACGGCGAGGCACGGCGAGCCCGCCGTGCCGTACACCTTCACGCACACGATCGGCTGAGGTCGGCCGAGGTCGGCTGAGGTATGACCAGGTCAGTCAGCCCAGGTCCGGGATGCGCCAGTCGATCGGCTCGTGCCCCTGCGCCGCCACCGCTTCGTCGATCTGCGTGAAGGGGTGCGAGCCGAAGAACTTCTTGGCGGAGAGCGGCGAGGGGTGCGCGCCCTTCACGACCACGTGCCGCTCCTCGTCGATGAGCGGGAGCTTCTTCTGGGCGTAATTGCCCCAGAGGACGAAGACGGCGGGGTCGGGGCGGTCGGCCACGGCGCGGATCACCGCGTCCGTGAACTTCTCCCAGCCCTTGCCCTTGTGGGAGTTGGCCTCCGCCGCGCGGACCGTGAGCACCGCGTTCAGGAGCAGGACACCCTGCTGGGCCCACGGCATCAGATAGCCGTTGTCCGGCACGGGGTGACCGAGCTCCTCCTTCATCTCCTTGTAGATGTTCCGCAGCGAGGGCGGGGTCTTCACGCCGGGCCGCACGGAGAAGCAGAGGCCGTGCCCCTGGCCCTCGCCGTGATACGGGTCCTGGCCGAGGACGAGCACCTTCACCTGGTCGTACGGAGTCGCGTCGAGTGCGGCGAACACCTCGTCACGCGGAGGATAGACAGGGCCCTTCTCCCGCTCTGCCTCGACGAACTCGGTGAGCTCCTTGAAGTAGGGCTTCTGCAGCTCCTCGCCGAGGACTCCGCGCCAGGACGCGGGCAGCATGGCGATGTCGGTCACGTCAACAACCTCCGGTGTGCGGTCACTTCTCACCACAGAACCTACCGGCGGCCACTGACAATCGGCCCGATCCCCGATCCCCGCTGCCCACGGCCTCGCGCCACCAGCTGGCTTCCCGCTACCAGCTGGTCCTGCGCTACCAGCTGGTCTTGCGCTCCAGCTCCCACATCATCATGATCGCCGAGGGGTCGAGGGCACGTTCGCCGCCCGCGATCTCCTCGCTCGCCATGATGTACTGCTTCCCCTGCCACAGCGGAAGCAGCCGCGCGTCGTCGACGAGGACCTTCTGGGCCTGCTCGAAGTCGTCGGCCAGCGCCCCCCGGTCGGCCTCACGGCGTGAGCGCGGCAGCACCTCGTCGGTGATCTCCCGCGACGGATACGGCGTGTTGAGCACGTTCTTCTCGCCGACGAACGGCGCGATGTAGTTCTCCGCGTCGGGGAAGTCGGGGAACCAGCCACGGCCGAAGACCGGGTACTCGCCCTTCTTGGTGCCCGCGTCGAACTCGGTCCAGGGGCGGCTCTTGAGCGTGATCTTGAAGAGGCCGGACGCCTCGAGCTGCCGCTTGATCTCCTTGAACTCCCCCTCGGTCGCCGAGCCGTAGCGGTCCGTCGTGTACCAGAGCGTGAGCGGCACCGGCTTGTTGATGCCCGCGTCCTTGAGGATGTTCGCGGCCTTGGACTCGCTGGGGTCTCCGTAGTCGTCGAAGAAACCGGTGCCGTGCCCGATGAGCCCCTGGGGGACCATCGAGTACAGCGGCTCGACCGTGTCCTGGTAGATCTTGTGTGCGATGGCCGGACGGTCGATGACCTGGGCGAAGGCCTGCCGGACCGCCTTCTTCCTGGCCCACGGGTCATCGGGGTTGAACACCAGGTAGCGGATCTCGGTGCCCGAGCCCTCGACGAGCTGGATGCCCTCCTGCTCGCGCTTGTTCGCCTGCATGTCGACGATGTCCTGGGACGCGAGCCCACGGAAGGTGACGTCGATCTGCTTGTTCCGCAGGGCCTCGACCATCGTCGAGGACTTCTTGAAGTAGCGGATGGTGACCGCGTCGTTCTTGCGGTCGGCCGCACCCTTGTAGTTGGTGTTCTTGACCAGCTCCGCCTTGTCACCGGCCTTGTACGACCGCAGGGCGTAGGGCCCAGAGCCCGCGATCGAGGTGCCCTCGCGGAGCTTGTCCGCCGGGTACTCGCGGGGGTCGATGATCGACATGGCGGGCGTGGAGAGCACGAACGGGAAGGTGGCGTCCGGCTTCTTGAGCCGGAACGTGACCGTCCGGTCGCCCTTCGCCTCGACCGAGTCGAGCGACCCGAGCAGTCCCGTCGGCCCGCCCTTCACGTCGATGCGCCGCATCCGGTCGAAGGTGTACTTGACCGCCTCGGCGTCGAGCTCGTGGCCGTCGGAGAACGTGAGATCATTCCGCAGCCGACAGGTATAGACTTGGTTCGTCGCGTCGGTGAACTTGCAGGATTCGGCCGCGTCGGGCTCGGGCTCGGCCGCCCCGCTGGGGAAACTCAGGAGCGTCTGGAAAACGTTGCGGTAAAGCTCCCAGGAGCTGTCCCAGGCGGCCGCGGGATCGAGGGTGCTGGGAGCGCTCATCGTGCCGACGGTGATCTGCTTGTCCTCGTCGGAATCGTCCGACGAGATGGCTCCGCACCCCGCGAGCAGGGATGCGGACACCAGCGCCGCGGCCGGTCGCAGGCCCCGGCGGGGCAGCCCGGCCAGGCCACGGACACCCGCCGCCGTCACCAGGCGAACATCACTGAACACGCGCACGCTCCTCGCTCGTCCATGCCATGGGTCGGCAGACCCTACCGCAATGCCCCGCCAGGCCAACTTGTGGCGCCGACGGGGCACTTGATGCGCGTTTACGTCCCTTTAGATGGTCGTACCTGACGATTGTGCGGTCTTCGTCAGCTGACGCCCGCATTGAGGAAGATGCCGCCATCGACCACGAGTGTCTGCCCCGTGATCCAGTCGGACTGGCCGGACGTGAGGAACGCGGCGGCGCCCCCGATGTCCTCGGGCACACCGAGCCGCCCCAGGGGGTACGCGGCGGCGGCCTCCTCCTCACGGCCCTCGTAGAGCGCCTTGGCGAACTGGGTCTTGACCACGGCGGGCGCGATCGAGTTGACCCGCACCTTCGGCGCGAACTCGTGCGCGAGCTGCAACGTGAGGTTGACCATGGCCGCCTTGCTCATCCCGTACGCGCCGATGAACGGCGAAGGAGCGACGCCCGCGACGGAGGCGATGTTCACGATCGCACCGCCGTTCTGGCTCTGCCAGGCCTTCCAGGTCTGCTGGGCGAAGCCGAGCGCCGAGATCACGTTGGTCTCGAAGACCTTGCGCGCCACATTGAGGTCGAGCTCCGCCATCGGCCCGAACACCGGATTCGTACCGGCGTTGTTGATGAGGAAGTCGACCCGACCGAAGGCCTCCATGGCGCGCGCGACAGCGACCGCCTGATGGGCCTCGTCGTGCGCCTTGCCCGCCACGCCGATGACGCGGTCGGCGCCGAGCTTCTCGACGGCCTCCTTGAGCGCGTCCTCGTTGCGTCCGGTGATGCACACACGGTCACCGCGGGCGACGAGCGCCTCCGCGACGCCGTACCCGATACCGCGGCTCGCGCCCGTGATGAGCGCGGCCTTTCCACTGTCCTGCACTGTCATCTCCGCAACCCTCCGGAACAGAACTACCGGGCCAGAACTACCGGACCGGAACTAGTCGAGCGAAACTAGTTGAGCGGCCCGCCGGCCACGTACATGACCTGACCCGACACGAAGCCCGCGGCGTCGCCCGTGAAGAAGGCGATGGCGTTGGCGATGTCCTCGGGGCGGCCGACGCGCTGCACCGGGATCTGCGTCGCGGCGGCGGCCTGGAAGTCCTCGAAGCCCATGCCGACGCGGTCGGCGGTGGACTTGGTCATCTCCGTGACGATGAAGCCCGGGGCCACGGAGTTGGCGGTGACGCCGAACTTGCCGAGCTCCTTGGCCAGGGTCTTGGTGAAGCCCTGCAGGCCGGCCTTGGCCGCCGCGTAGTTGACCTGGCCGCGGTTGCCGAGCGCGGAGGACGAGGAGAGGTTCACGATCCGGCCGAACTTGGCGTCCACCATGTGCTTCTGGATCGCGCGGGACATCAGGAACGCACCGCGCAGGTGCACGTTCATGACCGTGTCCCAGTCGGTCGCGCTCATCTTGAAGAGGAGGTTGTCGCGGAGCACACCGGCGTTGTTCACGAGGATCGTGGGCGCGCCGAGCTCGTCGGCGATCCGGGCGATGGCCGCCTCGACCTGAGCCTCGTCGGACACGTCGCAGCCGACGGCGATCGCCTTGCCACCGGCAGTGGTGATCTGCGCGACGGTGTCCTTGCAGGCGGCCTCGTCGAGGTCGATCACCGCGACGGCGCGGCCTTCGGCGGCCAGACGCACGGCGGTCGCCGCGCCGATGCCTCGCGCTGCTCCGGTCACGACCGCGACGCGCTGCTCAGTGGTGGACATGCTGGTTCTCCTCGCCCTTGGGGTGCGGCTCTACGGTACGCCCCGATGGTGAGCGACCGCTTAGTACCTTCAGCTGAACGAGACGCTAGAAGCCCTGGCACCCGGTGTCAACGGCGCACAGGGGGCTGTGATTCTTTACCTCACCAGGAGGTCGAGGAGCCGGTCCACCTCTTCGACAGGATCCGCCGTGAGACCCGTGTGCACCGGCCCGGGCTGCACCACGGTCGAACGCGGCGCGATCAGCCACCGAAAGCGCCGCCCGGCATCGTCCCGCTCGGCCTGACCTGCTCCTTCGCCACCCGCACAGATCCGCTCGACGGCGCCGAGCGCGGCCCTGATGCCGGACAGGTCGGCCGCCGGGTCCAGGGCCCGCAGCTTGTTCTCGTCGAGATGCGTACGGGCGGCCACGAAGGACTTGGCCCGGCAGTAGACCACCACCCCCGCGTTGAACTGCTCACCGCGCTCCACACGCGGCACGACGCGCACCAGGGCGTACTCGAAGACGTCCCGCTCGATCGGTTGCTCCATCGGTTGCTCGGTCACTGTCCGGCGCCCTTCCGCTGCGGCTCGGGCAGCTGGATGCGTTCGTGGATGGTCTTGGCCCTCGGCAGCAATGCCGTCACATAGGCGCGGCGCACGGCGTCGGGGCTCTCGAAGCCCGGCTCGTCCACCAGCCACACGTCGGGTACGTCGGCCGCGGCGGCGACGAGGAGCTCCTCGGTGACGAGCGGGGCGAGCTCGGCGGCGGCCGTGGCGACGTCAGGGCCGAACGGGGCGAGGGCGTGGTCGGACGCGTCGTACGGCTTGGCGGCCGCGGTCTCGGCGGTGCGCCAGTTGTGGTGCCAGATCATGCTCGCGCCGTGATCGATGAGCCACAGGTCGCCGCCGGACACCAGCATGTTCGGGTTGCGCCAGGAGCGGTCCACGTTGTTGATGAGCGCGTCGAACCACACGACACGGCCCGCCTCGGCCGGATCGACGTCGAACGCGAGCGAGTCGAAGCCGAGCGCCCCCGAGAGGTACTCCATCCCGAGATTCAGCCCGCCGCTCGACTTGAGCAGCCCCTGCACCTGCTGGTCGGGCTCGCCGAGGCCGAGCACCGGATCGAGCAGGACCTGCGTGAGGCCCGGCACCCGCAGCCCCAGGCCACGCGCCAACTGCCCGCAGATCACCTCGGCGACGAGCGTCTTGCGGCCCTGTCCGGCCCCGGTGAACTTCATGACGTACGGCGCGTACGTTCCCCGGCCGTCGGCGGCCTCGACGAGGCCGGGGAGCGATCCGCCCTCCCGCAGGGGCGTGACGTAGCGGACCGCGGTGACTTCGGTGAGCATTGCCCCAGGTTAATGCCGGTCCGAACGCGGCTTGCGCAAGAAGTGCTTGAGCGTTTGAACATATCGGCGCGCGGTCTCGTACCACCGGACATGACCATCTCCAAGGAACCTCTGCCCGCCTCCAGGGAACCTCTGCCCGTTCCCAGGGAACCTCTGCCCGCGCTCTCCCGCCGTTCGGTCGTCGCGGCCGCAGGCGTCGTCAGCCTGGCCGCCGCCCTCGCGGCCTGCGGTGAGAGCGGCGACAGCGACGACGACACCTACGGCTCCGCTCCGGATGCGAAGAAGACGCCCGACGACTCCGCAGCATCCGGTGGCGCCGCCGGGGCCGTGCTCGCCAAGACATCGGAGATCCCGGTGGGCGGCGGCAAGATCTTCAAGGAGGAGGGGGTGGTGGTGACCCAGCCGACGAAGGGCGAGTTCAAGGCCTTCTCGAACCGCTGCACCCATAAACAGTGTCCGGTGACGAGCGTCGAGGGCGGCACCATCAACTGCCCCTGTCACGGCAGCAAGTTCGCCATCACCGACGGGAGCGTGAAGGCCTCCCCGGCGCCGAAGCCACTGCCCGCCGCCCAGATCAGTGTGGACGGAGACTCGATCAAGCTGGCCTAGGAGGCTGCCGCTTCCAGCTGCCGAGGACGTCCTGGGTGGTGACGATGGTGGCCACCAGGGCGAGCGTGTTGCGGATCATCGCGGGTGCGTAGTCGGAGGGGACTCCCGCGATGGCGTCCGACGGCACGACGGCGGTGTAGCCCAGGTTCACGGCGTCGAAGACGGCGTTCGGTATCGCCACGTTCGCCGACACCCCGGTCACCAGGAGGGTGCGGCACCCCAGGTTGCGAAGCAGCGGGTCGACGTCCGTGCCCGCGAGGGGCGAGAGCCCGTGCAGCCGCCGTACGACGAAGTCCTCTTCGGCCACCTCGATGGGCGGCGCGATCCGCACGGCCTTCGTCCCGGAGAGCTGCTGCACGGGCAGCCGTCCCGCGGCGCGGAAGAGACGGGCGTTGCGGTTGGCGCCGCGCCCGTCGGGCCGCCGTTCCGCCACTGCGTGCAGGACCTGGGCCCCGGCCTGGTGGGCGGCGGAGACCAGCCGCGCGACATTGACGAGACAGCCCGACGAGCGCGCCTCGCCGGCGAGTTCGGGCAGCGCGCTCTCCGTCCCCACCACACCCTGCTGGCACTCGACGGTCATCAGTACGGTGGTGGCGGGATCGAGGAGTTCCCTGAGCTGTTCGTACGACGGCATCGCTCCCCCTGTCCGATTCATTCGGCTCATCCAGGTCGTCCGGGTCGCCCAGGCCATCCAGGTCGTCCGGACCGTCCGGGTCGTCCAGGCGGACAGCGGAGGCGACCGGCGACGACCGGCGACGACCGGGATGCGCGGAGGTTAGCGGCCATTGCGCCACGGCGGAAGAGACCGCATGCTTTCCAGACGGTCAGTCCTGACGGGTTGTCAGTTCTGGCTGTACGCCCACCATTTCCACTTGTCGCGGGAGGAACGATGGCCGTCACACAGCGCCGGGGCCGCAAAATCATGATGTCGCCGGACGAGCTCGACGCCTTCCTCGGCTCGGAACGCACCTGCCGGGTCGCGACCGTGTCCGGCGACGGCGCCCCGCACGTCAGCGCACTCTGGTTCGCCTGGGACGGCACGTCCTTGTGGCTGTTCTCGATCACTCGCAGCAAGCGCTGGGCTGACCTTCGGGGTGACCAGCGGATCGCTGTCGTGATCGACTCGGGCGTCGAGTACGGGGAGCTGCGGGGCGTGGAGCTCTCCGGGACGGCGGTCTTCGTGGCCGAGTCGCCGCGCGTGGGCGAGCCCTGCCCCGAACTCGAAGTCCCGGAGAGGCTGTTCACCCAGAAGTACTTCGGGATGGACACGATGCCGTACGACGGGAAGCACGCGTGGATCCGGCTCACGCCCGACGCGATCGCGTCCTGGGACTTCCGGAAGCTGGCGGATCTGCGGGCCCGCCCCTGAGCGAGGCGGATGCGCAGCCCCGCCCCTGAGCTCTAGCCCAGCTCGGCCCCCACCCCTTGGAGCGCCTCGACCGCCGCCCTGATCGAGGGCCGGCGGTCGGCGTCCGCGCGCCACACCACGTACACATGACGGTGCACACGGTGCCGCACCGGAACCGTCCTGACCCCGGCAGGCATCGGCTCGCGCCCCAACTGGGGTGCCACACAGACGCCGAGACCCGCGGCCACCAGGGCGAGCTGCGTGTGATGCTCCTCCGCGCGGTGCGCGATCCGCGGCTCGATGCCCTTGGCGCGCAGCGTGAACATCAGCCACTCATGGCAGAACTCCCCCTCCGCCCAGGTGATCCACTCGTCGTCCGCGAACTCCTCGAGGTCCACCTCGGCGCGGTCGGCGAGGGGATGGGCCGCGGGCATGGCGACACCGGCGGGGTCGTCCAGGAGGGGGGCCTTGACCAGGCCTTCAGGCATCGGCAGCGGCTTGTTGTACCAGTCGAGGACGATCGCGAGGTCGATGTCGCCGCGCACCACGGCGGCCACCCCGGGCTGCGGCTCCATCTCCTGGGAGCGGACGCGCAGGCCGGGGTGGTCGGCGCGCAGCGCGGTGAGCGTGGCGGGCAGCAGGCCGCGCATCGCCGTGGGGAAAGCGGAGATCCGCAGCTCGCCGACGGCCTTGCCGCGCTGCTCCTCCAGGTCGGACTGCGCGAGCTCCACCTGGGAGAGGATGCGCCCGGCATGCTCGGCGAGCAGCCGTCCGGCATCGGTCAGGCGCACGCCCCGGCCGTTCTTGGCGAGGAGCTGCTGGCCCACCTCGCGCTCCAGCTTGGTCATCTGCTGCGAGACGGCCGACGTCGTGACGTGCAGCCCCGCCGCGGCGCCGCTGACCGAGCCGTGCCGGGCCAGTGCGTCGAGCGTGCGCAGGCGTTCCAGGTTCAACACATAAGAAATGCTACGCGATACCTGGCAGTTTATTTCGCTTGTTCTACGATGTCAGCTGCCTCAAGGTGACGTACATGAGCGTCACCTCCACCCCTCAGGGCTCCCTCGTCGCCGCTTCTCCCCCACCCGCCCCCGTCGGTCCGAAGCCTCGCCGCGTCCTCGGCTGGCGCCTGCGCTTCGGTGTCCTCTCGCTGATCTGGGGCTTCAGCTTCCTCCTCATCAAGGTCGGCACGGAGGGCTACGCACCGTTCCAGGTCACCTTGGGGCGCCTGCTCTTCGGCACCGCGGTCGTCGCGGTCGTCCTCGTGGTCAAGCGCGAACGGCTGCCGCGCGGGGCACGGACGTGGGCGCATCTCGCGGTCGCGGCGCTCCTGCTCAACGCCCTGCCGTTCTCGCTGTTCGCGTACGCGGAGCTGACGATTCCGTCCACGCTCGCCGGTATCTGCAACGCGACCTCGCCCCTGTGGGGCATGGCCCTCTCCCTGGTCGCACTCTCCGAGGACCGTCCGACGCGGCGCAGGGTCGCGGGGCTCGGCATCGGGTTCCTCGGGGTGCTCACGGTCCTCGGTGCCTGGCAGGGCTTCAGCGGCCTCGACTTCCGCGGCACGTCGATGGCACTGCTCGCCGCGCTGTGCTACCCGATCGGCTGGATCTACGTGCGCCGCACCCTGGCCGGCTCCGGTCACTCCAATCTCTCGCTGACCGGCGCCCAGCTCCTGATCGCGACCGTCGAACTGGCCGTGGTGACACCGCTGTTCACGTCGTTCCCCACGCACTTCCCCGTCGTGCCGCTGCTCGCGATCGTGGCACTGGGTGCCGTCGGCACCGGGATCGCCTTCCTCATGCAGTACGGCCTCGTCTCCGAGGTCGGGCCGACGACGGCCCAGATGGTCACGTACTTCGTCCCGGTCATCGCCACCACCGCGGGCGTCGCCGTGCTCGGCGAGTCCCTGAGCTGGTCGACGCCGGTCGGTGCGGTGATCGTCCTGGCGGGCGCCGCGCTCACCCAGTCCAAGCCGCGCGACCGCACGCGGAACCGGCCGATCGCCGACGCCGCGCGGGAGCGGGCCGATCACTCATAGCGCCGCGCGGGAGCGGGCCCGGTGGCGGAGGCGACGGCGTCCGCCACCGCCGCGATGTCACCCTCCCCGAGCGTCGACACCGTGATCCGCACCCCTGGCCGCGCACCCATCCGGAATCGCGCGCCCGGCGCGACGGCCCACCCCGCGTGCAGCAGCCTGGCGACCGCGCCGGTCTCGTCCGGCACGGGCACCCATACGTTCATGCCGCTGCGCCCGTGCGCCGCGACACCCCGCTCGGCGAGCGCGGCGATCAGCGCGTCACGCCGCTTCCCGTACGACGCCGCCACCCGGGCCGTGTCGACCGCCCCCTCCGTCCACAGCCGCACCACGGCACGCTGCGACAGATGGCTCACCCACCCGGGGCCGAGCCGCTGCCGCCCTTGTACGCGATCGACGGTGACGGCGTCCCCGGTGAGGAGGGCAAGTCGCAGGTCCGGGCCGTACGCCTTGGCCGTGGAGCGGATGAAGGCCCAGCTGTGGGTCACGCCCGCCAGCGGGTGCAGCGGCAGGTCGACGATGGCGTGGCCGTGGTCGTCCTCGACGAGGAGCACGCCCTGGTGCGCGGCGAGCACTTTTCGCAGCGCACGCGCGCGTGGAGCACTGATCGCGGCGCCCGTCGGGTTCTGGGCGCGGTCGGTGACGATGAGCGCCCTGACTCCGCCGCGCAGCGCCGCCTCCACGTCGGCGGGCAGCGGCCCGTCGTCGTCGACGCCCACCGGGACCGTGCGCAGCCCGAGCACCGGCATCAGATCGAGCAGGCTGCCCCAGCCGGGATCCTCGACCGCCACCGCGTCCCCGGGCTTGAGATGCGCGGCGAGCACGCGCTCGATGGCGTCGAGAGACCCGGAGGTGACGGCGACAGGGCCGTCCGGTACGCCGTCCTCGTCGAGGGCCACGCGCGCGTGGCGGGTCATTTCGGGGTGCACCGCCTCCTCCCCGTACAGCACGGGGCGCAGGTCGCCCTCCGCGGCGGCGGCCGCGAACACCCCGGCGAGCGGCGGAAGCAGCGCCGTGTCCGGATTGCCGTTCGACACGTCGCGCACACCGGGCGGTACGTCCACACGGATCAGCTCGCGCGCGGTCGTCGCGGGCTTGGGGCGTACACGGCTGCCGCGCCGCCCCGCCGTCTCGATGACGCCGCGTTCGCGCAGCGTGCGGTATGCGGCGGCCACGGTATTGGGATTCACCCCGAGCCGCTCCGCCAACTCGCGCATCGGCGGCAGGAGTTGACCCGGTTCCAGGTCTCCGCCACCCACCGCGCGCTCCACGCTGGCAGCGATCTCAGCTGCACGTCGGCCTTCGATCCGATACTCTCCTAGCACAAACCACATTATGCACTAGTGCAATGGAGAAGGCAATGAGCGTCGCATCCGAGTCCGGCATCGAGGCCGCCGACACCGCCTCGTACGCGCCGACCGACCTGACCGTGCCCACCCGCGGGCGGGACCGTGCCGCGTACGACCAGGAGTTGGTGCACGCGATACTCGACGAGGCCTATGTCTGCCACCTCGGTTTCGTGCGGGACGGAGCTCCGATCGTCCTGCCGACGCTGTACGGCCGGGTGGGCGAGCGCCTGTACGTGCACGGCTCGACGGGTTCCCGGCCGCTGCGGATGGCGGGCGACGCCCCGCAGCAGGAGGACGACCCGGGCCTTGCGGTCTGCCTGACCGTCACCCACGTCGACGGCCTGGTCCTCGCCCGGTCGGCCTTCCACCACTCGATCAACTACCGCTCCGTGGTGATCCACGGCACCGCCCACCAGGTCACCGACCCCGAGGAGAAGCGCGCCGCCCTCGACGCACTCGTCGACCACGTCGTGCCGGGCCGCTCCGCCGACTCGCGCCCCGCGAACGCGAAGGAACTCGCGGCGACCGCCGTGCTCAGCCTCGACCTCGCCGCGGTGTCCGCCAAGGTGCGCACCGGCGGCCCGAACGACGACCCCGAGGACCTCGACCTGCCCCACTGGGCCGGCGTCGTCCCCCTGCGCAAGGGCCACGACCCGCTCGTCCCGTCGACCGACCTGGCCCCCGGCGTCGAGACCCCCGACTACCTGATCGAGCTGTGATGCTGATCCACCCCTGGGACGCGCCGCGCTCCGACGCCGAGTGGCGGCAGTGGCTCGCCGCCCACGACTTCGGGCAGCTCGCCGTGAACGGCCTGCCCGGAGAGCCCCCGCACGTGCAGCCCGCGCACTTCGCCTACGAAGCGGACCATGGCCCGCACGGCCGGGTGATCACCCACCTGGCGCGCCCCAACCCGCTGTGGCCCGCACTGGAAGCCGACCTCGAAGTACTGCTGAGCGTGGTGGACGACTACGTATACGTGCCGGGCCCCTGGCAGGCACCTCCGGACACGTTGCCCGAGCACGGCGTGCCGACCAGCTTCTACGCCGCCGTACAGCTGCGCTGCACCGCCCGCATCGTGGACGACCCGGCGGAGAAGGCCGAGCTCCTCAACCGCCAGGTCGCCCACTTCCAGCCGGAGGGCGGCTCGGTCCCGGCCACGGTGGGCGAGGCCCCGTTCGGCCGCATGCTCTCCGGCATCCGCGCCCTGTGCCTCGAAGTGACGGACGTACGGGCAAAGTTCAAGTACGCGAACCACAAGCCGCAGGAGGTCCAGGACCAGATCGCGGCGGGCCTCGTGAAACGTGCCGGCCCACGTGACGAGGCAGCACACGAACACCAACTGCGCCGCCGCTGAACGCCCCGTCAGGGGCGCGGGGAACGGCGCGGGCAACCCCCACCGGCCCCCGGACTCAAGACAGCGCTCGCGGGGGGCGGCCCACACCGGCCGGACCGCGCCCCGCGAGACCCCTCACACCAGCGCCGCGTCCCGCCGCGCGGCGACCGCACCCCGCGTCTCGGCGACGGCGAGCCCCGTCACCGCGGCCAGCATCATCAGCGTGCCGAGCACCGTCGACACGGTCAGCTCCTCGTCGAGCAGCACGACCGCGATGACCGCGGCGCTGAGCGGCTCGAGGAGCGTGATCACGGAGACGGTCGCGGACCGGATGACGGCGGCGCCCGCGAAGTACAGGGCGTAGGCGACCGCCGTCGGTATCACGACGATGTACAGCACATAGAGGCTCATCCGCGCCGGGTCGGCGGTATGCGGGACGAGGCCCTCCACCGCGGCGAGCGGCAGCAGACAGACGGAGACCACGGCGAACGACCAGACCGTCGTGTCGGCCGAGTCGGCACCGCCGTCCCGCCCCCACCACCGCGTGAGCAGCGTCATCGTGGCGTACGCGGCCGCCGAGAGCAGCCCCCACCCGACACCCTCCGGACGCACGCTCGCACCGCCGCCGCCCAGGACGAGCACCACGAGCCCGGCAAGCGCCCCCGCCACGGCGACGACCCCGCCACGCCCGAGCCGCTCGCCCATGGTCAACCGCGCCCCGAGCGCGATGAGCACGGGCCCCGCGCCCATCGCGACCACCGTGCCGACGGCGAGCCCGGTCGACTCGACGGCCGCGAAGTAGGCGGTCTGGAACACGGCGAGGGCCACGCCGGTCACCACGATCCGCGGCAGCCTCCGCCGCAGCGGCGCGCTCACGGCGGCGTACGCGGACCGGCGGCGCGCCCGCATCAGACGGACGGCGAACAGCAGCACGAAGCCGCCCGCGCAGCGCCAGAAGGACAGGCCGACCGGCCCCATGTCACTGGCGTTGAAGACCAGCGCGGCGGCGGCACCGGCGGTGCCCCAGGCCGTACCGGCGACGATCAGATAGAAGAGGCCGCGTCCGACGGACAGACCGGAGGCAGCCGTCGACACAGTCGACACATTCGACACGTGAGTTCTCCGCAGAAAGAAAGAAGAAGGAAGGTCCCTGGCTCCGTCTGCGGGCAGCGTCGTTCCACCCGGCCACCGGCCGGGTGTGATCCAGAAGGTGCCCGCGCCTAAGCGGCGGGGGGCGGAAGAACGAGCGCGCGTGAATGCATGATCAACACCCTAGACGGCAGTGCCGGTTGACGACAACCGCTGCTCCGGCTCCGGCAGCCCGCCCGCGGCAGGCCCGTCGTGGGGCTTCGTTGGCGTGGACGACTGCGCGATGAACGCCCCCGCGAGCACCACCGCGCCCCCGATGATCTGCGGCGCCGACAGGTGTTCGCCCAGCATGACCCAGGCGAGCACGGTCGCTATGACCGCTTCCAGACAGGCGACGACCCCCGCCACCTGCGGCGAGAGCCGTCGCACCGAGAGCACCCCGGTGACGTACGCCACGACGGTCGCGACGAGCACGATCCAGCCGATGAGCACCCAGGCGGGAACGGCCGAACCGTCCATGTCCGCGCTCCCGGCGAGCACCGACCAGTCCATGCCCCAGGGCCGCGCCACGACGGTCAGCACCGCGGCACCGATCAGCAGTCCGTACGCGATGACGCCGAGCGGGTCAGGAGCGTCGTCCCCCGCGTCGCTGCCCTGGTCGGACAGGACGAAGTAGCCGACCTGGCAGCACGCGGCACCCAGCGCGAGCAGCAGCCCCACGGCGTCGAAACTCAGCCCGGCCCACACCTCGACGACACAGGCGAGCCCGCCGACCGCGAGGACCACGCCCACCGCGGCGGACCGCGTCACGGGCCGCCGCTGCACGAAACGCACCCAGCCGAGGACGAGCGCGGGCGCGAGGTACTCGACCAGGAGCGCGACACCGACGGGGATGCGGGAGATCGCCGCGAAGTAGCAGGCCTGGACACCGGCAACGGCGAGCAGGCCGAAGCCGAGCAGAAGGGCGGGCCTGCGGAGCAGCAGGGCGCGGTGGCGCCAGGCGACCGGCAGCATCACCAGGGCGGCGCCCGTCACCCGCAGCCACACCACGTGCAGCGGGTCGAGGCCGGCCTCGATCAGCGGCTTGGCCGCGACGCCCGAACCGCCGAAGGCGACCGCCGACCCCAGGGCAAGCCCGAGGCCCATGCCTCTCCCACGGCTCAGCCGTGAGCCTGCCCGATTCCCCTCAGACGCTTGCACCGGCACAGCATGACAGGGCGCGTCATGAGCGTCACCTTCGATAGCCCCTGTCTCAATCGGCGGACGTCTCGGCGTACGGATCCGGGAACGCGGCGTCGGTGGACGGACCCTCCTCGATGCGCCGGACGATCACCTCCGGGTCGGCCCCGGCCCGCCCCAGGACCTCGACCGCGCGATAGTCCGGATCGGAGATGAGCGCCACCAGGAGGTCGATACCGAGGGCGCGCGGTTCGCCGCGCCGGTCGGCCCGCTCGATGGCCCTCTCCATGGCCGCGGTCGCGGACGGCGACCAGCGCTTCTCCTTGGCAAGGCCGAAGTCGCCCACCTTCACCAGCGGCACCGCTCCGGAGTCCTCGACCGTCCCCCGCCACTGCAGGCCGTACCCGATGCTGCGCTGGACGAGATAGCCGAGCAGCCGCACCACTTGCGCGCCGTCGTCGAAGGCCGCCCGCACCTCGGGGTCGGCCTCCAGGAGGGAGTGCAGCAGATGCGCGGTGTCGATCTGCCGGTCCCCGTCCCGTACCGCACGCCGGCGCGCGCCGGCCACCACCGATGCCAGCACTGGGCTCAGTCGGGACTCGGTCTCTGTTCGGGTGGGGCCGGGCTCGGCGCCCGGCGGGGTACGGCTTTGCACATCTCCCACCCCATCAGTCCCCTGTGGGTGGTGTCATCGGCGGCGGGAAGCATCTTCGCGTCCGACACAGGTTGGGTACGCATGTGTGGCTTCTCCTCCTTACGGATGAGATCCGACTTTTCTTCCCCCAGGGGCGCGCGGCGCCTTGATTCACGCCCGGAACGCAACCACGGCACACCCGTCACTCGTCTTTCAGGCATGGGGCGCAGGTGATGGGGTGCAGGTCATGAAGTGCAGGTACTGGATGGTCTCGCTGTCGGCGAACGACGGCAGACAGTACGTGTATCGGGTGTACGCACCCGATGACGCACTGCCCGCCGACCTGTTCTGGGAAGCCTGGCACTGCCACGACGAGGGCCCCTTCCCCAGGGCGTGCGACCTGTTCGACACGGCGGTGATACGCAGGGTCGGCTGACCCCCGAACGCGATCGTCTTCCCGGCGATTCTCCCGGCCCGCGACTCAGGCGGGCCGCGTCCCGATGACCACGGTCGCGTACATCTCCTCGTCGCTCACCGACCGCGGCACAAGACCGCCGTCGGCGACCGCCGCGAGCGCGTACGGTGCCTGCCGCTCGCTCGTCTCGAACAACAGGCGGCCGCCGGGAGCAAGCCAGCGCGCCGCGTCCCCGGTCACCCGCCGCAGGACGTCGAGGCCGTCGGCCCCGCCGTCGAGCGCCACCCGCGCCTCGTGGATACGGGCTTCCGGCGGCAGGAGACCGACCTCCTCGGTGGGTACGTAGGGGACGTTCGCCAGCAGTACGTCGACACGGCCCCGCAGCGCGACGGGCAGCGGCTCGTAGAGGTCGCCCTCGTACACCCTTCCCCCCACGTCGGCGACATTGCGCCGCGCGCACCGCACGGCGGCGGGGTCGATGTCGGCGGCGTGCAGCTCGATCCGGCCGACGGCGGCGCCGAGCGCGGCCCCGAGCGCCCCTGAGCCGCAGCACAGGTCGACGACGACCGCTCCGGGTCCGGACAGGGCGGCGGCCTCCTGTACGAGGAACTCGGTGCGCCGCCGTGGCACGAAGACCCCGGTGTCCACAGCTATCCGCAGTCCGCGGAACTCCGCCCAGCCCAGGACGTGTTCGAGCGGCCGACCGGCGGCGCGCCGCTCCACCATGGCGGCGAGTTCGGTGTGGTCACGCGCGGTGGCGACGAGCAGCCGCGCCTCGTCCTCGGCGAAGACACAGCCGGCGGCGCGCAGCCTGGTGACGATGGCGGCAGGGGTGAGGGACGTCATCGGCGACGACGCGGGTGACGAAGGTGAGACCGACATGAGAAGAGGAACCTTTCGGGACGCCTGAGGGGCTCCCTCGGTCACCTATGCCGGGTGAACCGCGCGGTCGTGAAGGGGGAGCACCCGACCTGCTTCAGCGGTAATGGGTCTCACCTCCTGGGTCCGTCTGCCCGCGTCCGTCGCGGGGGAGGGCAACAGTACCCGACCCGGTTTCGGGCGGCGCCGTCGGAGCGTCCACGATATCTGACGGTTCATCAGTATTGAATGTTCCGGACCCTGCGGCTACGTTCCGCGACACCGCAGCTGCGCCCCGCCGCAGCGCCCAACGAAAAGGGGTCGTCGCATGGCCGAAGTCAGCGCGGAAGCACGGATCGAGGCTCCCCCCGAGAAGGTCTGGGCCCAACTCACCGACTTCTCCTCGTACGGCGAGTGGAACGCCACGCACACGAGCTTCCCCAAGGGCGGCCCCACCACGCTGGAGGTGGGCGGCACGTTCCTGGAGAACATGAAGCTGATGGGCTTCCCCGCCGAGGTCAACTGGACGATCGAGGAGCTTCAGAGCGAGCGCACCCTGGCGATCAGGGGCAAGGGCCCGATGGGCGTCACGGTCGGCACCCGCTACTCGCTCACCCCCGACGGGGACGCGACGACCGTACGCATAGAGGGCGAGTTCACGGGCGCGGCGGTCTCCCTGATGGCGGGCAAGCTGAAGGATTCGGCGACGGCCGCGCTGAACGAGTCGCTGCGGAAGCTCGCGGGCCTGGTGGCCTGACCCTCCCCCACGCTCCAGCTCCAACAGGCCCCCGACGCGAAGAGGCGCCCCACACATGAAGTGCGGGGCGCCTCAGTGGCACTGGGGGTCATCGACCCTCGCTGCCTCAGTCCTCATCGGCGAGGATCAGGTACAGCTTCTTACGGGCGTCGTTGATGACCGTGACAGCCTTCTCGCGCTGGTCCTTGCTGCCGGTCTTCCAGACCTGGCCGAACGCCTCCATCAGCCCGAAACCGGCCTGGCGGATCTCGTTCAGCGTGTCCCAGTCGACCCCGCGCCCGGCCTCTTCCCAAGGCGCGTCGGGACCCTCGTCGGCCGCGGTGGTGCCGGCCTCGGTGAGCGAGAAGAGCTTCTTGCCGCCCTCGCTCGCGCTGCTGATCAGGCCCTCGTCCTCCAGGAGCTGGAGGGTCGGGTAGACCGAACCGGGGCTGGGCTTCCACGCCCCGCCACTGCGCTCGGCGATCTCCTGAATCATCTCGTAGCCGTGCATCGGCCGGTCCTTCAGGAGGGCCAGGATCGACGCGCGTACGTCGCCGCGCCGGGCCCTGCCTCGCGGACCGCCGCCCCGGCCGCCGCGCCCGCCGCCCCAGGGGCCGCCGGGTCCACCGGGACCGAAGGGGCCGAACGCCGCGCGCCGCCCCTCGAAGCCGCCCCGACCCTCGTGTCCGGGACCACGCCTTCCGTGTCCGTGCTCGTGTTCATATCCGTGGGAACGCATAGCAATCACTCCTTTAGCGATCTTGATCTTGTCAGTGATCTACCGCGCCATCGTTGATCTGTCGCGATGCGTCAACGATATATCGGAACAGTTCGCTTAGCAAGCCTCTCCTGAGAGATGGGCAGAGCGGCAGGTCAGAGGGGGCCACCCATCGATCCTGGAACCTCCAATCGGGCCACTCACCCTCGATTGGCCTTTTTCCGGCCCCACATTGGCCCACTAGCGTCATCGGCATGCCGACCACTCACCGCATCCGCATCGTCGACGCCTTCACCGACCGCCCCTTCACGGGCAACCCCGCAGGCGTCCTCCTCCTGGACGCCTTCCCCGAGGACGCCTGGCTCCAGAACGTGGCCACAGAGGTCAACCACGCCGAGACCGCCTTCGCCCACCGCCTCCCCGCGGACAGCGATGCCGACTGGGCACTGCGCTGGTTCACGCCCGCCACCGAGGTCGACCTCTGCGGCCACGCCACGCTCGCCACCGCCCACGTCCTGCAGGTCACCGGCTCCGCCGAAGGCCCCGTACGGTTCGCCACCCGCAGCGGCGTCCTGACCACGACCGCGCACGCCGACGGCACCGTCGCCATGGACTTCCCGACCGCGCCGCTCACCCGGGCCGATGTCCCCGACGGCGCGGCCGAGGCACTCGGCGCCGCGCCGCTCGCGGCGTACGACACCGGGGCGCACCTCGGCGACCTGCTCGTCGAGCTCGCGGACGAGAAGACGGTGCGCGCGCTCACCCCGGACCACAAGGCCCTGGCCCAGCACTCCAAGCGCGGCATCATCGCCACCGCACGCGCCGAAGACCCCGCCCGCGGCTACGACTTCGTCTCCCGGTGCTTCTTCCCGCGCGTCGGCATCGACGAGGACCCGGTGACCGGCAGCGCCCACACGGCCCTGGCCCCCTTCTGGTCCCAGCGCCTGGGCCGCGCGGAGCTCACCGGCCTGCAGGCCTCGGCCCGCAGCGGCCTGGTCCGCACGGAACTGCGCGGCGACCGCACCCTCCTGACGGGCCGCGCGGTCACCGTCATCGAGGGCGACCTGTACGCCTGACATCACCGTGGGGACGTACGGCCAGGTCCACAGCCGTACGTCCCCACCGTCACGTCAACACCCGCCTGCCCGCCGCCTAAGGCGTGGGCAGCCACCCCACCTTCCCCGCGAGCAGCGCGTACCCGACGAACGCGCCGATATCGAGGAGCGAATGGGCCACCACCAGCGGCCCGACCCGCCCCCACCGCCGGTACAGGAGCACGAAGACCACCCCCATCGCCATGTTCCCGATGAACCCGCCGATGCCCTGGTAGAGGTGGTACGAGCCGCGCAGCACCGAGCTGCCGACGAGCGCGGCCATCGGCGTCCACCCCAACTGCCCGAACCTGCGCAGCAGATAGCCGACGACGATCACTTCCTCCAGCACCGCGTTCTGTACCGCGGAGAGCACGAGCACCGGGTACTTCCACCACACGTCCGGCAGATCCTCCGGCACCACCGTCAGGTTGAACCCGAGCCCGCGCGCGGCCAGGTAGAAGGCGATCCCGGTGCTGCCGATCACCGCCGCGATCGCCGCCCCGCGCCCCAGATCCAGCCATGGGCGGCTCCGGTCGAAGCCGATCGTGCGCAGCCCCGCGCCCTCCCTGATCAGGAAGTGCGCGACCAGCGCCACCGGTACCAACGCGGTGCTGATTCCGAACAGTTGCCACGCGAGATCAAGCCATGGTCGTCCCGGAGCGGCCGACGCGTTCATGGTCGCCGCCTGGTCCTTCAGACCGCCGGGTCTGGTGACCGACCCGACAAAGCTGATCAGCGCGGACACACCGCTCGCGCCCAGTGAGACCGCAAGGACGAGCAGCGTCTCGTCCCTCAGGATCCGTCGCGATGGCCCCTCACCCCGAAAAGAACCGGCCAACGGCCCGGACTCCGCTTGCACTGCGCCTCCAGTTGAGTAATCCCGCCTCATCCCCATCCCCGTCCCACTAGGGTCTCGAAAGAAGTTACGAAGATCGTGCGCGACAGGCCGAGGGGGACGGACGCCGATTGCGGTCATGCCGCCCCCCTCTTCCCTTGCTTCATCGCTCAAGGAGGGGCACCACCGCCATGGGACGTCACAGCTTGCCCGATGAGTACGGGACGGACGCACCCGACCCACGACCGCGCACCCGTGGCCGCACCGTCGCCATCGCGACGGCGATCGTCCTGACGGTCGCGGCGGGCACGGCGTTCGCCGTCCGCAGCGACCTCCTTGACCTCGGCGGCTCGTGCCGCGACGACGCGGTGCGCCTCGACGTCGCCGCCGCCCCCGACATCGCCCCCGCACTGCGCGCGGCCGCCGACGACGCGCGCGAGAAGGAGGTCACGTCCGACGGGTCGTGCATCGACGTACGGGTCACCGCCCGCGATGCATACAAGGTCGCCGACGAGCTGCGGACGGGCAAGGGCGATCCGGACTACGACGTATGGGTGCCGGACTCCGAACTGTGGCTGCAACGCGTCGGCCTGGGCGGCAAGCGGGACAAGGTGACGCCCGCGGGGAACATAGCCTCCTCACCGGTTGGCATGGCCATGATTCCCTCCTCCGCCGAGACCCTGGGCTGGCCCGAGAAGACGTACAGCTGGCCGAAGTTGACCGGCGCGGCGGTCAAGGGCGACAAGCTGCGGCTCGGCGCCGCCGATCCCGCGCGCAGCGCGACCGGCCTCCTCGCGCTCGCCAAACTGAGCGCGTCGGCGAAGAAATCGGGCGGCAAGGACGGCGACACCCAGGCCGCCGCGATGGCCAAGGCCCTCTCCGCGCGCACGTCCGACAGCGACCGCCAGCTCCTGGACACCCTGGCCCGTGATACCTCCGGCACCGAACAGGGCAACCCGCGCCGCAACCAGGCGCTGATCCTCTCCGAGCAGGCCGCGTTCAAGCACAACGCGTCGGCCGGCGAGGAGAACAGCCTCGACATGTTCTATCCGAAGGACGGCTCACCGCGCCTCGACTACCCGTACACGCTGGTCCAGGAGGACGAACTGTCCACGGACCAGAGCCGGGCCGCCCTGCGCTTCATGGCGCTGTTCAGCGACGACGAGGGGCGCGCGATCCTGGAGAAGCACGGCTTCAGGACCGGCACCGATGCCCCCTCCACGCGACTCGTCACG
Source organism: Streptomyces sp. NPDC031274 (assembly GCF_055570235.1). Classification (NCBI taxonomy): domain Bacteria; kingdom Bacillati; phylum Actinomycetota; class Actinomycetes; order Kitasatosporales; family Streptomycetaceae; genus Streptomyces; species Streptomyces sp. NPDC031274. The sequence continues at coordinate 18,083 of NZ_JBVIHP010000040.1, read as the reverse complement.
GCGGCCGGCGGCCGCACCCCCCAGCCGTACGCCGACGAGGCGAGCGAGCCTCCCACCGAGAAGGAGCTCCAGGAGACCCTCGGCATGTGGACCATCACCGTCCAGAGCGCCAGGATCAGCACGGTCGTCGACGTCTCTGCCTCCATGGGCGAGTACGTGCCGGGCCGCGACCGGTCCCGGATGGAGGTCACCAAGTCCTCGCTGCTCCAGGCGCTCGCCGGGTTCACCGACGAGGACGAGATCGGCCTCTGGGAGTTCGCCACGCTCCTGGACGGCGAGCGCGACTACCGCAAGCTCGTGCCGACCCAGCGGCTCGGCGACCGCGAGGGCGACGGCACCCAGCGGGACGAGGTCTCCAAGGCCTTCAGCGACCTGGCGCCCATCCCGGGCGGGGCGACCGGCCTGTACGACACCACGCTCGCGGCGTACAAGGAGGCCACGTCCAGCTACGCGAGCGGAAAGTTCAACGCGCTGGTGGTGCTCACGGACGGCGCGAACCAGGACCCCGGATCCATCTCGCGCAGCGACCTCGTCTCGCGGCTGGGGAACCTCTCCGACCCCGAGCGCCCGGTGCCGCTCATCGCGATCGCGGTCGGCCCGGACGCGGACAAGGAGGAGGTCGTGCAGATCGCGGAGGCGACCGGCGGCTCGGGTCACCAGGTCGACGACCCGGCGCAGATCCACGCGGTCATCCTCAAGGCCATCATGGAGGCGGGCAGCCACGGCTGAGCCCGCCCCCGGCCGCCTCAGCCGCTCGCCTCAGCTCAGGACGGCGGGTTCGGGCAGCCCCACCGGCCAGGTGTGCACCGGCTCCCCCGCGTGCATCAGCTCGGCATAGCGCCGGGTGGTCGCGGCGAGCGCGGCCTCGCGTCCGAGCCCGGTCTCCAGAGCCTGGTGGTACGTCGCCGCCTGCCACGACGCCCCGTTCACCCGCCGCCTGCACCGCTCCTCGATGACCCCGAGATAGAAGTCCCGGTCGGCGGGCTCGACACCCCACGCGTCGAGCCCCGCCGCGGCGAGCGGCAACAGCTCGTCGCGTACGAGGGCCACCGCGGGCACCTCCACGAGCCCTCCGTACCGGCCGCGCCGCGGCCACCGCAGCCGGGCCTCGATGCCGTCGCGGCACGCGGTGTCGAAGTTGCGGGCCGCCTCCTCGAAGGGCAGCCGGGTCCACACGGGCCGCGACTCCTCGGCGAGGGCGCGTACGACGCCGTAGTAGAAGGCGGCGTTCGCGACGACGTCGGTGACGGTGGGGCCCGCGGGCAGGACGCGGTTCTCCACGCGCAGGTGCGGGACGCCGTCCGCGATGCCGTACACGGGGCGGTTCCAGCGGTACACGGTGCCGTTGTGCAGGACGAGTTCGCCCAGTCGCGGCACCCGGCCGTCCGCGAGCACCTCCAGCGGGTTCTCGTCGTCGACGAGCGGAAGCAGCGCGGGGAAGTAGCGCAGGTTCTCCTCGAAGAGCTCGTACACGTCGCTGATCCAGCGCTCCCCGAACCAGGTCCGCGGACGTACGCCCTGCGCCTGGAGCTCGGGCGGGCGGGTGTCGGTGGACTGCAGGAACAGCGGCGGGCGGGACTCGCGCCACAGCTCACGCCCGAACAGGAACGGCGCGTTGGCGCCGACGGCGATCTGCGCCGCGGCGACGGCCTGCGCGGCGTTCCACACGTCGGCGAACCTGCCCGGCGTGACCTGGAGGTGCAACTGCACCGATGTGCACGCCGCTTCGGGTGCGATCGACGCAGAGGTGCAGGTCAGCCGCTCGACGCCCTGGATGTCCAGGACGAACTCCTCGCCGCGGGCCGCCACGATCTGGTCGTTGAGCAGTGCGTAGCGGTCCACGTCGGAGAGGTTTCCCGAGACCAGGTCGTGGTGCGCGAGTGTCGGCAGAATGCCGATCATCACGATGCCCGCGTTCACCTCGTTCGCTTTTCGGTGGGCATAGGAGAGGCCGGTGCGCAGCTCCTCAGCGAGACGGTCGAGAACCCGTCCGCCCAATCGGTGCGGAGCGATATTGACTTCAAGATTGAACATTCCGAGTTCCGTCTGGAAGTCACGGCTCGCGATGCGTTCAAGAACTTCAGCATTCAGCATTCTCGGCATCCCGTCGGGCCCCGCGAGATTCAGCTCGATCTCCACACCCATCAGATTCTTGGGCCGATCGAACCGCTCCTCTTCCAACAGCCTCCGCAGTCCCGTCAGACACTCCCTGAGCTTGCTCCGGTACCGGCGCCGCTCGGCCAGGTCAAACGTTCCTGCTACGACCTTCTCCCCCATCGAAGCGTCCCCTCCTCTGATGGGCAGCCAATGATCCGGCCGCTGCGTCTCGGTGGATGATGCCCTGCAATGTGATCGATAACGCCCCGCACAGGCCTCCGGACCAGTAGGCTCTTCGCCGTGTCCGCACGCCCCATTCACCAATAATGATGTTCACGGGGAGAATCCGCTCGCCGAGGCATGGTGAAAAACGCCGATGAGATTCGGCCGTCCGCTCCCCCGAAGGGAGCCGAGGTCAAACGCCCGGGCTCATCCGGAATCGGGTTAAAGCCCGCAAAATAGCGACCGGATAACGCCTTGCGGGCAATATCGGGTGCGGTTAGCCGAAACACGGCCTGAACACGTGTCGTATAAACTTCGCGAACGAGGCAGAGAGTTGGCGCTCGCGGTCCCCTGCCCCCGCCCCCCTCTGCCCCCGGAGCAGACAGCGACGTCCGCACCTGTCCTCGTTCCACCGTGCCTGTCGAATGAGAGAGGCGACCCATCATGCCGCTGCAAGTCCCCCCGGCTCCCGCGCCCGCCCTGCGCAGCGTCCTCGCGGCACTCGGTTCACCCACCGCCGTACACGAAGCCCGCACCCCGTCCCTGCGCGCCGCCCAGGGACCGGCGAGCCCCGAACTCCCTTTGCCCGTACACGTCCTGGACCGGATCACCCCGTCGAGCCCTTCGCCCACCCGGCTCGCGGGGTGGCGTTTCCTGATCCGCTGCGGCGAGCGCGCCGTCGCCGCGGCGGACACCATGCTGACGCCTGACGGATGGACCTTCTCCCACTTCTTCGAGGGCCCGTACATCGCGGCCACCGAACGTGCCCTGCGCCACGCCGAGGCGATGCAGAAGCCCTATCAACCACGACTGTTGTCCATACCCGAGCTCTACATGCTCACACTCTGGCTGCACGGCGACTGCACGGCGGACGGCGCGAGCGGCGGCCTCGCGCCCTCCGACATCCTCGTTCCGCTCGCACCCGCGCCTCCCGGCATCGCGGCGCACCGCCCACACCGCGCCGCCGAGCTGCTCAAGGTCCTCACCCACCGCATGACCCCGGCACCGCTGCTCACCTCGCCCGCCTGATCTCGCCGTACGTCCCGTGCCCCGCCGCCGTTCCCGGCCGCGGGGCTCGGCGCGTCCTGGGCCCATACGGACTAGCCCGGTATGACCACCCCGAACCACCCGAGAAGACAGTGCAGTTGGGCTGAACCGTCCGGGCGGGTGATACGTCATTAAGCAGTAGGAAGCGCTGCCGCTAAATCCCTGCGGATTGACGTCCGTAGGGCAACACTGGGATCGGACCGACTAAACGGGGGGCGGCCATGAACACCGAATCGAGCCGCAAGGCAGACGTCACAGCCATCACACCGCAGCGAAAGAACCCTTCCATGTGCCAGCATCAACCACCCTGCCCGACAGCTGACTCCGCAGACCGGGAAGCCGCGCTCCTCACGGCGAGCCACCCGGAGCAGGGCTGGAGCCTGCTGTGCAACGGCGTCCTCCTCTTCGAGGACACCGGTGAGTTGCTGCCGGACGGACAGATCATCGCCCCGCACCGCCCACTGGGCACGGACGAGATCATGACCGCCGCCTGACGCGGCATCAGCACGGCAGCACCACGGCACGGACAACAAAGGGGCCGACCCGGAGCAACAACCTCCGGACCGGCCCCCACGCATGTTCTGGACGCGATATCAGTCCTCGTACGCATCCAGCGGCGGGCAGGAGCAGACCAGATTCCGGTCGCCGTACGCCTGGTCGATGCGGCGCACCGGCGGCCAGTACTTGTCCGCGGCCACGACACCGGCCGGGAAGACGGCCTCCTCGCGGCTGTACACGTGCTCCCACTCACCGCCGAGCGCAGCAGCGGTGTGCGGCGCGTTCCGCAGCGGGTTGTCCTCGGCGGTCCACTCGCCGCCGACCTTCTCGATCTCCGCGCGAATGGCGATCATCGCCTCGCAGAACCGGTCGATCTCGACCAGGTCCTCGCTCTCGGTCGGCTCGATCATCAGCGTCCCCGCGACCGGGAACGACATGGTCGGCGCGTGGAAGCCGTAGTCGATGAGCCGCTTGGCGATGTCGTCGACGCTGACACCGGTCGCCTTGCTCAGCGGGCGCAGATCGATGATGCACTCGTGCGCGACCAGGCCGCCGGGACCGGTGTAGAGCACCGGGTAGTGCGGCTCGAGGCGCTTGGCGATGTAGTTCGCGGAGAGCACGGCGACCTGCGTGGCGCGCTTGAGGCCCTCGCCGCCCATGAGGCGTACGTACGCCCAGGAGATCGGCAGGATTCCGGCGGAGCCCCACGGCGCGGCGGAGATCGGTCCGACGCCCGTCTCGGGACCGGCGGCGGGCTGGAGCGGGTGGTTGGGCAGGTACGGCGCGAGGTGCTCGCGCACTCCGACCGGGCCGACGCCGGGGCCACCGCCGCCGTGCGGGATGCAGAAGGTCTTGTGCAGATTCAGGTGTGAGACGTCGCCGCCGAACTTGCCGGGCTGGGCGAGGCCCACCAGGGCGTTCAGGTTCGCCCCGTCGACGTACACCTGACCGCCCGCCTCGTGCACGGAGGCGCAGATGTCGGCGACGTGCTCCTCGAACACACCGTGCGTCGACGGGTAGGTGATCATGAGCACGGACAGCTCGTCACGGTGCTTCTCGATCTTGGCGCGCAGATCCTCGATGTCGATCTCGCCGTCGTCGCTGGTCTTCACGACGACGACCTTCATGCCGGCCATCACGGCGCTCGCGGCGTTGGTGCCGTGCGCGGAGGACGGGATGAGGCAGACGGTGCGCTGGTCGTCGCCGTTGGCACGGTGGTAGCCCCGTACGGCGAGCAGCCCGGCGAGCTCGCCCTGCGAACCGGCGTTGGGCTGCAGCGAGACCTTGTCGTACCCGGTGACCTCGGCGAGCCGCTCCTCCAGCTCACGGATGAGCGTCAGATAACCCTGCGCCTGCTGGGCGGGTGCGAAGGGGTGCAGCTGCCCGAACTCGGGCCAGGTGACCGGCTCCATCTCCGTGGTCGCGTTGAGCTTCATGGTGCAGGAGCCCAGCGGGATCATGCCGCGGTCGAGCGCGTAGTCGCGATCGGCCAGCTTGCGCAGGTAGCGCAGCATGGCGGTCTCGGAGCGGTACTGGTGGAAGACGGGGTGCGTGAGGTACTCGTCCTCGCGCAGCAGACTGGCCGGAAGCGTGTCCTCGGTCTCCGCGTCGAGCGCCTCGACGTCGGCCTCGACCTTGAACGCGGTCCAGATCGCGGTGAGCTGCTTGCGCGTGGTGGTCTCGTCACAGGCCAGGGAGACGTGGTCGGCGTCGATCTGGTGGATGTTGACGCCGCCCTCGCGGGCCGCGGAGACGAGCTCCTCGGCCCTGCCGGGCACCCGCACGGTCAGGGTGTCGAAGTACGCGCCGTGCACGACCTCGACGCCGCCCGCGGTGAGCCCCGCGGCGAGCACGGTCGCGTAGCGGTGCGTACGGCGCGCGATGGCCTTGAGGCCCTCGGGCCCGTGGTAGACCGCGTACATTCCGGCCATCACGGCGAGCAGCACCTGAGCGGTACAGATGTTGCTGGTGGCCTTCTCGCGGCGGATGTGCTGCTCACGGGTCTGCAGCGCGAGCCGGTAGGCCTTGTTGCCGTCGGCGTCGACGGAGACACCCACGAGCCGCCCCGGCAGGCTGCGCGCGAACTTCTCGCGCACCGCCATGTAACCGGCGTGCGGGCCGCCGAAGCCCATCGGCACACCGAAGCGCTGCGTCGTGCCGACGGCGATGTCGGCGCCGAGCTCGCCGGGCGAGGTGAGCAGCGTCAGGGCAAGCAGGTCGGCGGCGACGGAGACGATGGCACCGAGCTCGTGCGCCTGCTCGACGAGGGGCTTTATGTCCCGTACGGCACCGGAGGCGCCCGGGTACTGGATCAGTACGCCGACGACACCGCGCTCGGCGACCTCGGCCGGGATGCCCTCGCTCAGATCGGCGACGACGACCTCGACGCCGGTCGGCTCCGCACGGGTCCGGATGACGGCGATGGTCTGCGGCAGCGTGTCGGCGTCGACGAGGAAGACGCCGTCCTTGACCTTGCCCACGCGCCTCGACAGGGCCATGGCCTCGGCGGCGGCGGTCCCCTCGTCGAGCAGCGAGGCACCGGATGTGGGCAGCCCGGTCAGCTCGGCGACGACGGTCTGGAAGTTCAGCAGGGCCTCGAGGCGCCCCTGGGAGATCTCCGGCTGGTAGGGCGTGTACGCGGTGTACCAGGCCGGGTTCTCCATGACGTTCCGCAGGATCACGGGCGGCGTGAAGGTCCCGTAGTAGCCAAGCCCGATCATGGAATCAAGAACCTGGTTACGGTCCGCGAGGGAGCGCAGCTCGGCCAGGACCTCGGCCTCGGTGCGCGCTCCGGGCAGGTTCAGCGCCTCGGCGTTCTTGATCACATCCGGTACGGCGGCGGTGGTCAGCTCGTCGAGCGAGCCGTATCCGACCTGCGCGAGCATCTTGGCCCGTGCTTCCGCATCGGGGCCGATGTGCCGCTGCTCGAAGGGAATGCCCTGTTCGAGCTGGGAAAGCGGGATGCGAGGGGTGGCGGTCATTGCGGAGGCCTCCTGGTCTGACGCGACCTGCGAGGGGCACCACGGCGCGGGTACCCGGACGGCCTCCCCCTCTGTCATCTCAACCTGAGAGCTTCACCGGTCCGCGCCCCCGTGAGGGAGCTGTCCCGGCTTTCACCGTCGGTGAGGAAGGGTTTCGAACGTGCCCGCCCGACGCCCGCCCTACTTTCCAGAGTGACCTCGTCCGTGCGGTACAGGGGCCTGAGAGATTCCGGGGAGGAGTTGCTCCTTCGGCGCCCCCGGTGTCTCCACCGGAGAGCTCTCCCGCACGGGATCAGCAGCCACGCGCCAGCCTACCAGCGAGGACTGCGGCCGATCCCTCGAGTGGCCGCCTGCCCCGAAGTGCTCTTTCGTAGTGAATACGAACGAACAAGGATGAGTTGTGCCCCACTGCGACAAGCCTCGACCAGTTGGAGGGCCCGTGCAGACCGACATCGATCCGCGCAACCTGATCGGCCGGAAGGCGTTCGACCGGAACGGGGCCAAGATCGGCACGATCGACGAGGTCTATCTCGACGACGCCACCGGCGCCCCGGAGTGGGCGGCCATACGCACGGGGCTGTTCAGCAGGGACGCGTTCGTGCCCCTGGAACCCAGCGAGCTCACGAGCGACGGCACCCTGCGCATCCCCTTCGAGCGCTCCCTGATCAAGGACGCCCCCGATTTCGGCGTGGGCCGCCATCTCTCCCCCGAACAGGAACTGCAGCTCTACCACCACTACGGCCTGGACATCGCACCCCCGCAGGCGCCGCCACCACCGGACCAGGACTTCGGCACCATCGCGGGCCAGGAAGCGCCCTGACCCTCATCGGTCACCCCGGCGACTCACGCGTATCGCTGCGGCTCACACGTACCGGCGTCACTGCGACTCCGGCTCCGGCCCCGGCTCCTCAGGAGCGGCCACCAACGGCAAGGGCTCCGCGGGCTCGAGCTCCGGATCATCCGTCCTGAACGTCCGCACCCGTCCCGGCGCCGACGACTCCGGCGTCTCGAAGCGGACCGTCACCCGCCCCAGACCGCTCCCCTGCACCCATCCGTGCCCGAACTCGGCATGCCGCACATCGTGCCCGGCAGCCCACCGCCGCTCGGTCGGCACCACTGGCACGACGGGTCCGACCGGCGGTACGACCGGCACCTCCACCGCGTCGCCCACGGCCTGTGCCGCGCTCACCCCGGCCGGCTCCCCCGCTGCCTCCCTCTCCGCCTCCAGTGCCTCGGCCGCCTCGGCAGCCTCAGCCACCTCGGCCGCCTGCGCCTGTGCGAAGAGGTCCTCCTGCGTGTAGTCGGCAAGCCCCGTGACCCCCACCCCGAGGAGCCGCACGCCTCCGGTGGTGTCCACGGCCTCGAGGAGCCGCGCCGCGGCCTCCCGCACCACCCCGGGGTCGTCCGTCGGCCCGCGCAGCGTCTCGGAGCGCGTCAGCGTCGAGAAGTCGAACCGCCGCACCTTCAACACGATGGTCCGCCCCGAGTGCCCTGCCGCCCGCAGCCGCTCCACACACCGGTCGGCCAGCCGCGCCACCTCACCCCTGACCCGTACCCGGTCATGGATGTCCACGTCGTACGTGTCCTCGACGCTGACCGACTTGGATTCCCGCTCCGCCACCACGGGCCGCTCGTCCCGGGCAAGGGCCATCGCGTACAGCGCGCTCCCGTGCGACTTCCCGAGGAGCCGTACGAGCTCGTCCTCACCCGCCTCGGCGATCTCCCCCACCGTCGTGATGCCACCGCGCCGCAGGTGGTCCCCGGTGGCAGGACCGACACCGGGCAGGGTCCGCACCGACATCGGCCCGAGCAGCTCCCGCTCGGTGCCCGGCACTATCAGCCGCAGACCGTCCGGCTTGGCCTCCTCCGAGGCGATCTTCGCCAGCATCTTGGACGCGGCGAGCCCGACCGAACCCGCGAGCCCGGTCACCGCCTTGATGTCCGTGCGCAGCCGCTCGCCCACGGCAAGGGCCGACTCCTGGTCGTCGGCCACGCCGCCCGCCTCCAGATCGACGAACGCCTCATCCAGACTGAGCGGCTCCACCAGCGGTGACAGCTCCCGAAGGAGCGACATCACCTGGTCGCTGATCCCGCGGTAGAGCCCGAAGCGCGGCACCAGATAGGCGGCATTGGGCGCCAGGCGCCGCGCCTGCCCCATGGGCATCGCCGAGTGCACGCCGAACTTGCGCGCTTCGTACGAGGCGGTGGCCACCACACCCCGTGGTCCGAGGCCGCCCACCACCACGGCTTTCCCGCGCAGACTCGGCTTCGCGGCCTGCTCGGCAGACGCGTAGAAGGCATCCATGTCGAGATGCAGGATCGTGGGCGCGGTTCTCACACCCCTGATGCTGCCCTACGCCACTGACAACGCCCCGAGAACGCCACCCCGCCCCTCGAACCAGCCCCGGCGGTCACGGCCGTCTCACACGGCCTTGTTGCGCCGCCTCGCGAGCTCGTCGGCGGGGTTCTGGCGCAGCAGCGTCTCTCCGGTGTCGATCCGCTCGCCGTGCAGCTGCGAAAGTGCCGCGTCCACATCCCGCCCCACGACACCCACGGCGATCCCGAAGACTCCCTGGCCGCCCTGGAGCAGATCGTGGACCTCGTCGGGCGACGTGCACTCGTACACCGTCGCGCCGTCGCTCATGAGCGTCATCCGCTCCAGGTCCTCGAAACCGCGGTCGCGCAGATGCTGGACCGTGGTCCGGATGTTCTGCAGGGACACGCCTGTGTCGAGGAACCGCTTCACGATCTTCAGGACGACGACGTCCCGGAAGCTGTAGAGCCGCTGGGTCGCCGACCCGCCCGCGGACCGCACACTGGGCTCGACGAGGCCCGTACGGGCCCAGTAATCAAGCTGTCGGTACGTGATACCGGCAGCCGCACACGCGGTCGGGCCCCGGTAACCGATCTGTTCCTGTTCGGACTGTCCGGACGTGGCGTCCCCGCTCCCCTGAACGCTCCCCTGTACGGCCATCGGCCTTTTGGGAGAGTGACTGGCCGCGCTGCCGTGAAGCGGATACGGACTGCCCATCGCCGTATCGTCGCCGCTGCTTCTCACGCCGACCTCCGTCCTTGACCTGCCTTCTCGACGGTAGGCAGTCACCAGGGGCTCGTCAACGATCGCCACACTCGGCACGCCGAGTGATAATCACCCTAAGAGTGGTTTGCCGTACCGCACGGCCGGGAAAGGCTAGCCGAATGGTCCGCCGGGACCATTCGGAAGCGACGGACTACTGGCTGTTGGTACCGAAATCCTCGGGCGAGATCTGGTCGAGGAACTCGCGGAACTTCTCCACTTCGTCCTCCTGCTCGTCCGGAATGGCGATGCCCGCGTCGTCGAGGACACCGTCACTGCCGTAGATCGGCGTTCCGGTGCGCAGCGCCAGCGCTATGGCGTCGGACGGCCGGGCGCTCACCTCGACTCCGCTGGCGAAGACCAGCTCCGCATAGAAGACCCCTTCTCGGAGGTCTGTGATGCGCACTTCGGTGAGCTCCTGTCCCACCGCCTCCAGCACGTCCTTGAACAGGTCGTGGGTCAGCGGCCGTGCGGGCGCCATCCCCTGCTGTGCGAAGGCGATCGCGGTCGCCTCCCCTGGTCCGATCCAGATGGGGAGGTAGCGATCGCCTCCCACTTCACGCAGGAGCACGATCGGTTGGTTGGAGGGCATTTCCACCCGGACACCTACGACGTCGAGCTCGTTCACACAGCAACCCTAGGACGTGCCCGGCCGGTTTGGGTAGTCGGGCACCCCTTGAGTCAGGGCAACCGCACCCCGAGCGCCGTCTGGACCAGTGCAGAATGCAGCTTTCCGGTCAGCCCCGCGAGCTCCTTCGTACGGGCTTCCGCATGGGCTCTGGTCTGCGGGTTACGGTGCCGGCGCAGCGGCGCCACGACCTGGTCGACGAGACCGGCCTCGCGCTCGGCCGCCGATTTCATGGCGCGCAGATGTCGCGGTTCGATACCGAACCGCCCGAGTTCGACGACGAGCGCGGCGACCGTGACGGCCTCCGCGTCATAACCGCCGTCCGGCAAAGGTGTGATGAGCCCGTACGTCTCCCACTCGGCGAGCTGCTCCGCCTCGATCTCCGCGGCGGCAAGCAGCTCGGCACGGCCCACACGGGCCACTGTGGGCCCCTCGGCGTCACTCACGCCCCAGGCGTCACCCGGTTCGCGTGGCTGCCCCAGAGAGGGCAGTGGAGCCCGTTCTCCGCGCTCCAGGGCCTCCAGGTGCTCCCGGATGACCTTGAGCGGCAGATAGTGGTCCCGCTGCATCCTCAGGACGTGACCGAGCCGCTCGACGTCCTCGGGACTGAATTTCCGGTAACCGGACGGCGTGCGCTCCGGCTCGATGAGCCCTTCCGACTCCAGGAAACGGATCTTGGAGATCGTGACCTCGGGAAACTCGTCACGCAGCGCGTTCAGCACGGCGCCGATGCTCATCAGCCGACGGTCCTCGGCGGCGGTGCCGTTCCCGGCACCGCCCCTCGGTGTTTGAAGCATGGACCTTCCCTACGGGTCAGATACCGATGCCCCGCTGGCTCGCGTAGAAGACCAGTCGGTACTTGCCGATCTGCACCTCGTCGCCGTTCGACAGCGCGACCGAGTCGATGCGCTCCCGATTGACGTATGTGCCGTTGAGGCTGCCCACGTCGGCGACGGTGAAGGAACCGTCCCCGAGGCGACGGAACTCCACGTGGCGGCGCGAGACGGTCACGTCGTCAAGGAAGATGTCGCTCTGCGGGTGACGCCCCGCCGTGGTCAGCTCGCCGTCCAGGAGGAAGCGGCTGCCCGAGTTCGGTCCCCTGCGCACCACGAGGAGCGCGGAGCCGAGCGGCAGTGCGTCAACGGCGGCCTGGGCCTCCGGCGAGAGGGCGGGCGAGGCGGTCTGCCCCGTCACCTCCGCGTCGTAGGCCTCCAGGCCCGAGATGGAGATGGTGGAGGTCGTCTCGGAGGGACGCTCCGGCGCGGCCCCGGCTCGCAGCGGCGCGCCGCAGTTGGAGCAGAACCGGCTCGCCTCCGCGTTGCGGTTCCCGCACCTCGTACACACCAGGGCCATGGACGGATCCTCCTGCCGCGGCTGCCCCGCGGGGGCATTCGATGCGTACGGATCGGGGGTAAACCCTCCACCCGTACTTGAGGTTGACGGTTCTCCGAAACCTATGCGGCCCGCACCGGCGGGGTCAACAGACGACGCGCCCTGCGCGCCCGAATTGTCACCGCCTGGCCCACCGACCTGGTCGCGGAACATCGGGCGCTCTCCGCCCTGCTCCTCGGCATCTCCATGGCGCGTGGCACGGTGCCGGGCAGTGGCGGGGTTGCCGCTGTCCTCACGTGCACTCTTGCCGAACAACTTCGCAAACAACTTCACGGGCGATTCCCCTTGACCGAAACAGACCCGCCCGTGGGGCAGGACGAACCCTGATTGCACACACCGGCGTACATCGGCAGCACAGACATCCTCACAACGTCCGCATCCACCAAACAGTTTCCACCACGCACCACGCTTACAGTGCGCCGACCCCCCGCAACCTCATGCCCTCGACCGGCGGCCCCCATGCACCCCCGCCTCACTGGGACGACGACCGAGCGTAGTCAGGCCGCTTCGCCGCTCGCAAGGCGTCCACCACGATCTTCTCCGCTCGCGTCACGGTGACGGTGGCCTGCTCCTTCTCCAGAGTCTGCACCACGCCACCTGGGATGTTCAGCGCCGGCTCCAGGTCCTGAGGCTTGCCGATCACCTTGAACCGGTAGGGCTTGCCGACCTTGCGGCCGTCCACCCTGACACCGCCACTGTCCGTATCCGACAGATAGGTGTTGGCCACTACGCGTACGTCATTGATCTGGATGGCCTCGGCACCCGCGGCGCGCAGCTCCTGAATGGCGTCGAGCAGCATGTCCGCCTCAACCGAACCCTTCTTGTCATCGATGGTCAGCGTGATGCCAGGACCCTGCGCTGCCACGGTGCCCGCGAGAATGCCGAGTTGACGTTCTTTCTCGACAGTCTGCTTGCGGGCCTCCTCGGCCTGGTCCGAGCTGTTCTCAAGACCGGTGCGCTGATCCTCCAGACGCTGCTTCTCACCTTCCAGACGCTGTGTACGGTCATCCAGTTCATCGAGAATGCGTACGAGATCTTCTTGACGTGCGCCACGGAGCGCACTGCTGTCGTTGTTGGAGCGCACCTGGATGGCGAGGCCGAGCCCCAGCACGAACAGAAGCAGGGCGACGATGAGTTGGGGACGCGTGACGCGAGGGGGCCACAGCCCCTCCTTCAGCCGCTGACGGCCGCGGAGCGAAGGCGCCCGCTCGTCGTCCTGCTGCTGGTCCTGCGGCTCGCTCCGCACGGGCGCCGCGCCCTCCACGGGCTCCGCCTGCGGACTGTGCACCTCGGCGGGAAGCTCCCTGCCCCGGTTGTCTCCGCCGGGCGTCTCGTCCGTACCCATACGCGTCACGCCCTGAAGATGTGTCGGCGGATGGCGGCGGCGTTGGAGAAGATCCGGATACCGAGGACCACCACGACACCGGTGGAGAGCTGGGCGCCCACGCCCAACTTGTCGCCCAGGAAAACGATCAGGGCGGCCACGACCACGTTCGAGAGGAACGAGACCACGAAGACCTTGTCGTCGAAGATCCCGTCGAGCATCGCGCGCAGGCCTCCGAACACCGCGTCCAGCGCCGCCACCACGGCGATCGGAAGGTACGGCTCGACCATCGCCGGAACCTCGGGCCGGACCAACAATCCAGCCACGACTCCCACGACGAGGCCCAGTACGGCGATCACGATGTGCCCTTTCCTGCCTTCGGCTCTGCTGTACGTACGGTCACACTCGGCGCTGCCGGCAGCCGGACGTCCTCATGGACGGAAATGCTGGTCCGGACATCGAAGTTCTCCTGCAGAGCATGCAGATACTGACCGTCGCGACTGTTCTGGAATCGCGTGCTCAAGCGCTGACCGTCACCCACGGCAAGCACCGTATACGGCGGCACCAGCGGCTTGTTGTCGACCAGTATCGCGTCTCCCGCGGCCCTGATCGCCGACAACGCCGTCAGCCGCTGGTCATTGATGGCGATCGCCTCCGCGCCCGACTGCCACAGGCCGTTGACGACCCGCTGCATGTCGCGGTCACGCACCCGTCCGGTGTCGGAGAATCCCGCACTCTCGCGCGGCCCGCCCCCACCCGAGTCGGCTTCCTTGGCATCGTCCACCACGAGCTTCACACCCCGCCCATGGACCTTGGTGGCACCGGAGAGCAGGGACACCAACTCGCCCTGGCTGCCACCGTGTTTCTTCAGTGCCTCGCGCTGCCGTTCGCCCACGTCGTCGCGGAGCGTCTCGACGCCCTCTTCGAGCTCGTCGGCGTCCGAGGTCGCCGACTCGATCCGGTCGATGAGCTCCGCGCGCTCCTTGGCGACCACCGGAGCAGCTATCCGCGCCTGCGCGGCACCCACGGTCACCACCAGAGCCGCGAGCACGAGTCCGAGGGCAAGGCCGAGCTTCGCGCGCAGCGGACGCGGCACTCCACCAGCACCTTTCGCCTTCTTACGCGCCGCAGCCTCGGCGTAGCCCTCGTCGAGGCTGTGGTCCATCACGGTGTTCAGCAGCGACATGGAAGCGTCCGGGCGCCGGGGGCGCGAGGGGGTGCTCCGGGTGGGGGGCTGCTGCGGCATGCCGCACATCGTCGCACGTCGTGGGCCCTACCTCCGAATGGCCCCACCGGCGTGCCGGACGGCACCTCTGAGAGGCGCCGTCCGGCCCTTGCGACCGGTCAGCGACCGGCGCTGTCCACCACGGCGGACCACTCGTCGAGCAACGCCTGAGCGGACGCGTCGTCGGGACCCTCGGCCCACAGATGAGTGACGGCCTCCGCGGGGTCGGGCAGCACCAACACCCACCGCCCGTCGGTCTCCACGACACGGACACCGTCGGTCGTGTCCACCGACCGCTCCCCCGCCGCCTCCACGACCGTGCGCATCACGAGCCCCTTGACCGCCCAGGGTGTCGCGAGGTCACGCCGCAGTACGTGGGCGCGCGGGATACGTGCGTCGATCTGGCTCAGCGTGAGCTGCGTCCGCGCGACGAGACCGATGAGCCGCACGAAGGCGGCCGTACCGTCGAAGACGCTGCTGAACTCGGGAACGATGAATCCACCGCGGCCGTCTCCGCCGAAGATGGTCGACTCGTCGCGCCCCACACGCGTCAGATCGTCGGGCGACGTGGTCGTCCAGTCGACCTGCGTGCCGTGGTACGCGGCCACCTGCTCGCCGATGCGCGTCGTCGTCACCGGCAGCGCGACCCGCCCGCTGCGGCGTTCCGCGGCGACCAGATCGAGCATGACGAGAAGCGCGCGGTCGTCCTCGATGATCCGCCCCTTCTCGTCGACGAGCGAAAGCCGCTCGCCCACGGGGTCGAACCGCACACCGAAGTCGGCACGCGAAGACGCCACGATCTCGCCGAGCCGTACAAGACCCGACCTGCGCGCTTCACGGGTCTCGGTCGGACGCGACTCGTCCAGGCCGGGGTTGATGGTCAGCGCGTCGACGCCGAGGCGGCCGAGCAGGCTCGGCAGCACGAGGCCCGCACTTCCGTTGGACGCGTCGACGACCACCTTCAGGTCCGACTCGGCCACACCTGTGGTGTCGACGTTGCGCAGCAGCGAACCCGTGTAGGAGTCGAAGACGCTGGAGGGGAAGTGCAGATCCCCGATCTCCCCGGGAAAGGCCCGCCGGTACTCCTGGCGCGCGTACACCCGGTCCAGCTTCCGCTGACTCCCCTGCGACAGGTCGGCCCCGCGCGCGTCGAAGAACATGATGTCGACGGAGTCAGGTGCCCCCGCCGTCGTCCGGATCATGATCCCGCCGGCACTGCCCCTGGCCGTCTGCTGCCGCGCCACCGGCAGCGGTACGTTCTCCAGGTCGCGTACGTCGATGGCGCTGGCCTGCAAGGCCGAGATGACCGCTCGCTTCAGCGCCCGCGCGCCTCGCGAATGGTCACGGGCCGTGGTGACGGTCGAGCCCTTCTTGAGGGTCGTGGCGTACGCCCCCGCGAGCCGCACCGCGAGCTCCGGCGTGATCTCCACATTCAGGATTCCGGAGACCCCACGCGCACCGAAGAGATGGGCCTGGCCCCGGGACTCCCAGATGACGGACGTGTTGACGAATGCGCCGGCCTCGATCGTCTTGAACGGGTAGACCCGGACATTGCCCTGAATAATCGATTCCTCACCGACGAGGCACTCGTCACCGATGACGGCACCGTCCTCGATGCGGGAGGCCCGCATGATGTCGGTGTTCCGCCCGATGACACAGCCCCGCAGGTTGCTGTGCTGGCCGATGTAGACGTTGTCGTGCACGACGGCCTTGTGCAGGAACGCCCCGGTCTTGACCACCACGTTGGAGCCCACGACCGTGTGCTCACGAATCTCGGCGTCGGCCTCGACCTTCGCGTAGTCACCGATGTAGAGCGGCCCGCGCAGCGTGGCGTCGGGGTGCACCTCGGCGCCTTCGGCGACCCACACACCCGGCGAGATCTCAAAGCCGTCGAGCTCGACGTCGACCTTGCGCTCAAGCACGTCGGCCTGGGCCTTGACGTAGCTCTCGTGCGTACCGACGTCCTCCCAGTAGCCCTCGGCGATGTACCCGTAGACGGGCTTGCCTTCCTTCATGAGCTGGGGAAAGACATCGCCGGACCAGTCGACCGACACATCGGCGTCGACATAGTCGAAGACCTCGGGCTCCATGACGTAGATGCCCGTGTTCACCGTGTCGGAGAAGACCTGCCCCCAGGTCGGCTTCTCCAGGAAGCGTTCGACCTTTCCTTCTTCGTCCACGATGGTGATGCCGAATTCCAGCGGATTGGGAACGCGCGTCAGACAGACGGTGACGAGCGCACCCTTCTCCTTGTGGAAATTGATCAGCTCGGTGAGATCGAAATCAGTCAGCGCATCACCGGAAATAACGAGGAACGCATCGTCCTTCAATGCCTCCTCAGCGTTCTTCACACTCCCGGCAGTGCCGAGTGGCTTCTCCTCATTGGCATAGGTGAGCTCCATCCCGAGCTCTTCACCATCGCCGAAGTAGTTCTTGACCAGGGAGGCCAAGAACTGGACTGTTACTACGGTCTCGGTGAGCCCATGCCTCTTGAGCAGCCTCAGCACATGCTCCATGATGGGCCTATTGGCCACAGGCAGGAGCGGCTTGGGCATGCTCGAGGTCATAGGGCGAAGGCGCGTGCCTTCGCCTCCGGCCATTACGACGGCCTTCATGTCGGAAGCGTCCTCCTCAATAGACGACGATCGAGCCGACTTAGCCCGCCAAGATAGACCCGTTATATGTCGCTCACGGGACTGCAAGCCTCCACAGCTGCCTAATCGGCAAGCTCAATCGGCCGTGGCGTCAGCACGGACAAGCCGGCGGACCTGAACCACGTAGAGGATCCCTGCCCACCAGTACAGAGTTGTACCCCATCCGGCGAACGCCCATCCGAAAATAGCAGCGAGTGTGCTGATCCAGCCACTTCCGTCACTGAGGAGCAACAGCGGAAAGGCGTACATCAGGTTGAAGGTGGCGGCCTTGCCGAGGAAGTTGACCTGCGGCGGCGGATAGCCGTGACGCCTGAGGATCCAGACCATCACCAGCAGAACCAGCTCGCGCAGGAGCAGCAGCGAGGTCAGCCAGAGCGGGAGAATCTCCCGCCACGTGAGCCCGACCAGGGTCGACAGAATATAGAGCCGGTCAGCGGCCGGATCGAGCAGCCGTCCGAGGTTGCTGATCTGGTTCCAACGGCGGGCCAGTTTGCCGTCGAGATAGTCGCTGATGCCGCTCAGCATCAGTACGAGCAGCGCCCATCCGTCGCTCTTGGGCCCACCGAACTCCGGCCGCAGGATCAACCACAGGAAGAGGGGTACGCCGAGGAGACGCGCCATGCTGAGGATGTTCGGGATGGTGAGGACCCGGTCCGTCTGGACGCGAGTCTCCTGGACCTCCACCCGGGGGCCTCCTGTGGGAAACGAGCCAATGATGCCTCCTGACCTTACCCTCAGTTGTCAGTCTGCGGTGCAGAGGGGTGGCCAAGGGCCGGAAGGGGTCCAGAAACACAAAAAGCCGTGGTCCCTGGACAATAAGTCCAGGGACCACGGCTATAAATTGAGTTCGGCGGCGTCCTACTCTCCCACAGGGTCCCCCCTGCAGTACCATCGGCGCTGTGAGGCTTAGCTTCCGGGTTCGGAATGTAACCGGGCGTT
>NZ_JBVIHP010000039.1:0-78001 GCF_055570235.1 Streptomyces sp. NPDC031274 | reverse complement strand
CGTTGGTGGGTGTCTTCGAACGCGCCCCCCTCTCCCCCCCCCCCCCCCCCCCCCCCCCCCCCTCCCCCCCCCCACCCCCCCCCCCCCCCCCCCCCCCCCCCCCCCCCCCCCCCCCCCCCCCCCCCCCCCCCCCCCCCCCCCCCCCCCCCCCCCCCGCTCCTGAGACCTCTCAGACCCCTACCGGCTCCCGGTCGGCGTCCGCACCCCGGCCCGCGTCCTTCTCGGCGTCCGTGCGCAGCCCGTCGCCCTCGACGTCCACGTTCGGCAGCGCGCGGTCCAGCCACTTCGGCAGCCACCACGCCTTCTTGCCGAGCAGCGCGAGCACGGCCGGGACCAGCGCCATGCGCACGATGAACGCGTCGAAGAAGACGGCGATCGCGAGGCCGAAGCCGATCATCTTCACCATCTGCTCGCTGGATCCGATGAACCCGGCGAACACCGCCATCATGATCACGGCAGCCGCCGAGACCACGCGTGCCCCGTGCCTGAAGCCGGTCACGATCGCCTGCCCCGGCCGCTCGCCGTGGACGTACGCCTCACGCATGCGCGTCACGAGGAAGACCTCGTAGTCCATCGCGAGGCCGAAGACGACGCCCACCATGAAGATCGGCATCATGCTCATGATCGGGCCGGTCTGCTCGACGCCGAAGAGCGAGCCGAGCCAGCCCCACTGGAAGACCGCGACGACCGCGCCGAGGGCCGCGAGGACCGAGAGCAGGAAGCCGAGCGCCGCCTTGAGCGGGACCAGGATCGAGCGGAAGACGACGATCAGGAGGAGGAAGGCGAGTCCGACGACGAGTGCCAGGTAGGGCAGCAGGGCGTCGTTCAGCTTCTGGGAGACGTCGATGTTCATGGCCGTCGAGCCCGTGACCATGACGCTCGCACCGGTGTCGGACTTGATGTCGGCGCCCGCGCCACGGATCGCGTGCACGAGGTTCTCGGTCTCGATGCCGCTGGGCTTGGAGGACGGGACGACGGTGATGATCGCCGTGTCGCCCGCCTTGTTGATCATCGGCGGGGCGACCGAGAGGACGTCGTCGAGCCCGGAGATCGTCTTGGTGATCTCACCGGCCGCGGCCTTCGGGTCGTCGGACCCCTTGAGGTCGGCGACCGTCATCAGCGGGCCGTTGAAGCCGGGGCCGAATCCGTCGGAGACCAGGTCGTACGCCTTGCGCTGGGTCGTGGACGTCGGCTGCGCGCCGTCGTCCGGGAGGCCCAGTTCGAGGGAGGAGACGGGCAGCGCCGCGGCACCGAGGCCGATGACACCGATGAGCAGGACGGTGAGTGGACGGCGGACGACGAAGCGTGCCCAGCGGGTGCCGAGATTGTCCTTCTTCTCCGCGGCCTTCCCTGAGACCTTGTCCGCGGCCTTCTCCGAAGCACCCTCAGCAGCACCCTCGGCGGCACCCTCGGCTGCCGCCGCCTTCTTCCTGCCGCCGCCGAGCACCTTGCTCTTCTCGCCCATCGGCTTGACCTTCTTGCCGGCGTAACCGAGCAGCGCCGGGATGAGGGTGAGCGCGATGAGTACGGCGATGACGACCGTGCCGGCCGCCGCGAAGCCCATCTTGGTGAGCATCGGGATGTTCACCACGGCCAGGCCGACCAGCGCGATGACGACGGTGAGCCCGGCGAAGACCACGGCCGAACCGGCCGTCCCCACCGCTCGGCCCGCCGCGTCCTCGCGGTCGCGTCCGTCGGAGAGTTCGCCGCGGTAGCGGGAGACGATGAAGAGCGCGTAGTCGATGCCGACCGCGAGGCCGATCATCATGGCGAGCGTGGAAGTCGTCGTGCCCAGGTCGAGCGCGCTGGCGAGTGCGGTGATCGAGGAGACGCCGATGCCCACTCCGATCAGCGCGGTGAGCAGCGGAAGACCCGCCGCGATCAGCGAACCGAAGGTGATGACGAGCACGACGGCCGCGACCGCGATGCCGATGACCTCGGTGGCCCCGGTCTCCGGCATGGCCTGGAGCGCGTCGCCGCCGACCTCGACCGTGAGCCCGGATTCGCGCGCCTGGTCGGTCGTCTTCTCCAGGGCGTCACGGCTGTCCTCGGTCAGCTCCATCGAGGTGACCTTGTACGAGACCGACGCGTACGCCGTGGAGCCGTCCTTGCTGACCGTCTTGGCCTGGAAGGGGCTGTCCGCCCGCGCCACCTCGTCCGAACCGGACTTGAGGGCGGCGACGGTCTTCTGGATCTGGGCCTTGTTGTCCGGATCCGTGACCTTCTCGCCGTCCGGTGCCTTGAAGACGACCTTGGCGCTCGCACCGTCGGCACTGGCTTCGGGCACACGCTCTTCGAGCAGGTCGAAGGCCTTCTGGGCCTCCGTACCCGGAATGGAGAAGGAACTGGATGCGGCGGTGGGCGCGGACGCGGCGCCGA
Organism: Streptomyces sp. NPDC031274; assembly: GCF_055570235.1. Classification (NCBI taxonomy): domain Bacteria; kingdom Bacillati; phylum Actinomycetota; class Actinomycetes; order Kitasatosporales; family Streptomycetaceae; genus Streptomyces; species Streptomyces sp. NPDC031274. The sequence goes on along the minus strand of NZ_JBVIHP010000039.1, from coordinate 75,622 downwards.
CTCCGGCCAGCGTCAGGAGCGCCACCCATATCAGGGCGACGAAGTGCCGCCGCCTGAAGGCGAGTCGGCCTAGTTTGTAGAGGAAAGTGGCCACGAGGGCGTACTCCCGGTCAGGTCGTGGTGGCTACAGGGCAGGGGGATCAGCCCGACGACGTGAGCGGTCGCGTCAGGTGGAACGTGCTTACTGGGGAAGGGAGTTGGTCAGGCGCCGAGAGCGGGGAGGATCACGGCGTCGATGTAGGAACAGAGGAACTCACGGTCGACCGTGCGGTCCTCGATCAGGTCACGGGCGACGAAGCCGCCGATCATCATGTGGATGACGAAGCCGAGCGCGGGGTTGTCCGGGGACACTTCGCCGCGCTCCACGGCTCTGCGCAGCAGGGTGTTCAGGCCGGTGATCTCCGGCTCGACGAGCACCTGCCGCAGCGCGTGGTGGAGTTCGGGATTTCCGTGGATGACGTGGAACAGGCTCCGCATCAGCGCGGCGTCCTGCTCCATCTGGCAGTCGTCCGACCGGCGCACGGATTCCATCAGGTCGCCACGGAGGGACCCGGTGTCGATGTCCGCGATGGACACCGGCTTGTTGTGCCGCAGCGCCCTGGCGATCAGCTCGGGCTTGCTCCCCCACTGGCGGTAGAGGGTGGCCTTGCTGGATTTCGTGCGGGCCGCGATGGCGTCCATCGTGAGCGCCTCGTAGCCCATCTCGCGGAGCAGATCGAGCACGGCCGTGTAGATCTCGGCCTCGCGCTCGGGCGTGATCCGGCTGCGCCGCACCGTTGCCGCCTCAGCCATGATCCCTCCGCTCCTCGTCGTGTCTCCGTCGAGTCCCTGTCGGGCTCTTGTCGAAACTGTTCCGTACGCCATGACTGTACTCGGCGCCTTAACGAAACGAAACCGTTTCGTACGTGTGCTGCGTCACGCGCCATGCGCGCACCTGTCCCACCGCATGTCCGACCGCATGTACGAGTTGCCGGGCCCCGCACACCGGAAAAGCATGGTGAAGTGACCGACGCGCGCGATGAAGCCCACGCTGAACATGCCGACCACGCCTACCTGCGATTTCCGCACCTCAGCGGCGACCGTCTCTGTTTCGCGGCCGAGGACGATCTCTGGGTGGCCCCGCTGAGCCCGGACTCGGAGCCCGCGGGCCGGGCCTGGCGGGTGACCGTCGACCGGACCAAGGTGAGCCACCCGCGCTTCTCGCCGGACGGCCGCCACATCGCGTACACGACATGGCGAAGCCTCGATCCGGAGATCCATCTCGCCCCGGTGGACGGCGGCCCGGCCCGGCGCCTCACCTACTGGGGGAGTACGGACACCCGGGTCTGCGGCTGGTCCCCGGACGGCGACATCCTCGCCGTCTCCTCGCACGGCCAGCCCTTCTCGTACTTCTGCTGGGCCTACAGCGTGCCGACCGACGGATCACCCGGCGGCAAGCTGCCCTGGGGGCCTGTGTACGACATCGCGGTCAACGACATCGAGGGCGAACGCAAGACGCTCCTCCTGACCGGGAAGCCGCCCCACGAGCCCGCCGCCTGGAAGCGCTACCGGGGCGGGGCCATGGGCCGCCTGTGGATGCACGGCGAGCAGATCCTGCCCGACCTCGGCGGACATCTGGACACCCCGATGTTCGTGGACGGCAGGATCGCCTTCCTCTCCGACCACGAGGGCGTCGGCAACCTCTACTCCTGTCTGCCGGACGGCTCCGACCTGCGGCGGCACACCGATCACGACACGTTCTACGCGCGGCACGCGTCCAGCGACGGCGCCCGCGTCGTCTACCAGTGCGCGGGCGACGTCTGGCTGGTGGACGACCTGTCCGCCGACTCCGTGCCGCGCCGCCTCGACGTACGCCTCGGCGGGCCGCGTGCCGGGCGGCGGATCTATCAGGTGCCGGCCGCGCAGCACGTCGACTCGCTCTCCGTGGACACCACGGGCCGGGCCAGCGCCGTCGTCGTACGCGGCAGCCTGTACTGGCTCACGCACCGGGACGGTCCCGCCCGCACCATCACGGACACGCCGGGCGTGCGCGTCCGGCTCCCGGAGATGCTCGGCAAGGGCGGGCAGGTCGCCTACGTCACCGACGCGGAGGGCGAGGACGCCGTGGAGATCGCCTATCTGCCGCGCGCGAGCGGCGCGCGCCTGCCGCGCAGGCTCGCGCAGGGGAAGCTCGGCCGGGTCCTCGAACTGCTCTCCGACCCCGAGGGCGAACGGCTCGCGATCGCGTCGAACGACGGCAGGCTCCTCCTGGTCGACGCCACGGAGGAGTCCGACGGCGAGGTGACGGAGCTGATCCGCTCCCTCAACGGCCCGGTGCGCGACCTGGCGTTCTCTCCGGACGGGGCCTGGCTGACGTGGTCGCACCCCGGCATCGGACGCTCCCTGCGCCATATCAAGATGGCCCGTATCGAAGGTCCTGGCTGCCGCATCATCGTCGACGTGACCAACGGCCGCTTCGAGGACGAGAACCCGGTCTTCACCCGCGACGGCCGCTATCTGGCCTTCCTGTCCTGGCGCGGCTTCGACCCGGTCTACGACGTGCACACCGGCGATCTGTCCTTCCCGCTCGGCTGCCGCCCCTACCTCGTCCCCCTGTCGTCGGCGACCCCCTCGCCCTTCGCCCTCTCCCCCGACGGCCGCCCGGCCGCGGGCGGCCTCGACCCGGCCGACGGCAGGCCGCAGGACGGCGCCGTCATCGTGGAGGTGGAGGGCCTGGAGAGCAGGGTGACGCCGTTCCCGGTCTCGGCGTCGAAGTACTCGGCGCTCCACCCCGTCAGCGGCGGTGGCCTGGTCTGGCTGCGCTGGCCGATCTCGGGCGCGCTCGGCGAGACGTTCGCCAATCCGGCGGACACCTCGGGGCGCCCGACCCTGGAGTACTTCAACATCACCAAGGGCAAGAAGTCCGCCCTGGTCGACCATCTCGACTGGTTCGCGCTCAGCGGCGACGGCTCGCGGCTCGTGGTGGTCGACGACGGCGAACTGAGCGCGGTCCCCTCGACGGAGGTCGGTGACATCGACACGACCGTCTGGATCGACCTGCGCCGCATCCTGCACGAGGTCGACCCGGCGGCCGAGTGGCGCCAGTCCTACGACGAGGCGGGCCGCCTCATCCGCGCCTACTTCTGGGAGCCGCACATGTGCGGCATCGACTGGCCCGCGATCCTGGACCAGTACCGGCCCCTCGTGGACCGGGTCGCGTCCCCCGACGAGTTCGCGGACCTGCTCCGCGAGGTCCTCGGCGAGCTGGGCACTTCCCATGCGTACGTCTCCGCCGCCCGCCGCAACGAAGGGCCGCCGCACTATCAGCGGGCGATGGGCCTCCTGGGCGCCAACCTGGTCTGCCGGGACGGCAGTTGGCTGATCAAACGGATCCTGCCCGGCGATTCCTCCGACTCCAAGGCGCGCTCGCCCCTCGCGGGCGCCGGCATCCGCGAGGGCGCGGTCCTCACGCACATCGACGGCCGCCCGGTGGACCCGGTGACGGGCCCCTTCCCCCTGCTCGCGGCGGCGGGCGGCACGACGGTCGAGCTGACGTTCGAGGCGGCGGAGGCGGAGGGCAGGCCGAGGAGGGTGGCGATCGTCCCGCTCATCAATGAACGCCCCCTGCGCTACCAGGACTGGGTGGCCAAACGACGCGAGGTCGTACGGGAGTTGAGCGAGGGGAAGTGCGGCTACCTGCACATCCCCGACATGGGCGGATCGGGCTGGGCGCAGTTCAACCGCGACCTGCGCCTTGAGGTCTCGCGTCCCGCCCTGATCGTGGACGTGCGCGGCAACGCGGGCGGCCACATCAGTGAGCTGGTGGTCGAGAAGCTGACGCGGAAGATCCTGGGCTGGGACCTGACACGGAACGCCCAGCCGGCCTCGTACGCGTCGAACGCACCGCGCGGGCCCGTGGTGGCCCTGGCCGACGAGGCGACGTCGTCGGACGGCGACATGATCACCGCGGCCTTCAAGCTGCTCGGCCTCGGCCCCGTGGTGGGCCTGCGCACGTGGGGCGGAGTGGTGGGGATGACCGGGCGGCACGTCCTCGGGGACGGAACGGTCATCACGGTGCCGATGAACGCGGGGTGGTTCGACGAGTACGGCTGGTCCGTGGAGAACCACGGCGTCTCCCCGGACCTGGAGGTGCTCCGCACGCCCCTGGACTGGGCGGAGGGGCGGCACGCCCAGCTCGACGACGCGGTGCGGGTGGCGCTCGACCTCCTGGAAGACCGGCCGGCGGCGACACCGCCGGGGCTCGGGGACGTACCGGACCGGCGGCGGCCGAAGCTTCCGCCGCGGGGCGAGTAGCGGGGCCCTTCGCGGGCCTTCTGGCGGGCCGTCACTCGGGCCTTCTCGCGGTCCGTCTCACGGGCCTTCTCGCGGTCCGTCACTGCCCGTTAATGATCGAAATGCGAGGTAAGTCCCCTCATGTAAGTCTGGTCGAGGCCCCTCCAACCTCACCCTCTAGGAGTGAACAAGCATGGGCATCAAGGACCAGTTGCAGGACAAGTCCGGCGAGCTGCAGGACCGCGCCAAGAAGGCCATGGGCAACAAGAAGGACGAGGCGAGCGAGCGCGCCTCGCAGGGCCGCGACGACGCGCAGGAGCGCGGCCAGCAGGCCCCTGACCAGGCCAGGGATGCCGCGCAGGAGCAGCAGGACAAGTTCAACCAGGACTACGACGCCTGACGCTGCGCTGCACTGAGCTGCGCTGAGCTGGACCAGATGAGGCCCGCCCGGGACGCCGGGTGGGCCTCATCGCCGTGCGGGGCCGGGTCAGCCCTGGAGCCGACCACGCCGACTACCCCGACCACCCCGGCTACCGCCCACTGCGCACCTGCTCGTCGGCGGAGCCCCCCGCCCCCACCAGCCCCGTGGAGACCGTCCCGAGGCGGGGTTCGAACCGCCGCATCTCGCGCTGGCCGACCGAGCCGATGACCCCTGGCAGATATCCCCGGATGCCCTGCATGCCCCGCAGCCACCACTGCGCGTACACATGGCTGGAGCGACGCTCGATACCGGCGACGATCCGGTCGACGGCCGGGCCCAGCGGGTACGTCTTGTTGGACGGCCACGGCAGGCGCTGCCGCAACTCCCGCATCACGTCGTCCTGATCGGCACCCCGCACCATGTCCGTGTCCGTCCAGGACAGGTAGCCGACGCCGACCTTCACGCCCTTGTAGCCGACCTCGGCCCGCAGACAGTGCGCGTACGCCTCGACGCCCGACTTCGACGCGCAGTACGCCGTCATCATCGGCGCCGGCGTGATCGCGGCCAGCGAGGCTATCTGGAGCAGATAGCCCCTGCTCTCCATCAGGACCGGCAGGAACGCCCGCCCCGTCACCGCGCTGCCGATGAGGTTGACCTCGATCACCCGGCGCCAGGCCTCGGGGTCGGACTCGATGAACGGGCCTCCGTTGGCGACGCCCGCGTTGGCGACGACGATGTCGACCTTCCCGAACCGCTCCTTGACCTCCTGGGCGACCCGGGCCATCGCGACGTGGTCCGTCACGTCCGCGTGCCAGGCCTCGGCCTCGGTGTGCAGCCGCCCCGCCACCTGCTTCAGCTCGTCCGGCTCCAGGCCGACGAGCGCGATCTTCGCACCCCGCGCCGACAGCTTCCGCGCGAGCAACTCCCCCACGCCCCGCGCCGCCCCGGTGACGACCGCGACCTGACCCTCCAGGCTGACCTTGCTCATGCGCTGCTCCCCTCAAGCCCTTCAAGCCCGTGAACCGGCTGCCCGTCCACCCGTACGTACCTCTTCGCGAGATCCCTGATCCTGCCCGTGACCGCCTCCGGCGCCTCGACCGGCGTCATGTGGCCGAGCCCCGGCAGCTCGGTGAGACCGAGGGAGTCCGGCAGCATCCCGGCGATGCGCCGCGCGTGCGTGACGGGCGTCATCCGGTCGGCCGTGCCCGCGATGACCGCGGTCGGCACATTCAACTCCAGTACACCCGCGTCGAGTTCGATCTCGTCGAGCACGTGGGACCAGCGGTAGCGCACCACCCTGGGGCACCCGTGCACGATGTGCGCGCACACGTCGACCCGGTCCGGGGCCGAACCCGGGCCCATCGTCGCGTACTTGAGTATCTTGCGGGCCATCGGCGTCACCGGCCCCAGCGGCGCCTTCGCACCGAGGACCGACCGCGTGATCCGCGTCCGCAGCCGCCCGGCCCGCACCGGCACCACGAGCGACTCGGCGACCAGCCGCGAACTCCCCGTGCTGCACAGCAGAACCGCCGCCGCGTGCTCCCGGAAGACGGGCCGCGTACTCGCAGCCATGATCGTCATGCCGCCCATCGAGTGCCCGGCGAGCACGGCCCGCTCCCCCGGTTCGAGAGTCGCCGCGAGCACCGCCTCCAGGTCGTCGGCGAGAGCGGTGGTGCTGTAGCCCTCGACGCCGTCCGGCGCGACACTGCGCCCGTGCCCCCGCTGGTCGTACGCGACGACCCGGTGATCGACGGCCAGGTCACGTATCTGCGCCGCCCAGAAGGCGGTCGAGCACGTCCACCCGTGCGCGAGCACCACCGCGGGCGCGCCCTCGGGCCCGTGCACCTCCGCGTGCAGCCGCGCGCCGTCCGCCGACACGACGGTCAGCTCCCGCGCCGCGGCAGGCGGCGCGAAGGGCCCGCTCGTCACATGCGTCAGCCTGCTCATGCCCCTGCCTCAGCTTTCTTCGCCGTACGCGACGTGCTCTTTCCCGGGGTTCCGGTTCCCGGCGTACGGGTTTCCGGGGTACGGGTTTCCTGGGTACGGGCCTTCGACGGCGCCGCGTCCGCGCTGACCTTCGGCGGCCGCACCACCTCGTACTCGGCGAGATCCACCCGCCGCGTGGCGTTGCGGAACTCGGTCGTCGTACCCGGCCAGATCGTCGTGTTCACGCCGTTCTCGTCGAGGTACCAGCTGTTGCAGCCGCCGGTGTTCCACACGGTGCGCTTCATGCGCTCCTGGACCTTGTCGTTCCAGGCGTTCACGGCGCTCGTCCGCGCGGCGAGCGCGGCCCTGCCGCCGAGTACGTCCAACTGCCGTACGTAGTCGGCGAGATAGTTCAGCTGGGCCTCGATCATCAGGATCATCGAGGAGTTGCCGAGACCGGTGTTCGGGCCGATGACCGTCATGAAGTTGGGGAAGCCCGCGGCGGTCGCGCCGCGCAGGGACTTCATCCCGTCCTTCCAGGTCTCCATCATCGTCACGCCGTCGGGGCCCACCACGCGGTTGGCGATCGGCATGTCCGTCACATGGAATCCCGTACCGAAGATGATCGCGTCGACCTCGGTCTCGGTGCCGTCGGCGGCGACGACGGTGTTGCCGCGGACCTCGCTGAGCCCGCTGGCGACGACGTCCACATTGGGCTGCGCGAGAGCCGGGTAATAGGTGTTGGAGAGCAGGATCCGCTTGCAGCCGATGCGGTACGACGGCGTCAGCTTGGCCCTCAGCGCCGGGTCCTTGACGGCGCGGGCGATGTTGCGCTTGCCGATCTGCTCGACCGCGCCGAGCTCGTTCGGCCGCTTGGTGAACGCCTGGACCTGCAACTCCCTGATGCCCCACAGGATTCCGCGCCGGGCCTGGGTGGTGAACGGCAGCTGGCGGTGCAGCCAGCGCTCGGCCTTGCTGATGGCGCGGTCCATGCGCGGAAGGACCCACGGCGGGGTGCGCTGGAAGAGCGTGAGCTTGCCGACCTCGCGCTGGATGGCGGGCACGATCTGGATGGCGGAGGCCCCGGTGCCGATCATCGCGACGCGCTTGCCGCGCAGGTCGTAGTCGTGGTCCCAGCGCGCGGAGTGGAAGACCTCGCCCTCGAAGGTGTCGAGGCCGGGGATGTCCGGCAGCTTGGGGTCGGAGAGCGGCCCGGTGGCGGAGACGACGATGTCGGCGATAAGGGTGCCGTTGCTGGTCTCGACCTCCCACCACAGCTTCTCCGCGTCCCAGCGCATCAGCTTCACCTCGGTATTGAGGCGGATGTGCGAGCGGAGCCGGAAGGTGTCGGCGACCTGCTCCAGGTACTCGTGGATCTTCTCCTGGCCGGAGAAGGTGCGCGGCCAGTCGGGGTTGGGCGCGAAGGAGAACGAGTACAGATGCGAGGGCACGTCACACGCGCAGCCCGGATAGCTGTTGTCCCGCCAGGTACCGCCCACCGCACCGGCCCGCTCAAGGACGACGAAGTCGGTGATGCCTTCCCGGCGCAGCCGAACCGCGGCACCGAGCCCACCGAACCCGGACCCGATCACGGCTACCCGCACATGCTCGCGCCCCTGCTCCTGCCCCTGGCTCTGGCCCCGGCCCTGCTCCTGACCTTGGCCCTGCTCCTGGCCCTGGCCCTGCCCCTGCTGGCGCCCATCCTCATCCTCGGCCATGCCGCCGCCTCCCGAACTGCTTCACGACTCTGCCAGTGACCACTGGCGCAATTGGGAGAGTAGAACAGCTGCGTACTGATGGGTAGGGGTCTGGCGCCCCGAGTTACCGCCGGTAGAACACGCGCACGGCGCTCCCGACGCGGCAGCACATAGGCTGCTGCCGTGGCAGAGACACGCGAGTACCGCATGGAGGAGCTGGCCAAGGCGGCCGGCATCACGGTGCGCACCGTGCGCTTCTACCGTGAGCGCGGCCTGATCCCGCCGCCCCGTCGCGAGGGCCGTATCGCCTGGTACGACGACCACCACCTGGCCAGACTGCGGACGATCGCCGCCCTCCTGGAGCGCGGCCACACCCTGAGCGGCATCGCGGAACTGGCGGAGGCCTTCGAGAACGGCCGCGACGTCGGCGAACTCCTGGGCATCGGCGAACCCACCGAGGAGACGCCGGTCCGCCTCACCCCCGAGGAACTGGCCGACCACTTCGCGGGCGAGGTCACCCCCGAGAACCTCGCCGCGGCCCTGGACCTCGGCTACCTAGGCACGGACGGCGAAGAAATCGTCCACGTGAGCCGCCGCCTCCTGGACGTCTCATCGGCGCTGGTCCGCGAGGGCATCCCACTGGCGGCGGTCCTGGAGGCGGGCCAGCGCGTACGCGAACACGCGGACGCGCTGGCGGAGTTGTTCATCACGATCATCCGCACCCACACCCCGCCCGAAGCAGACGACGTAAGCATCGAACGCCTGCGCCCCCTGGCGAAGAGCGTGGTGGAAGCGGAACTGTCGATGGCACTGGACCGCCGCTTGGCTTCAGAGAAGCCGGAAGAGCAGCACTAGCCTGTCCGCGCGGGATTATCAGCCCGTCCGGCGTTTGAGGACGACTCGGACCCCCTCAGCCCGCCCGACACCTGAGGACGAACACGGGATCTTCAGCCCGTCCGGCGTTTGAGGACGAACTCGGCGAAGCCGGTGATGACGGCACGCACAAGGCACAGGGCCCTCGCGCCGAGCGAGTTTTCGGGAAGGGGCGGGGTTGGGGAAAACCCCGCCGGAGGCAAAACGTCACCCCCCCCTGCCAGCCCCCCCCCTACCGAGGCAGGAACCACCGAGCCTTATAAATCCCGCCCCCGACCAGCTCATACGCCCCCCGCGGCCGATGCACACTCACCTTCCGCGTCCACCACGTCTCCTCAAGCCCACCCTCCGGCACGGTGGTGACAACCTGCCCCGTCCGCGGATCATCACCAACAGCCTTCACCGACTTCCGGACGATCTCCTCACGCCCAGCGAAGTCCTGCACAAAGGCCCCGCTCCCGATGTCGTACTGAAAGACGGACGCATTGGTCGTCACCCAAAGCCGCCCGGAACCCCCCGACTTCCCCGGCCTCCCCGACCGCCCCGACCGCCCCGACAACCCAGCCCGCCCAGCCCGCCCAGCCACAGGAAAAAGGTCATGACCCCCCGGCGTCTTACCCGGCGTCCCGACAGGAAGCCCCACCGAGGAACGCTGCCGAAGCGAGGGCCGAGCCCGCGACCCACCCACCTCGTACGTGACCAACTCATCGTCACCGATGGCCCACAGCACCTCACGCGCACCGTCCCAGTGCAGCCCGTGCGCCCCCTTGAGCTCCACCTCGGCATACCGCGAGGCCCGCGGCCCCTGTGAGGCCGCGTAAAGCCTGACGAGCGCCCCCGTACTGCACGCCACCGCGACGTTGCCGTCAGGCAGGATCTCCGCGCTGTGCGGATTGAAGAGGTCGTCGCCGGGACCGATCGCCGCGCCCCAGTAGCGCTTGCCCGAGGGGTAGTGGACAACGGCGACGAAGCCGAAGGACGCGGTCGTCAGAACGAACGTATGCCCCTCGTGCCTGCGCACCTTGGACTCGCTCGGATACACCCAGCTGTACTCCGGCTCGAGGTCCTCGTACCCCGCGTGCCTCATCGGCGAGAACTCCCACCGCACGACGGACGGATCGGCCTCCTCGTCCCAGACCCTGCGCCGCGGATCGAGTACGAGAATCCGCTGGGTCGCCTGCTCCGTGAGAATCACGGGCGGCGTATGCCGCGGCACCCCACCCGAGGCACCGCCACCGCCACCGCCCCGGGCCCCGCCCCCGGCCCCGGCGGGAGACGCGGCGGCCAACGGCAGCCCCGCCCCGAGCCCGACACCCAGGGCCCCGAGCAACACACTCCGACGAGACGACAGCGACGACAGCGACGACGACTTCCCGGACATGAAGTCTCCCCACGCACGGCGGACAGTTGAGTCATTGTCAGGTACGTGCCCGCAACAAGCCATGCCGCCGCGCGGCGTCACATGTCGTAGACCACCGTGACGGGTGCGTGGTCCGACCACCGCTCCTCGTGACTGGCCGCCCGCTCCACGAACCCCTTGACCGCGCGCTCCGCGAGCCCCGGCGTCGCCACGTGGTAGTCGATGCGCCAGCCCGTGTCATTGTCGAAGGCGCGCCCCCGGTAGGACCACCAGGAGTAGGGCCCCTCGACGTCGGGATGCAGCGCGCGCACCACGTCGACGTACCCGGCATCCCCCTCGAAGACCTCGCTGAGCCAGGCACGCTCCTCGGGCAGGAAGCCCGAGTTCTTCTTGTTGCCCTTCCAGTTCTTGAGGTCGGCCTCCTGGTGCGCGATGTTCCAGTCACCGCAGACCACGACCTGGCGCCCCTCGGCGGCGGCCCGCTTCTTGAGCCCCTTCAGGTAGGTGAGGAACTCCCCCATGAAGCGGATCTTCTCGTCCTGCCGCTCCGTGCCGACCTCACCGGAGGGCAGATAGAGGCTGGCGACCGTGACACCGGGCAGATCGGCCTCGATGTAGCGCCCGCTGCCGTCGAACTCCTCCGACCCGAACCCGACCTGCACCCGGTCCGGCTCACGGCGCGTATAGAGGGAGACGCCCGCGCGCCCCTTGGCCGCGGCCGGTGCGTGCGTGACGTGCCAGCCCTCGGGCTCCCGCACCTCCTCGGGCAACTGCTGCGGCTCGGCCCGTACCTCCTGGAGGCAGAGCACGTCGGCCGATGTCTCGGCGAGGAACTCCACGAAGCCCTTCTTGGCGGCGGCGCGCAGCCCATTCACATTCACACTGGTCACGGTGAGCATCCCGGAACGATACCGGCACACTTAATGAATGACCTCACTCCACCGCATAGAAGTACGATGGTTCGCATGAGTATCCAGTCACCGCCGCAGCGGCCCTCCATCGAGCTGCGCCCCACTCCTTTCGACCACCCCGACGCGGTCAAGCTCAACGACCGCGTGCAGCTCGAGTACGCGGAGCGGTACGGCGATGAGGGCGACGTCACCCCTCTCGACCCGGCCATGTTCGCCGCCCCGCTCGGGCTGTACCTCCTCGCCTACGACGAGAACGGCACCCCGCTGGCCACCGGCGGCTGGCGCGGTCACGAGGAGAACGACGAGGGGTACGCGGACGGCGACGCCGAGATCAAGCGCATGTACGTCATCCCGGAGGCCCGTGGCCTCGGCCTGGCCCGCCGCATCCTGGCGGCCCTGGAGGACGACGCGAGGAGCGCGGGCCGTACGCGCATGGTCCTGGAGACGGGCATGAAGCAGCCGGAGGCCATAGCCCTCTACACCTCGACCGGCTACACCCCGGCCCCCGCCAAGTTCGGCCACTACCGCTTCGAGGACCTGAGCCGCTGCTTCGCGAAGCCGCTGTAGTTCTTCTCCGATGCTTCATTCTTGAGGCACAGCAAAGATCCCGCCCAGTTCGATGAACTGGACGGGATCTCATGTGCAGTGGACCTGTGGGGATTTGAACCCCAGACCCCCTCGATGCGAACGAGGTGCGCTACCAGACTGCGCCACAGGCCCTTGCAACGAGTGAAACTCTAGCATCCCGATCCGGGTGCTCGGAAATCCGTTCCTGGCTGGTCACCTGGCTGGTGACCTGGCCGGTGACCTGGCCGCTGGCCTGGCTGGTCACCTGGCCGGTCAGCCTCACTCGTTGGCGGCCCGCGGCCGCTCCCCTTCGTCGTACTGATCGAAGAGCGGCGTACGTCCGCGCTCGCGCGCCCGGCGGGCGGAAGCGGCCCGCCGTGCGTCACTGCGGCCGTCGACTCCGTCCACGCCGTCCACGCCGTCGGCACCTTCCGCGCCCTCGGCGGACCCGGCGTACTCGGCGGACCCGGCGGACCCGGCGCCCTCGCCGTACCCGCTGCCGTCCGCCTCGCCCTCCGCCTCGTCGGCGGCGGGCTCCATGGAGCTCGACCGCGCCGAGCTCCAGGCGTCGGGCGCGCCCAAGTCGACGTCACCGGTGGCCCGCGGGGCGACCGGCGCGGTCACGTACGTCGGCAGGGGCACCGGCACCGGGTCCCAGCTGTCGCCGTGCCCGGGTCGGCGCTGCCGCTCACGCTGCTGGTCCACCCACTCGGCGTGGTCGGTCTGCTCGACCAGGGCGCGGCGGTCGGCGGCGAGCGCCGAGAGACCGGTCTCCGTATCGGGCGCCGGTCCTTCCTCCGCGTCGTCGACAACGGCTTCCGCGCCGCCCGACGCACGTCTGCGCGGCTGGCGTTCCCGCAGCCGCTGCGCCGCGACCTCGGCCCTGCGCCGGTCCATGGTGTAGGTGAAGCGGCGCCGCTCCTGGCCTCGCAGGTACACGATGTACGCGCTCAGGAGCGCGGCCGGCGCGGCGGGCGCCCAGAGGAACGCGAGCCCGCCCACCGCGGCGACGACCGCGCCGAGCGAGAAGGCGACGAACAGCATCACCGTCGTACGCCGACGGCGCGCGAGCACCTTCGAGCGCCGGGCGCGCGCGGCGGCTTCCGCCGATGCGGCCCGTCGGGCGGGCGACTGCTGAGGGCGTGCGCCGGTCGGCGCCGGGGTCGGGGCCGGGGTCGGCGCCGGGGTGTTCACCTGCGCCCGTACAGAGGGCTTGGCCGGGGACTTCGCCGCGGGCTGCGCCTGGGACCGCCGCGAAGGCTGCTGGCTCTGGGACCGCGCAGGCGGTCTGGCCGAGGGCTGCTGCGCCTGGGGTTTGACCGGTGCCTGGGGCTTGACCGGCGCCTTGCCCTGCGGCTCGGACCGCTCCTCCTGTCCGCCCTGGCCGCCCGGTTGTCGATGCGGGGGCGCGACGAAGGCCCGGACGTCCACCGAGCCGGTGGCGTTGTCCGGGTCGCGCGACTCCTCCTCTTCGGACGAGCGCGCTTGCAGGTCCTTGGCGTATCGGCGCTCCATCGCCGCCCGTCCGGACAGGAGCCGGATGGCGGTGCTGAAGCGTTCCGTCGGACGGGCTTCATTGAGCTCGTCCTGCCTACGGAGCCACATCGGCACCAAGTAGGCGGCCCAGGCCCCGACGATGACTGCGTAGATGAGGCCGCTGCTGCTCACGCCTCACACGGTAGAGGGGTTTGCTTGAGGCCATCTGCCAATTGAGCCGGTGTGTCGCACGATCTGGCTGATATCTCGAACTTTTTTTGTGACTGATGCGATCAACAGGTCACCGAGATCGTGAAATTAATGCTCTAGAGGGACCAAGTCGGACCCCAGACGGTCGATCACCGATTAATTTCAAACACTTATTCTATTTACGCGGTCTTCCGGGGTCGTGCCTGGTGCCAGCGCCGGAGCAACCCTTCCGGTACCTCTTCCGCGGTGAGCGCGAAGACAAGATGATCGCGCCAGGCGCCATCGATGTGGAGATATCGTGGACGAAGCCCCTCCTCGCGGAATCCGAGTTTCTCCACGACCCGGCGGCTCGGCCCGTTCTCCGGGCGAATACAGACCTCGACTCGGTGCAGCCCGACCGATCGGAAGCAATGGTCGACCGCGAGAGCGACGGCGGTCGGCATCACGCCGCGGCCCGCGACCGACTGATCGACCCAGTAGCCGACATGGCCCGAGCACATCGATCCCCAGGTGATCCCGGCGACCGTCAACTGCCCGACAAGGCGCCCCTGGTACTCGATCACAAAAGGCAGCATGCGCCCGGCGTGCGCCTCGGCGCGCAGGTGCCTGACCATCTGACGGTAGGTCGGGCGGTGCACGATCGGGCCGCTAGGCGTGGGCGGCGGGATCGTCGCCTCCCAGGGGCGCAGCCAGTCCCGGTTGCGCCGGTTGACCTCACGCCATGGCCTCTGGTCGCGCATCTTTATCGGGCGGAGGGCGACATCGCCGTCCGTCAGCTCGACCGGCCAGGAAGGGCTGTTCAGCTCACACCACCAGGGGGTACCTCCCAGGCCTTTCGGGCACTGGGGGAGGGTCTGGGATGGTCGCCGCCCCTGAGCTGCTCGATGGCGTGCGTGAGGAGGGGCTCCAGGACGGCGATCCCGTCCCGTACGCCACCGGTGGAGCCCGGCAGGTTGACGATGAGCGTGCGCCCCGCCACTCCGGCGAGACCGCGGGACAGCGCGGCCGTGGGCACCTTCTGTCTGCCGTACGCGCGAATCGCCTCCGGGATGCCCGGCACTTCGTGGTCGATGACGGCGCGGGTGGCTTCGGGGGTGCGGTCGGTGGGCGAGATGCCGGTGCCGCCTGTGGTGAGGATCACGTCGTATCCGGCGTCGGCTCCGGCGCGCAGGGCCTGCTCGACGGGTTCGCCGTCGGGGACGACCTGGGGGCCTTCGACCTGGAAGCCGAGAGCGGAAAGGGCGTCGGCGATGATCGGCCCGCCCCGGTCGGCGTAGACGCCCGCGGAGGCGCGGTTGGAGGCGGTGACGACGAGCGCGCGGTAGGCCGTCATGCGCCGGCTCCTTCGCGGCTCCAGTGCCCGGACTTGCCGCCCGACTTCTCCTCGACGCGTACGTCCGTGATGACCGCGCCCTTGTCGACGGCCTTGACCATGTCGATCACCGTGAGGGCGGCCACAGTCACCGCGGTGAGGGCCTCCATCTCGACGCCCGTACGGTCCGTCGTCTTGACCGTGGCGAGGATCTCGACGGCGTCGTCCGCCACGGAGAGGTCGAGTTTCACTCCGGAGACGGCCAGCGGATGGCAGAGCGGGATCAGGTCGGGCGTGCGCTTGGCGCCCATGATGCCCGCGATCCGCGCGGTGGGGGGGGGGGGGGGGGGGGGGGGGGGGGGGGGGGGGGGGGGGGGGGGGGGGGGGGGGAGGGGGGGGGGGGGGAAGGGGGGTGTGTGTGGGTTTTTGTGTTTTTCCCACGCTGCCCGCCAGCGGGGGTGGGGGGGGGGTTTTCTCCTTTGCGCCCCCCCCCCCCCACGCAGCAGCTCGATCACGCGGGGCGAGACCAGGACGCGGCCGCTGGCACGGGCGACGCGCGCGGTCACGTCCTTCGCGGACACGTCGACCATGCGGGCGGCGCCCGCCTCGTCGATGTGCGTCAGTCTCTGGTGCTCAGGGGGTCCGGGGGTCTCCCCCCGGGAAATCGCGGTCATGTGCTGTGGCGCTCCCGGTCCGGGCCTCCCGCGGTGCGGCGCAAGGGGGCCTATGTGCGCGACACCGTACCGCGCGGGCGCCCCCTTCAGCCGAGCAGGACCACTTCGACGTCGGTGCCCGGCTCCACCGATGTGGTGTCCTCCGGCACGACGATCAGCGCGTCCGCGTGTGCGAGGGCCGCCACGAGGTGGGAGCCCGCGCCGCCCACGGGCCGCACGCTGCCCGCATCGGCGTCGTACTGCCCGCGCAGGAACTGCCGCTTCCCGCCGGGCGAGGTCAGCGTCTTGTCGGCGCTGAGCACCGCACGCGCCGTGGGCCTGTGGACGTCGGGGAGGCCCATCAGGGCGCGCACGGCGGGACGTACGAAGAGCTCGAAGGAGACGTACGACGACACCGGGTTGCCCGGCAGGGCGAGCAGCGGGGTGTGGTCGGGGCCGATGGAGCCGAAGCCCTGCGGTTTGCCCGGCTGCATGGCGAGCTTGCGGAACTCGATGCCGCTGCCCGCCTCGACCCCGTCGTCTGCGTATCCCACGGAGGAGAGGGCTTCCTTCACGACGTCGTACGCGCCGACGCTGACGCCGCCCGTGGTGACGATGAGGTCGGCGCGGATCAGCTGGTCCTCGATGGTGGAGCGCAGTGTCTCGGCGTCGTCGGCGACCGCGCCCACGCGGTAGGCGATCGCTCCGGCGTCACGGGCCGCGGCGGTGAGGGCGAAGCTGTTGGAGTCGAAGATCTGGCCCTTGGCCAACTCCTCGCCGGGCTGGATCAGTTCGCTGCCGGTGGACATGACAACCACGCGGGGGCGCGGGCGCACCTTGACCGTGCCACGGCCGATCGCGGCGAGCAGGCCGATCTGCGGGGCGCCGAGGACCGTGCCCGCGGTCAGCGCGCGGTCACCTGCCTGGACGTCGCTGCCACGCGCACGCACGTGCGCGCGTGCCTCGGCGGGGCGGTGCACGCGGACCTCTCCGGAGGCTCCGTCAGGAGCCGCGCTGTGCGCGCGCATCCCGGAGACGGGGCCTCCGCCGAGGCCTCCGTCGGTCCACTCCACGGGGACGACGGCCTCGGCGCCGGGCGGCAGCGGGGCGCCGGTCATGATGCGTGCGGCCTGGCCCGCGCCGACTTCTGGCTGCTCACCCTGCCCGGCGGCGACGTCGCCGATGACCGTCAGGACGGCGGGGAACTCCTCGCTCGCGCCCGCGATGTCGGCGACCCGGACCGCGTACCCGTCCATGGAGCTGTTGTCGAAGGGCGGCAGCGAGACGGGCACCGTGACGTCTTCGACGAGGACGCAGCCCTGGGCGTCGAGGAGTTGGAGCTCGATGGGCTCCAGGGGGCGGACGGATCCGAGGATGTCGTCCAGGTGCTCACTCACCGACCAGACGTGGTCCTGGCCGGTGACTTCGGTCGTCGCGCTGCTGCTCAAAGTGCTACATCTCCTCGGACACGTAACTGCGGAGCCAGGCCTGGAAGTCCGGGCCCAGGTCTTCACGTTCGCACGCGAGTCTGACAATGGCACGCAGATAGTCGCCGCGGTCACCGGTGTCATAGCGGCGGCCCTTGAAGACGACGCCGTGCACGGGGCCGCCCACCTTCTCGTCGGCGGCGAGCTGCTGGAGGGCGTCGGTGAGCTGGATCTCGCCGCCGCGGCCCGGCTCGGTCTTGCGCAGTATGTCGAAGACGTGGGGGTCAAGGACATAGCGGCCGATGATCGCGTAGTTGCTGGGGGCGTCCGCCGCGTCGGGCTTCTCGACCAGGCCGGTCACCTTGACGACGTCGCCCTCGTCCGTGGCGTCCACGGCCGCGCAGCCGTAGAGGTGGATCTGCTCGGGGGCCACCTCCATGAGGGCGATGACGCTGCCTCCGTGCCGCTCCTGGACCTCGACCATGCGGGCGAGCAGCGGGTCGCGCGGGTCGATCAGGTCGTCGCCGAGGAGCACCGCGAACGGTTCGTTGCCGACGTGCGGGGCGGCGCACAGGACGGCGTGACCGAGTCCCTTGGGGTCGCCCTGGCGTACGTAGTGCATGGTCGCGAGGTCGCTGGACTCCTGGACCTTCGCGAGTCTCGCCTCGTCGCCCTTCTTGAGAAGGGCCGACTCCAGTTCGTAGTTGCGGTCGAAGTGGTCCTCCAGGGGGCGCTTGTTGCGGCCCGTGATCATGAGGACGTCATCGAGGCCGGCGGAGGCGGCCTCCTCGACCACGTACTGGATCGCCGGCTTGTCGACGACCGGCAGCATCTCCTTCGGAGTGGCCTTGGTGGCCGGCAGGAACCGGGTGCCCAGACCTGCCGCGGGGATGACAGCCTTGCTGATCCTTGGGGGGTGAGACTCAGTCATGTCCGTAACCATAACCGGTGAGTATGTGCGAAATCTGTGGGTGAGAACATTTTGTTCTCATATGAGCGCACCTGGAAGGATCTGTGAGCGCATCATGGAAGAACCCGACTCGGACCAGCCAACCAAGCGCACGTTGCGCGGAGAATTCCTCGCGGTGAGACGCGGGTTGACTAGGGATGACGCGCAGAAGGCCGCCGCGGTTCTCGCCGAGCGCGCGCTGGAGCTGCCGGAGCTCGCCGGGGCGCGCACGGTCGCGGCGTACGTCTCTGTGGGGAGCGAACCGGGGACGCGCGCGCTCCTTGACGCCCTCCACGCGCGCGGGACGCGGGTTCTGCTGCCGGTGCTCCTCGCGGACAACGACCTGGACTGGGCCGCCTATGAGGGCGGTGCCTCGCTCGCCCCCGTACAACACCCGGGAAAGATCGAGCTCTTGGAGCCCTCGGGGGCGCGGCTCGGGCCCGATGCGGTGGTGGCGGCTGACGCGGTGCTGCTGCCCGGTCTTGCCGTGGACGAGCGCGGGATGCGGCTCGGGCGCGGCGGCGGTTCGTACGACAGGGTGCTCGACCGGCTCGGGCGCGCCGGGGCCGATCCCGCCCTGGTGGTGCTCCTGTACGACACGGAGGTCGTCGCCCGCGTCCCCCAGGAGGCGCACGACAAGCCGGTGCACGCCGTCGTCACCCCGTCGGGAGTACGGCGCTTCCGCTGAGCCCGCTGCTCCGTTCCGTGGCGCCGAAAGGGCCCTCCACGCGCGCGTGGAGGGCCCTTTCACTGTTCCGTACGGCTGCTCAGGGGCGCAGCACCAGGGTGTCGTTCGTACTGCCCTTCACGGCCTTCTCGGAGAAGGACCACGGCAGCAGCTCGCCCTTGACCCACTTGTTGGTCTGGTCGGTGTAGTGCGCGCTGTAGGCGTGCCCCGAAGCGCCGGTGAGGTTGATCCACTTGGACTTGTCGAGGTCGTCGAGGTTCACCACCATGCGCATCGACGGCACCCACTGCACTCCGTAGCCGCCCGCCGCGTTCCAGCCGGTGGCGTTGACCGCCGCCTCGCCGCCGCCCAGCTTGAACGGGCCGCGGTTGAGCATGAACTGGAGCCAGCCGGGTCCTTCGACGCCCAGGGTCTGGTTCTTCAGGGTCAGCCGGTGCAGGCGGCCCCAGCTCCAGGTGTCGACGTCCTTGCCGAGCTTGGCCGTCAGGTCCCAGCGCGCGTCCTCGAGGGCCCGGCCGAACAGCTGGTCGCGGGTCTTGGTCGCGGCGTCCGTGCGGGTCTTCGGCGACTTCCACCAGTCGTTGTCCTCGTCGTCGAGGATCGACCGGATCACTTCGTAGTAGCGGTCGCCGCCGTCGGGCTGCGCGGATTCCGCGTCACGCTGGCCGCACTCGCGCACCGGCTCGGCCTCGTCGGCGGGACCGGTGTTCCCGGCCGGCTCGACGTTCAGGCACTGGCCCTTGACCCGCAGCTCCTTGGGCAGCTTGTTGCCGATGGAGAGCTTGAGGATGTTGCGCCAGACCGAGTTGAAGTACGCGGCGGCAGCCGAATCGGGGTCCTGGGTGTAGTCCCAGCCCTCCAGGAGCTTCTGCGCCTCGCGGACGTAGCTGTCCTTGACGTCGATCTTCAACAGCTTGGGCACGAGCACCTTGGCGATCTCGCTGCTGTTGTCCATCTGCATCGTGCGCATGTCCTCGGTGGAGACCTTCCCACCGTTCTTGATCTTCGACTGGATCAGGTCGGTGATGCGCTGGCTGCGCGCCCCGTAGCCCCAGTCCGACGTGAGCTTGTACGGGTACTTGTCCTCGTCGATGACGGCCTGGTTGGCGGTCACGATGTAGCCGCGCTTCGGGTCGTACTCGTAGGGCAGCGCGGACTGCGGGATGTAGCCGGTCCAGCGGTAGTCGGAGTCCCAGCCGGGCGCGGGCAGTGCGCCGTCGCCCTTGCCGCGTACCGGGATCTTGCCCGGTGCCTGGTAGCCGATGTGGCCCTTGGTGTCCGCGTAGATCAGGTTCTGCGAGGGCACTTCAAAAGAAGCGGCCGCCTTGCGGAACTGCGTGAAGTCCTTCGCCTTGTTGAGCTCGAAGACGGCATCCATCGACCTGCCCGGCTTCAGGGCGGTCCAGCGCAGCGAGACTCCGTAGCCGTCGCCCCGGTCGGGGGCGGCGCTGTCGACCGTGGCCTTCTTGCCGACCTTCCGCAGTTCGTCGTCGCGGTCGGACAGCAGAGGTCCGTTGTCGGTCTCCCGGACGGTGATCTTCTTGGATTTGCCACCCGCGACCTTGATCGTCTCCACGCGGGACTTGAAGGGCAGCACCTTGTCGTCGTACTCGTAGCCGTCGCCCGCGAACTTCTCGAGGTAGAGGTCGGTGACGTCGGCGCCGAGGTTCGTCATGCCCCAGGCGATGTCCTGGTTGTGGCCGATGACCACGCCGGGCATCCCGGCGAAGGTGTAGCCGGAGACGTCGTACTGGCAGTCCTTGGAGACCGACCGGCAGTGCAGGCCCATCTGGTACCAGGTGGAGGGCAGCTGCGGTGACAGGTGCGGGTCATTGGCGAGCAGGGGCTTCCCGGTGATCGTGTGGTCGCCTGCGACCACCCAGGAATTGGAGCCGATGCCGTTGCCGTTCGGCCCGAGGCCCGCGTCCGGGACGCTGTCCAGGATGTCGGAGAGGCCCGACAGCTGGGACTGCAGTCCGTCGGGGGCCTGGGTGTTGCCCGCGAGGCCCGTGCCCGCCGCGCCGCCGGTCTGTGACTGGGACTGGCCGCCCGCGCTGCCCTTGCCCTCGTACTCCTTGGTGACGCTGTTGTAGGCGCCCTCCTGGACGATGGGCTTGTTCCGGTCGTACGGGTACTCCGGGTACAGGTCCTTGATCTGGGACGGGCCGAGGCGGCTGGTCATCAAGGAGCGGTCGATCTCGTCCTGCATGTTGCCGCGCAGGTCCCAGGCCATGGCCTTGAGCCACGCCACGGAGTCGACGGGAGTCCACTTCTGGGGCGCGTAGTCGTTGGTGAAGCCGAGGGCGGCGTACTCCAGGGAGATGTCCTTGCCGCTCTTGTCCTTCAAGTAGGCGTTGACTCCCTTGGAGTACGCCTGGAGGTACTTCTTCGTCTCCGGCGAGAGCTTGGAGTCGTACTCCTTCTGCGCCACACGGTGCCAACCGAGCGTCCGCAGGAATTCATCGGTCTTGACCTGACTCTTTCCGAACATCTCGGAGAGCCGACCGGAGGTCGTGTGACGGCGGACGTCCATCTCCCAGAAGCGGTCCTGCGCCTGCACGAAGCCCTGGGCCATGAACAGGTCGGCGTCGGACTCGGCGTAGATCTGCGGGATGCCGTTGCCGTCGCGCTTCACGTCGACGGGACCGGAGAGGCCGTCGAGTTTGATCGTCCCCTTCGTCTGCGGGAAGGAGGCGCGCACCGTGTCGACGCTCCAATAGGCGCCGTAACCGATGCCCGCCACGATGGCCAGGACCAGGACGATCACGATGAGGCGGGCTCGGCGCCCCTTCTTCTTGCCGGACTTATGACCGGAAGAGGCGGTGGTATTCGACGGCATCGCTGTCCTTGCTGTCCTTACGCGAGCGGCAGGGCTGGCTGGGCGGTGGTGGGAGCGCTGGAGCAACCATAGGCGCAGGGCACTGCGGCCCCGGACGCGGAGTCAGGAACCTACATCGCGACTTATCGTATGGACGTTCGAAGGCGTCAAGGAAGCGTTAACAATTAGGTAAGGTAACGAAGTACTTGGCTCACGCGGAGAAAGGAACGGCCCCTGACTGTCCACCACCTCAACCAGCTTCTGCTCGTCTGCTCGCTCGTCCTGCTCGTCGCGGTAGCGGCGGTCCGCATCTCGTCGCGCAGCGGGCTCCCCAGCCTGCTTCTCTACCTCGGCATCGGCGTTGCCATGGGCCAGGACGGCCTCGGCAACGTCACGTTCAACAACGCCGAGATGACGCAGGTCATCGGGTATGCGGCGCTCGTCGTGATCCTGGCCGAGGGCGGCCTCGGCACGAAGTGGAAAGAGATCAAACCCGCGCTGCCCGCGGCCGCCGTCCTGTCGCTCGTCGGCATCGCGGTGAGCGTCGGCGTGACGGCCGCCGGTGCCCATTACCTGGTCGGCCTGGAGTGGCGGCAGGCGCTCATCATCGGCGCGGTGGTCTCCTCCACGGACGCGGCCGCGGTCTTCTCCGTGCTGCGGAAGGTGCCGCTGCCCTCGCGCGTGACGGGCATCCTGGAAGCGGAATCGGGGTTCAACGACGCCCCTGTGGTGATCCTGGTCGTGGCCTTCTCCACGGCGGGACCCGTGGAGCACTGGTACGTCCTCATCGCCGAGATCGCCCTTGAGCTGGCGATCGGTGCCGCGATCGGCATCGCGGTGGGCTGGCTCGGCGCGTACGGCCTGCGGCACGTGGCGCTGCCCGCGTCCGGCCTCTACCCCATCGCCGTGATGGCCATCGCGGTCGCCGCCTACGCGGCCGGGGCCATGGCGCACGGCAGCGGATTCCTCGCCGTCTACCTCGCCTCGATGGCCCTCGGCAACGCGAGGCTGCCGCACTGGCCCGCCACCCGGGGCTTCGCCGAAGGGCTCGGCTGGATCGCGCAGATCGGCATGTTCGTCCTGCTCGGCCTCCTGGTCACCCCGCACGACCTGCTCGACGACACCTGGCCCGCGATCATCATCGGCTTGATCCTGACCATGGTGGCCAGACCCCTGGGGGTCATCGCCAGCCTGCTGCCGTTCCGCATGCCCTGGCAGGAGAAGGCCCTGATGTCCTGGGCAGGGCTTCGCGGAGCCGTGCCCATCATCCTCGCCACGATCCCGATGGTGAACGGCGTCGACGACAGCCAGCGGATCTTCAACATCGTCTTCGTCCTGGTCGTCGTCTACACCCTCATCCAGGGTCCTACGCTGCCGTGGCTGGCCAAGAAGCTGCGCCTTGGCGACTCTTCGGGCGCCGCCGACCTGGGCGTCGAGTCGGCGCCCCTGGAGCGGCTCCGCGGGCATCTGCTCTCGGTGGCGATCCCCAAGGGGTCACGGATGCACGGCGTCGAGGTGGGCGAGCTGCGGATGCCCGCGGGGGCCGCGGTCACGCTCGTCGTTCGCAACGGCGAATCATTCGTCCCGCAGCCCACGACGGTGTTGCAGCGCGGGGACGAGCTCCTGGTGGTCGCGACCGACCCGGTGCGGGACGCCGCGGAGCGACGGCTGCGGGCTGTCGGACAGGGCGGAAAGCTGGCCGGATGGCTGGGAACCACTGGTCAAGAGACGGAAGGGCGGGGCAATCGCAGGTGACGGGCGCCTCAATCTCCGTATTCACAGGTCTCAGTGACCACATTCCCTGTACGCTGAACGCACACTTCTTGTGTACCGACTGATCTCTTCTGTACCGACTGATCGAACCAACTCTGTCTGAAGCAGAGCTGGCGCCGACCGTATGGCGGCCGCGTGTCCTCGCAGTGGGCAACCGGCATCTACCGCAGTTCCGCGCAAGAGGACAGCTCTCGGCGCCGTCGCCCTGAAAAGGGAGCCGCGCTACCAGGCAGCAGAAAGGCACGGGCCGTGGCATCCACGGTCACCTCCCGCCCGGGATACGGACAGCTGCTGCGCACCCGCGGCGCCTGGACGTTTCTCCTGCCCGGCTTCGCGGCGCGACAGCCCTTCGCGATGCTGACCATCTCCATCGTCCTGCTGGTGCAGCACACCACCGGCTCGTACGGCGTCGCGGGCGCCGTGTCGGCCGTCACCGGCGTCTCCATGGCCGTGTTCGCCCCCTTCGGCGGCAAGCTCGCCGACCGGTTCGGCCAGCGGGCCGTCCTTGTGCCGGGCGTGCTCGTGCACACGGCGTCGGTGCTCTCCCTGACGGTGCTCGCACTCTCGGACGCGCCCTTGTGGGCGCTCTTCGTGGCGGCGGTGCCCACCGGCGCCTCACAGCCGCAGATCAGCCCCATGGTGCGGGCCCGCTGGGGCGTCAAGCTCCAGGACTCCCCGCTGGCGGGCACGGCGGCCGCCTTCGAGTCGGTCACGGACGAGCTGACGTTCGTCCTCGGCCCGCTCTTCGCGACGGCGTTGTGCACGACCATCGACCCGGCGGCCGGGCTCTTCACGGAGGCCGGACTCACCCTGGTGGGCGGCCTGCTGTTCGCCGCGCAGAAGAGCACCCAGCCCAAGCCCGCCTCCCGCGACGAGCACGCGCGCGTGGAGCACGTTTCCGCACTGCGGATCCCCGGTGTACGGGTGCTGATCGCGACCTTCCTCGGCATCGGCGCCGTCTTCGGCGGCATGCAGGTCTCGCTGGCCGCCTTCACCAAGTCCATCGGCGAACCCGGCCTGAACGGCGTCCTGTACGGCACGTTCGCGGCGGGCAACATGCTCTCCGGTCTCATCTGCGGCGCCATCGTCTGGAAGATCGCCCCGCAGCGGCGTCTCCTCGTCGGATACTCGGCGCTGACCCTGATGGCTTCCGGCTTGTGGGCCGCGCACTCCGTGGTGCTGCTCGCCGGGCTCGGTCTCCTGGTCGGCGTCTGCATCGCGCCCGCGCTGATCACCGGGTACACGCTGGTGGACCGTCTCGTGGACCCGACCGGCAGGACCGAGGCGTTCACCTGGCTCACCGGCGCCGTCGCGCTCGGCCAGGCTGCCGCCGTCACGGTCGCCGGACAGCTGGAGGACCGCTTCTGGGACGGCGCCGGATTCCTGGTGCCGCTGGGCGGTACGGCGCTGGCCCTCCTGGTGCTCGTGACCCTGCGCTCGCGGCTCGTGCCGCGGTCCGCCGGGCGCACCGTGGCACGTGGCGTGGGTCACCGCGAGCCGGTCGCAGTGGACTGATCTCGCGGAATAGGTCACTATGGACCGTCGTTAGCACTCAACGAGTGAGAGTGCCAGGAGGAAGCAAGTGCCGACGTACCAGTACCAGTGCACCGAATGCGGCGAGGGCCTCGAGGCGGTGCAGAAGTTCACCGATGACGCCTTGACCGTGTGCCCCAGCTGCGAAGGACGCCTCAAGAAGGTGTTCTCGGCGGTCGGCATCGTCTTCAAGGGCTCCGGTTTCTACCGCAACGACAGCCGCAGCTCGTCGTCAAGCAGCACGCCGGCCTCGGCGTCCGCGTCGAAGTCCTCGGACTCCAAGTCGTCGGACTCCAAGTCCTCCGATTCCAAGTCCTCTGCGAGCGCTTCGTCGTCCTCCTCGTCGGGCTCCTCGGGCTCGGACTCGAAGTCCTCCGGCTCGTCGGGTTCCTCCTCGGGTTCGTCCAGCTCTTCGAGCTCGTCGGCCGCCTAGGGCAGACCGCCCCGCACATCTCTTTCTTCCAGGTCCCCGCCGTCCTCCGACGGCGGGGACTTCGGCGTTGGCGGGGTTTCGGGGCATTGGCGTGGGCTTCGGCATTGGCGTGGGCTTCGGCATTGGCGTGGGCTTCGGCGTTTTTCGGGCCCGGCTACTGTGCTGGGCATGGTGAATACGGCGAACGCGAGTACGGGTGACGCGATGCGGGCCGAGATCGGTGTCATCGGCGGATCGGGCTTCTACTCCTTCCTCGACAACGTGACCGAGCTCCAGGTCGACACTCCCTACGGAGCGCCGAGCGACTCCCTCTTCGTCGGCGAGATCGCCGGGCGGCGGGTCGCGTTCCTGCCCCGGCACGGCCGCGGACACCATCTGCCGCCGCATCGCATCAACTACCGCGCCAATCTCTGGGCGTTGCGCTCCGTGGGCGTACGGCAGGTGCTCGGCCCGTGTGCGGTGGGCGGACTGCGGCCCCAGTTCGGGCCCGGGACGCTGCTGGTGCCCGATCAGCTCGTGGACCGCACCAAGACACGTACGCAGACGTACTTCGACGGGGTTCCGCTGCCGGACGGGAGCGTGCCGAACGTCGTGCACGTGTCACTGGCGGACCCGTACTGCCCCGTGGGCCGCGGCGCCGCGCTGAAGGCGGCGCGCGGGCGGGAGTGGGAGCCGGTGGACGGCGGGACGCTGGTCGTGATCGAGGGACCGCGGTTCTCGACGCGGGCCGAATCGCTCTGGCACGCGGCGCAGGGCTGGTCGGTGGTGGGCATGACCGGACACCCCGAGGCCGTTCTCGCCCGTGAACTGGAGCTCTGCTACACGTCGTTGACGCTGGTCACGGACCTGGACGCGGGCGCGGAGAGCGGCGAGGGCGTCTCGCACGAAGAGGTGCTCCAGGTGTTCGCGGCCAATGTGGACCGGCTGCGGACGGTGCTGTTCGACGCGGTGGCGGGGCTGCCTGCGGAGGGCGGGCGGGACTGCGGGTGTGCGGGGGCGTTGGGTGGGATGGAGCCGGGGATTCGGTTGCCGTGAGGGGGCCGGTGCGCATGTGAGGCCGGTGCGCGTACGAGGCCGGTGCGCATGTGAGGCCGGTGCGCGTACGAGGCCGGAACTCCCCCTTCGGGTGAGGGAGTTGTCCACAACCAGCGAGTAGTACACGGGGCTCAGCGGGATTCGGCGCGGGCCTGCATCGTGAGAGCGGAAGGCAAGATCCTCAGCTCTCTCGACTCTCCGCAGGCGGTGGCCGTCGTGGCGCATGTTTCCTCAGACATCTCTTCCCCTCCCCCTCCCCCGCTGTGTCCCGTGCCGCACTTCGCCCCCGTGCGCGTCCGCGGTGGCGGAGAAGTGCGGCACCGGCTGCGAAGGCTGCTGCGGCACAGACGGCGGGCGATGGCCGTGGGACTCGCGGTCACCGCGGCCGCGCTCGTGGCAGCAGGACCGCGGGACGCAGAGCGGGTGCGGGATTCCGGACGGGCAGGGGCGCGTGAGCATCCGGCCGCCGCTGCCGCGCCCACCCGGGAGCATGAGCGCACCGGCTCCCGGAACCTGGTGGCGGCGCCGGTGCGGATCGCCGACGCGGAGACGGTGCGTCTGCTGCACCGGGGCGACCGGGTCGATGTCGTCGGCGCCGATGGCTCGACGTCACGGGTGATGGCTGCCGGCGCCATGGTGGCCGAGGTGCCCGAGCCCCTGGAGGGCACGTCCGCGAGCGCCGCCGAGGTCGGGGCGTTGGTCGTGCTCTCCGTGCCCCGGTCGACGGCGGCACGGCTCGCCGGAGCCGGCGGCAGCATGCGACTGGCGGTGACACTGTGCTGATTCACGGCATGTGCAACTGCACTGACATTCTGTCAAGTCACTCATTCGTGGGACCCAATTGGACAGTGCTGCCAGGCCCTGACGTAGGTTGCGAAGCTGTCTGTTTCACGACCTGCACTTGCAACGAAAGGCCTCGTGGTGAGCGAGAAGAACGGACCGGGTCTCTGGGAGGGCTTCAAAGCCTTCCTGATGCGCGGCAATGTCGTCGACCTGGCGGTCGCGGTGGTCATCGGAGCCGCGTTCACGAACATCGTGAACTCCGTGGTGAAGGGTGTCATCAACCCGCTGGTCGGTGCCTTCGGTACGAAGGATCTCGACCACTACAGCTCGTGCCTGCAAAGTCCGTGTGTGACGAACGCCGACGGCACGGTCAAGAGCGGCATCCCGATCATGTGGGGCACGGTCCTCAGCTCGACCCTCAGCTTCCTCATCACCGCGGCCGTCGTCTACTTCCTGATGGTGCTGCCCATGGCCAAGTACCTGGCGAGGCAGGCCGCGCGGAAGGCCGAGAAGGAGGGCACGCAGGAGGTCATCGAGCTCTCGGAGCTGGAGGTCCTCAAGGAGATCCGCGACGCCCTGGTCGCACAGCGGCGCACGGGATCGGGCCCGGACTCGGGTGCGGGTCCGGTTTCAGGCCCGGGGCCGATCGGGCAGTAGCTCGGGCTCAGAGGTGGTGGGGCGGCTTCTCGTCGAGGAAGCGGGCCAGGTCGGCGGCGCTGTCGCCGCCCGCAGGCCGCTCGCCCCACCCGCGGTCCGTGTCGTCCGAAGACTGCTGCGACAGAGGGTCGTCGAAGACCAGGGCGCTCTTCGGCTTCTTCGGCACCGTGGAACCCTTCGGGGTCTCCGGTTCCTTCGGATCGTGCGGTTCGGGGGCGGGGGCGGTGCTCATCTCTCCAGGGTACGTCTGTGGGGCGCGGCCCCTCCCCCGCTCAGCTCGGTGCCTCCGCGCCCTTGCGGGCGTAGAACCACCAGCAGACGACGAGGCATGTCGCGTAGAAGCCGATGAACAGCCAGAGTGCGCTGGTGACGGCCATGCTCGCGAACATTGCCGGGATGAAGAAGAAGCCGTAGGCGGCGATCGCCGCGGAGAATCCGGTGACCGCGCCCGCCTCCATCTCGGACTGCTTGAGCGCGGCCTGCTGCGCCTGGAGGCCCTTGCCCTCCGCCTGCTTGAGATGCTGGTCCCGGAAGATCACCGGGATCTGCCGGAACGTCGAGCCGTTGCCGACCCCGGAGAAGGCGAAGGCGCAGAGGAAGCCGATGTAGAAGGCCCAGAAGCTGCCCTTGTCGCCGCCGGACGGCAGAGCGTTGATCACGACGACCAGCGAGACGGCCATGCCCACGAAGGACACCATGGTGACCCGGGCCCCGCCGATCTTGTCGGAGAGCCAGCCGCCCGCCCAGCGGGTGAGGGCGCCGATGAAAGGGCCGACCCATGCGTACGTGGTCGCCTGGTAGCCGGATGCGGCGAAGTTGTTCTTGATGAGCAGCGGCAGTCCCGCGGCGAAGCCGATGAACGAACCGAACGTGCCGACGTAGAGCCAGGTCATCAGCCAGTTGTGCTTGCGCTTGAAGATGATCTTCTGCTGGCTGAACGGGGCGGCGGCGACCTTGAGGTCGTTCATCAGGAACCAGGAGAGCAGCGCCACGATCACCAGGAGCGGCACCCAGAGGAAAGCCCCGTTCTGCAGCCAGACGTCCTGGTTCTTGACCGTGTCGCGCTGGGAGCCGCCGGCCGGGGCGCCGAGTACGGCGGCCGTGACGACCAGCGGGGCGACGAGCTGGACGACGGAGACGCCGAGGTTGCCGAGACCGCCGTTGAGTCCGTTGGCGCTGCCCTTCTCCCTCTTGGGGAAGAAGAAGCCGATGTTGGCCATGGACGAGGAGAAGTTGGCGCCGCCGATGCCACAGACGGCGGCGATCAGGGCGAGCTCCCAGTAGGGCGTTCCGGTGTCCTGGAGGGCGAAGCCGAGCCAGAGCATCGGCGCGATCAGGATGATCGTGGAGAGCGCGGTGAACTTCCGCTCGCCGAAGATCGGCCCGATGAAGGTGTAGAGGATCCGGAAGGTGCCGCCGGTGAGGCCGGGGATGGCCGTCAGCCAGAACAGCTGCGAGGTGGAGAGGCCGAATCCGACGTCGTTGAGGCGGACGGCGGTGACCGACCACACCTGCCAGACCACGAAGCCGAGCATCAGCGCGGGGATGGACACCCACAGGTTGCGGACCGCGACCTTGTGGCCGATGGGCCGCCAGAACTCGTCGTCCTCGGGGCGCCAGTCCTCGATGGTGGATCCGGGACGGTAGGTGTCGCCCGTCCGCCTGTGGCTGGTGGGAGCGCTCATGAAGCAACCGTAGGTAGGGCACATCGGGGCCGCTCGGCCGCTGGGCCGTTCGGGTGGCGCCGGGCCCTGCCTCCGCGGTCGCTTTCAGACCGCTTGGAGGCCCTGAGCTGCGAAGATCTCCTTGGCGATGACCACCTGGCCAGGCGTGGGCGAGGGGGTGTCGCGCAGGGTGAAGTCCTTGCCGAGAGCGTCCCATTTCGCCTCGCCCAGCTTGTGGAAGGGCAGCACGTCGACGCGCGAGACGTTGCCGAGCGAGGCGGCGAAGCGGGCGACGCCCTCGATGTTCCGGGGGTCGTCGGTCAGGCCGGGGACGAGGACGAACCGCACCCAGACGTCCTTGCCGATGTCGGCGAGGCGGTGGGCGAAGTCGAGCGTGGGCCGCAGCGGGCGGCCGGTGACCTTCTTGTACGTCTCGGGGTCCCAGGACTTGATGTCGAGGAGCACGAGGTCGACGTCGCGGAGCAGGGCGTCGGTGGCGCGCACGCCGAGGAAGCCGGAGGTGTCGAGGGCGGTGTGCAGGCCCAGTTCGTGCTTGAGGCGGTGCAGGAGTTCGCCGGTGAAGACCGGCTGGAGGAGGGGTTCGCCGCCGCTGACGGTGGCTCCGCCGCCCGCCGCCGAGATGAACGTGGTGTATTTGGCGGCCTCCGCGATCACGTCGTCGGCGGTGGTCCGCTTGCCGTCGCGCATCCGCCAGGTGTCGGGGTTGTGGCAGTACAGGCAGGTCAGCGGGCAGCCCGAGAGGAACGTGACGAAGCGGCTGCCGGGGCCGTCGACGCCGGTGGACAGGTCCCAGGAGTGGAGGGAGCCGGTGACGGGGCGCCGGGTGACCGCGGCCGCCGGGGTCGTCGAGGTCTGCGGGGTCGCCGAGGTCTCCGCGGCCTCCGGGGTCGCCGTGTCGAGCAGAGCAGTCATGGCAGAGCTCCAGGTGGCTCAGAGGGAGCCGTGGAAGGTGCGGTTGATGACGTCGAGCTGCTGGTCGCGGGTCAGGCGGATGAAGTTGACCGCGTAGCCGGAGACCCGGATGGTCAGCTGCGGGTAGTTCTCCGGGTGCTCCATGGCGTCCTGAAGGGTCGCCTTGTCGAGCACGTTGACGTTCATGTGGAAGCCGTCGCTCGCCATGAAGCCGTCGAGCACTCCGGCGAGGTTGTGGATCCGCTCTCCGGGCGTGCGGCCCAGGGCGTCCGGCGTGATGGTGTTGGTGAGCGAGATGCCGTCCTCGGCGTCGTCGTAGTCGAGCTTGGCGACCGAGAGCGCGGAGGCGATGTAGCCGTGCTCGTCACGGCCGTTCATCGGGTTGGCGCCGGGGGCGAACGGCTCGCCCGTGCGGCGGCCGTCGGGGGTGTTGCCGGTCTTCTTGCCGTAGACGACATTCGAGGTGATCGTCAGGACGGACTGGGTGTGCAGCGCGTTCCGGTAGGTCGGGTGCTGCCGGATCTTGCCCATGAAGTCCGAGACGATCCGCTTGGCGATGGCGTCGGCCCGCTCGTCGTTGTTGCCGTAGGCGGGGTAGTCGCCCTCGATCTCGTAGTCGACGGCGAGGCCGGTCTCGTCGCGGATGACCTTGACCTTGGCGTGCTTGACGGCGGAGAGCGAGTCGGCGGCGACCGAGAGGCCCGCGATGCCGCACGCCATCGTGCGCAGGATCTCCTGGTCGTGCAGCGCCATCTCGACGCGCTCGTAGGCGTACTTGTCGTGCATGTAGTGAATGACGTTCAGCGCGTGGACGTACGTCTTGGCGAGCCAGCCGAGCATCGCGTCGTAGCGTTCGACGACGGTGTCGTAGTCCAGGTACTCGCCCTCGACGGGCTCGAAGCCCTCGACGACGCGGCGACCCGTCACCTCGTCGCGGCCGCCGTTGATCGCGTAGAGCAGGGCCTTGGCGACGTTGACGCGGGCTCCGAAGAACTGCATCTGCTTGCCGACGGCCATCGCCGACACACAGCAGGCGATCGCGGTGTCGTCGCCGTACTTGGGGCGCATCAGGTCGTCGGACTCGAACTGGATGGCCGAGGTGTCGATGGCGACCTTGGCGGCGAAGTCCTTGAAGCCCCTGGGCAGTTCCCGCGACCAGAAGACCGTGAGGTTCGGCTCGGGGGCCGGGCCCAGGTTGTAGAGGGTCTGCAGGGCGCGGAACGTGGTGCGGGAGACCAGCGGGCGGCCGTCCTCGCCGATGCCGGCCATCGACCAGGTGACCCAGGTCGGATCGCCGGAGAAGCCCTCGTTGTACTCGGGGGTGCGCAGGAAGCGGACGATGCGGAGCTTGATGACGAAGTCGTCGATGAACTCCTGGGCCTCGGTCTCGGTGATGCGGCCGGACTCGATGTCGCGCTGGAGGTAGATGTCGAGGAAATTGTCGATGCGGCCGATCGACATGGCCGCGCCGTTCTGCTCCTTCACTGCGGCCAGGTAGGCGAAGTACAGCCACTGGACGGCCTCGCGGCCGGTGGTGGCAGGGGCGGAGATGTCGTAGCCGTACGACATCGCCATGGCCTTCAGTTCGCCCAGGGCCTTGATCTGCTCGGAGGTCTCCTCGCGGGCGCGGATGACGTCCTCGGTGGCCCATTCCTCGCCGAGCAGGGCCTTGTCGGCCTCTTTCGCCGCGATGAGGCGGTCGACTCCGTAGAGCGCGACGCGGCGGTAGTCGCCGATGATGCGGCCCCGGCCGTAGGCGTCCGGGAGACCGGTGATGATGCCGGAGGAGCGGCAGGCGCGGATCTCGGGCGTGTAGGCGTCGAAGACACCTTCGTTGTGGGTCTTGCGGAGGTGCGTGTAGACCTCCTTGACCTCGGGGTCGGCGTCGTAGCCGTAGGCGTTGAGTGCGCCTTCGACCATCCGCCAGCCGCCGTTGGGCATGATGGCGCGCTTGAGCGGGGCGTCGGTCTGGAGGCCGACGATCAGGTCGTGGTCGGCGTCGATGTAGCCGGGCCCGAAGGCGTCGATGCGGGACGGGGTCTTCACGTCCACGTCGTAGATGCCGCGTTCGTTCTCCGCGGGGAACATCGAGAGGAGCTTCTGCCAGATCTGGGCGGTGCGTTCGGTCGCGCCGGTCAGGAAGGAGTCGTCGCCCTCGTAGGGGGTGTAGTTCTGCTGCACGAAGTCGCGGACGTCGATGGCGTCCCGCCACAGGCCGCCCTTGAAGCCGTCCCATGCCTGACCGTGCGCTGTCGTTTCCGCGGGAGTGGCAGTCATCGCCGGCACCTTCCGAGTCGCCTTTTCGCTATGCGTCCATTGCACTCCGGTTTGATCGGTCAGGGGCCTCGCGATGGTCCCCACTTCAGGCCCCAAGGTCCCTTCTTTTCACCCCTACGACCGGACGTACTCGCCCTGACCTGGTGTTTCTCTCGGGACTTTGGACCCAAGTTCGCTTGTGAATGCATTCACAAGAATTTCTCGGATCTCTCGTGGTGCCGGGCAAGGACACACCGGGCATGGGCATACGAGTGGGCCGGGTGCTCCCACACCCGGCCCACTCCACCCACGCCGCTCAGAGACGGGGCCTCAGCTCGGCGACTCCGCGCCCTTGCGGGCATAGAACCACCAGCAGACCGCGATACAGCTGGCGTAGAAGGCCACGAAGCCCCACATCGCGCTGGTGACGGCGAAGTTGGCGAACATCGCCGGGATGAAGAAGAAGCCGTACGCGGCGATGGCGGAGGTGAAGCCGGTGACGGCGCCCGCCTCCATCTCGGACTGCTTCAGCGCCTTCGTGTACGTGGGGGTGCCCTCCGTCAGGCCCTTCAGGTGCTGGTCGCGGAAGATCACCGGGATCTGACGGAACGTAGAGCCGTTGCCGATGCCCGAGAAGAAGAACGCGCACAGGAAGCAGGCGAAGAAGCCCCAGAAGTTGCCGTTGTCGCCGCCGGAGGGCAGGAAGCTGATGACGCCGATGATC
Organism: Streptomyces sp. NPDC031274; assembly: GCF_055570235.1. Lineage (NCBI taxonomy): Bacteria > Bacillati > Actinomycetota > Actinomycetes > Kitasatosporales > Streptomycetaceae > Streptomyces > Streptomyces sp. NPDC031274. The sequence continues at coordinate 42,271 of NZ_JBVIHP010000039.1, read as the reverse complement.
GAGAGCGCCATGCCGGCGAACGAGATGATGGTGACCTTCGCGCCGCCGATCTTGTCGGCGATCCAGCCGCCGGCCCAGCGGGCGAGCGCGCCCACGGCCGGACCCATCCAGGCGTACGTCGCCGCCGAGTAGGCCGCGTCGATCGGCGTGAACGTCGTCTTGATGAGCATGGGCAGCGCTGCCGCGAACCCGATGAAGGAACCGAACGTACCGACGTAGAGCCAGGTCATCAGCCAGTTGTGCTTGCGCTTGAAGATGATCTTCTGCTGGCTGAACGGGGTCGACGCGACCTTCAGGTCGTTCTGGCCGAACCACGCGACGACGGCCAGGATCACCAGGACCGGCACCCACAGGAACGCGGCGTTCTGCAGCCACACGGGCGTGCCGTCGGCCTTGTGCTGGGCCGAGCCGACCGCGAGGACCGAGCTGGTGATGACGATCGGGGTGACCAGCTGGACGACGGAGACACCGAGGTTGCCGAGGCCGCCGTTGATGCCGGTGGCGTTGCCCTTGTCGCGCTTGGGGAAGAAGAAGCCGATGTTGGCGAGGGACGAGGCGAAGTTGGCGCCGCCGACGCCGCAGAGGGCCGCGATGGCGACCATCACGCCGTACGAGGTGTTCGGGTCCTGGACAGCGATGCCGAGCCAGATCAGCGGGACGACCAGGACGATCGTGGAGAGCGCGGTGAAGCGGCGCTGGCCGATCATCGGGCCGAGGAAGGTGTAGAGGACGCGCGCCGTGCCGCCGGTGATGCCGGGGACGGCCGTCAGCCAGAACAGCTGCGAGGTGGAGAAGCCGAAGCCGACGTCCGTGAGGTTGGTCGCCGTGACCGACCACACCTGCCAGACGACGAACGCGACCAGGAGCGCGGGGACGGCGATCCACAGGTTGCGGGCGGCGACCTTCTTCCCGATGGACTTCCAGAAGAGTTCGTTCTCCGGCTCCCAGTCGGTGACGGTCTTGCCGGGACGGTACTGCGCCAGGTCGTACGCCGTGCCCGCTGGTGCGGTCGGCGTTTCTTGGGCGGCAGGCGATGTCATGTTGGTTCCCAGTTCGCTACGGGTCCCGACCTTGCTCCGGGGCCTGACGATTCCACGCTCCCGCGTGCGCCCCTTCAGAAGCAGAGGCGTAGGGCATCCGCGGACCGGCCCAAAGACACCAAGTCCAGGGGGCCTTCGGACCTCGCGGGCCGACGCGGTGCGCGAGCGGGCCCCGGCCGTCCGCCGCCCCGCGGCCGAGTGTCACCGCCGACCCGCTGGACGCAGCAGCCCGAAGCGGCGGGGCTATCTGAACTCCCCCGCGTGATACGCAAGTCGGCATGGATTCCTCCCGCTCCCGCCCCTCCCCCACATCCCCCACATCCCCCACATCCCTCACCGATGTCCCCGGCCTCCGCGTGGGCCACGCCACCCGTACCGCCCCGGCGCACGAAGGCCACCTCACCGGCACCACCGTCGTGCTCGCCCCGGCGGGCGGCGCCGTCGCGGCCGTGGATGTGCGCGGCGGCGGCCCCGGCACCCGCGAGACGGACGCCCTGGACCCGCGCAACCTGGTGCAGCGCGTCGAGGCCATCGTGCTGACCGGCGGCAGCGCGTACGGCCTGGACTCCGCGAGCGGCGTGACGGCGTGGCTCGAGGAGCAGGGCCGCGGCGTCCGGGTCGGCCCCGATCCCTCCCACGTCGTCCCCGTGGTCCCGGCCGCCTGCGTCTTCGATCTCGGCCGCGGCGGGGACTTCACGGCGCGCCCCGACGCCACGACGGGCCGCGCCGCCGTGGAGGCCGCCGCGGGCACCGAGCCGTTCACCCCGGTTCAGGAGGGGAACGTGGGCGCGGGCACCGGCGCGGTGGTCGGCAAGGTCAAGGGCGGCATCGGCAGCGCGAGCGTCAGGCTGGAATCGGGGGTCACGGTCGCCGCGCTGGTCGTGGCGAACGCGGCGGGCTCGGGGGTCGATCCGGATACGGGCGCGTTGTACGGGCGGTACTTCGAGGGACGGCGGGTGGACTACCCCGCTCCGGAGACCCACGGCGAGGCCACGCGCCGCCTCGCCGAAGCAGCCGCGTCCACCGCGTCCGCCGTGTCCACCGTGTCCGCCGCGTCGAGCCCCGGCTCCGGATCAGGCCCCGGCCCCGGCCCCGAGAGTGGGCCTCCTACGCTGAACACCACCCTCGCTGTCGTCGCCACGGACGCCGAACTCACCAAAGCGCAGGCGCAGAAGCTCGCCGGAACGTCGCACGACGGTATGGCGCGGGCCGTGCGCCCCGTTCATCTCCTCAATGACGGGGACACCGTCTTCGCCCTCGCGACCGGCGAGCGCCCCCTGCCGGGAGCCCCGCAGAACCCGCTCGCCCTGAACGAGATCCTCGCGGCGGGCGCGGACATGGTGACGGCGGCGATCGTCCGGGCGCTCCTGGCCGCGGAGTCCGTGGAGACACCGGGCGGCAACTTCCCCTCGTACCGCGACCTCTACGGCATCCAGGACCGCCACGACTCCCACAGCTCTCACAGCTCTCACAGGTCTCACGACTCCCACGACTCCCACGACTCCCACGACTCCCACGACCTCAACGGCAAGCAGTCTCAGTAGAGCTCTCAGGTAGCCCAAAGCGCTACCTAAGGGAATTCCCAGGAAGTACAGATATAAATAGCCGCAGAACGCGGCGAGTTGGGCAGCTTGCGGGCCATGCCGCTGTGCCCACCCTCACACCAAGCGGACGGAACCTTTCCGCCCGCCCGTCGCTCTTATCACCTACTGGATCAGAACGCGCACTTCGCATAAAGATGGAGCACCCGTGACAACGTCGCACATAGCCAAGCCCCGGCGGCGCACCCTTCTGGCGGCCACCGCGCTTGCCGCCGTGGGCGCACTCTCCCTTACGGCCTGCGGCGGCGACGCGGACGCCGATGGTGACGGCAAGGGCGGCAAGTCCAAGTCCCAGGGCGCCGACATCACCATCTCGGCGAAGGACGGCTCGACCGGGGCCTCCATCAACGCCACCGGGGTCAAGGTCGAGGGCGGCAAGCTGACCGAGGTGAAGATGACCCTGGTCTCCACCGGCGCGGCGGTCGACGGCACGCTCTCCGGTGACGGCACGAGCTGGAAGCCCAAGGCCCAGCTCGAGCGCGGGATGAAGTACAAGATCTCGGCCGACGCGAAGGACACCGAGGGCAAGGAAGCGACCGAGAACTCGATCTTCACCACCGTCTCGAAGGACAACAGCTTCATCGGGAGTTACACCCCCGACGGCGGCGCGAAGGTCGGCGTCGGCATGCCGGTCTCCTTCAACTTCGACAAGGCGATCACCGAGAAGCAGTCCGTCCAGTCGCACATCACGGTCACCTCCGACAGCGGCCAGAAGATCGTGGGCCACTGGTTCGGCAACCAGCGTCTCGACTTCAGGCCCGAGGAGTACTGGAAGGCCGGTTCCAAGGTCACGATGAAGATCGCCCTGGAGGGCGTGAAGGGCGCGGACGGCGCCACCGGCGTGCAGAACAAGACCGTCAGCTTCACCGTCGGCCGCGCACAGGTCTCCACGGTCGACGTGAACGCCAAGAAGATGACGGTCGAGCGGGACGGCAAGGTCATCAAGACCATCCCGATCTCCGCGGGCAGCCCCTCGAACCCGACGTACAACGGGAAGATGGTGATCGCCGAGAAGTTCACCCAGACCCGGATGAACGGCGACACGGTCGGCTTCGGTGGTGAGTACGACATCAAGGACGTCCCGCACGCGATGCGCCTGTCGTCGTCCGGCACCTTCATCCACGGCAACTACTGGGGCTCGCCCTCGATCTTCGGCAGCTCCAACACCAGCCACGGCTGCGTCGGTCTGCAGGACGCACAGGGCGCGGGCGACTCCAGCACGCCGGGCGCCTGGTTCTACGACAACTCCCTCATCGGTGACGTCGTGACGGTCAAGGGCTCCCCGGACGAGACCGTCGCCCCGGACAACGGCCTCAACGGATGGAACATGTCCTGGAGCGAGTGGACGGCGGGCAGCGCCGGCTGATTTTTTCAGCCGCCGGGTCCAGCCCTCTGACCAGGCCCAACACCGCGAGCCGCACGGGAACTTGCCGTGCGGCTCGTGCGTTTTCCGGTTCCCGGGCATGATGTCCGGCTCAGGGGCTACGGTATGCACTCACAAGGTGACATGTAGCAACGCCGGGAGAAACCTTGAGCGTTCCGTATGAGTACGAGACGGCGTGCGAGCCACAGTCGGCCGAGCAGAAGTCTCCGCACTCTCCGCAGGAGCATCTCGAGCGGCTTCTTCGCCGCGCCCTGAACTCCTTCGACCTGCCGGACGACACCGTAGGACGCCTGGAATCGGCCCTCGCGTACGACAGTTCACTGCACTCCGCGCATCACAGCGCGGGCCTGCACCGCGAGACGTACCGACACACGTGGCTGCTCGCCGACGCCGGCGCGCTCACCCTCTGGGAGCTGGTGCACAACACGGGCCCCGGCAGCCACGCCCAGTACGAGCTGTACGCGGACGAGGACGAGGCGGGCATCGCCACCGCGCGCCTGCCGCTCCCGCCCGACACTCCCGCCGGCGGCTGCGAGCAGCCGGTCGTGCTCCAGCTCCCGGTCGCCTACGAACCCCGGCACATGTACGTCCCTGACGACTCCGCCGACCACGCGCGCAGGCTGCTGCGCCGCGCGGAGAACTCGGTGGTCGAGGGGCGGCCCGGTGAGGACATCGAGCGGTTACTGCGCTCGGCGTTCGCGCACCAGATCACCCAGGCCTTCGGCCGCCCCTTCCTCGCGGGCGAGGCACGCCTCTGCTTCTCGCTCTACGAGCACGCGTTCCTGCTCTTCGACGGCAGCGAGCTCAGCCTCTGGGAGGTCGAGCACACGGTCACGCCCGACAAGCGGCACCGGTGCGAGGTGTACGTCTCCGAGGAAGCGGCCCGCGCGGCGATGGACCAGCGCGCGCGGAGCATTCCGCAGCAGCGTACGAAGTAGCCCAGGACCGGCCGTCACCTACGACCTGTCGTCGCCCAGAACCGGCCGTCGCTACGACCTGCCGTCGCTCAGGACAGGCCGTCGCCTACGGCCTGCCGTCGTCGAACTGCCGCACGAGAACGGCGAAGGCGGCCCGCTCGGCCGCCGTCAGCTCGGCCGTCTCCGCGCGCGGAGGGCCCGTCTGTGCGGGCAGCGCACGCAGCGCCTGGGACTGACGCCAGACGTCCACGTCGGCTCGGTCGCGACGCAGCACCCGCACCAGGCCCACGGCCCAGACTGCGGTCGCCACGGCCAGTACGGCCACGCCTGCCTGCTGGAGGATCGAGACATTCTGGAGCATGCCGCACAGTAGACAACACGATCCGGGGCTTACGACAGGGGGGTTGTAGGACTTACGTCCCGAAGTGACGCATGTCGCACAACCCCCCTCATAGGGGCCGAACAGTCAGAGCTCAGACAGAAGCCCAGATAAGAGCTCAGTCAGCAGCTCAGACAACCGCTCAGACCGCCGCTCAGACAGCCGCCGGAACGCGCTCCTCCGCCACAGCTTCCTCAGCCGTGGCGCCGCTCTCCGAAGGGGCCTGCTTCCGGGTGCCCTTGAGCAGGATGACCGACACGGTCGAGACGCCGACACCGGCGAGGATCGCCACGAGGTAGAGCAGCGGCTGCCCGATGAGCGGCACCACGAAGATGCCGCCGTGCGGGGCCCGCAGCGTGCAGCCGAAGGCCATCGACAGGGCGCCGGTGACGGCGCCGCCCGCCATCGACGCGGGGATCACCCGCAGCGGGTCGGCCGCGGCGAACGGGATCGCGCCCTCCGTGATGAAAGAGGCGCCGAGGAACCAGGCCGCCTTGCCGTTCTCGCGCTCGGTCTTGGTGAAGAGCCGGCCGCGGACCGTGGTGGCGAGAGCCATCGCGAGCGGCGGGACCATGCCGGCCGCCATCACGGCGGCCATGACCTTGAGGCTGCCCTCGGTCGGGTTGGCGAGGCCGCCGACGGCAAAGGCGTACGCGACCTTGTTCAGCGGACCGCCGAGGTCGAAGCACATCATCAGGCCGAGGATGACGCCCAGGATGATGGCGTTGGCGCCGGAGAGGCCCTCCAGCCAGTCCGTGAGCGCGCTCTGCAGCGAGGCGATGGGCTTTCCGACGACGAGGAACATCAGGAAGCCGACGACCGCCGACGAGATCAGCGGGATCACGACCACGGGCATGATGCCGCGAAGGACGGTGGGGATCTTCACGCGCTGGATGCCCATGACGACCGCGCCCGCGATCAGGCCCGCCGCGAGACCGCCGAGGAAGCCCGCGTTGATGGTGACGGCCACAGAACCGCCGACGAATCCGGGGACGAGCCCTGGCCGGTCGGCCATTCCGTACGCGATGTAGCCCGCGAGGACCGGCACCAGGAAGGCGAAGGCGAGGCCGCCGATCTGGAAGAGGAGCGCGGCCCAGCTGGTGGTGTCCGTCCACACGAAGTGCTCGGCGACGGACGGCGCCTTGTCGATCTTCCAGCCGCCGATGGCGAAGCCGAGCGCGATGAGGAGGCCGCCCGCCGCGACGAAGGGGACCATGTAACTGACGCCGGACATGAGCCACTTGCGCAGCTTGGTGCCGTAGCCGTCCGTGCTGTCACCGGCGTTGTCGACGGGGCTCGGGCCGACGTCCGCGGTGGTCTCGCCACGGGCCGCCTTCGCCCTGACCTCCGCGATGAGCTCGGCGGGCCTGCTGATGCCCGCCTTCACGCCGACGTCGACGGTGGGCTTACCGGCGAAACGGTCCTTCTCCCGTACGGGGACGTCGTGCGCGAAGATGACCGCGTCCGCGGAGGCGATGACCGCCGGGTCGAGGCGGGTGAAGCCCGCGGAGCCCTGGGTCTCCACCGTGATGTCCACGCCTGCCTCGTGGGCCGCGTTCTCCAGGGACTCTGCCGCCATGTACGTGTGGGCGATGCCCGTCGGGCAGGAAGTGACCGCCACGATGCGGAACGGCTCCGCCGCGGGCGGGTCGTCTTCCGGCTGCGGCCCGGTGGGTTCTTCCGCCGCGCTGCGCGCGGCGGCTTCCCCGTCCGCCCGCCCATTGCCCCCGGCGATCAGAGCCGCCGCCGACTCCGCGTCGGTCGCGGACCGCAGCGCGCTCGTGAACTCCTCGTCCATCAACTGCCGTGCGAGGGACGACAGGATCGTCAGGTGCGCGTCGTCGGCACCGGCCGGAGCGGCGATCAGGAAGATCAGGTCGGCGGGTCCGTCCGGCGCCCCGAAGTCGATGCCGTCGGCCGAGCGGCCGAAGGCGAGGGTCGGCTCGGTGACATGGGCGCTACGGCAGTGCGGGATGCCGATGCCGCCGTCGAGCCCGGTCGGCATCTGCGCCTCGCGGGCCGCCACGTCGGCGAGGAATCCGTCCAGGTCGGTCACCCGGCCCAGGGACACCATGCGCTCGGCGAGGGCACGGGCCGCCGCTTCCTTGGTTCCGGCGGACCGGTCGATTTCGAGGTCGACCAGTTCCGCGGTGATCATCTCGCTCATCGCGGGCTCCTTCGCACGCGTATCGCCCGGAGGGCGGGGGCGGGGGTGGGGACGGGGGTGGAGCTGAAATCCATGCGGGAGTTGCGGGAGGTGCAGGGGTTGTGGGGGTTGTGGGGGTGGGGAGTCATGTCACCGGCTCCGTCAGTACGCGGTCCAGGGGGACCTCCGACGTGACCGTGACCGCGTCGGGCGCGAGGTCGGACGGGGTCGGCATCGCGCTGCCGGGGAGTTGCACCGCTGCCGCGCCGTGCGCCACCGCCGAGGCGAGCGCCGTGGGTCCTGTGCCGCCCGCGATGAGAAAACCGGCCAGGGAGGAGTCACCGGCGCCCACGTTGCTGCGTACGGTGGCGACCGGGGCGCTGGCGAAGTACCTGCCCGAGTCGTCCACCAGGAGCTGGCCGTCCGCGCCGAGGCTTGCGAGCACGGCCCGCGCGCCCAACTCCCGCAGTTCCTCGGCCGCCTTGACCGCGTCGCCGACCGTCGCCAGGGGGCGGCCCACCGCTTCGGCGAGCTCCTCCGCGTTCGGCTTGACGACGTCGGGCCGCTCGGCGAGCGCCGCGAGCAGCGCCGGGCCCGAGGTGTCCAGGGCGATACGGGCGCCCGCGGCGTGCGCGCGGGCCACGAGATCCGCGTACCAGGAAGGGGCGAGCCCGCGCGGAAGGCTGCCGCAGCAGGCGATCCAGTCGGCTCCGGCGGATCGCTCCCGCACGGCGGAGAGCAGCAGCTCGGCCTCGACCGACGTCAGTTCGGGCCCCGTCGCGTTGATCTTGGTGAGGGTGCCGTCCGGTTCGGCCACCGCGATGTTCGAGCGGGTCTGGCCCGCGACCCACACCGGCGCGACCTTGATGCCCTGCTCGTCGAGGAGCTGGTCGACTAGCGCGCCGGGCGCACCGCCGAGCGGCAGGACGGCGAGCGTCTCCGCACCCGCGGCGGCGACCGCCCTCGATACGTTGACGCCCTTGCCGCCCGGGTCCATCCGATCGCCGGTGGCCCGTATGACCTCGCCGCGGTCCAGCGAGGGGACCTCGTAGGTGCGGTCGAGGGAGGGGTTGGGGGTGACGGTGAGGATCATGCGCGTACGTACCGTTTCGTTGCCGACCTGCGTGTGGCTGTGGTTGTTGCTGTGGCTGTGGTTGTTGCTGTGGCTGCTGTTGCTGTTGCTGTTGCTGTTGCTGTCCGCGTTCTCGTCCGTGCCGCTCACGCCCGGATCACCTCCGTGCCGCCGGCCTCGATCGCCGCGGCGTCCTCGGGGCTGAGCCCGGTGTCGGTGATCAGCAGGTCGACGTCGTCGAGACCGCCGAAGCGCGCGAAGTGCTCCTGCCCGTGCTTGGTGGAGTCCGCGAGGAGCACCACGCGGCGGGCCGCGCCGATCGCCGCGCGTTTGACGGCCGCTTCGGCGAGGTCGGGGGTGGTCAGGCCCGCTTCGGCGGAGAAGCCGTTCGCGGCGACGAAGAGGACGTCCGCGCGGATCTCTCCGTACGCCCGCAGCGCCCACGCGTCGACGGCTGCGCGCGTACGGCTTCGGACGCGGCCCCCGATGAGGTGGAGCTGGATGCCGGGGTGGTCGGCGAGGCGGGCGGCGGTGGGGAGGCCGTGGGTGACGACGGTGAAGGTCGCTTCCAGCGGGAGGGAAGCCGCGAGGCGGGCGACCGTCGAGCCCGCGTCGAGGATGACGCTGCCTTCGGCCGGCAGCTCGGCGAGGGCGGCGTGCGCGATGCGGTCCTTCTCGTCGGCCGCCGTTCCCTCTCGCTCCGCGAGGTCGGGCTCGAAGTCGAGGCGTCCGGCCGGTATGGCGCCGCCGTGCACTCGGCGTACGAGGCCCGCGCGGTCCAGGGCCTTGAGGTCACGCCGGATGGTCTCGGCGGTGACCTTGAACTCCTCGGCCAGCGACAGCACATCGACTCGTCCGCCGTCGCGCGCGAGCCGCAGAATCTCCTGCTGGCGCTCCGGTACGTACATGTCCGTTTGCCTCCGCCTGATGCCCGAGCTTGTGGGTTATCTCCGAGACTACGGCCGGATTTCGACAAAGTAAACACGTCCGGGCCTGCAACAGACACAAACGGACTTCTGCCCTGGCTCCACCCACCCCCACCCATACGCCAGGGACTCGCCACGCACCCGCCACGCACCCGTCACGCACCCGTCACGCACCCGCAGTCGGCATCGCCCGCCCGCCCGGCCCCCACAGCCGAACCAGCACCGCACCGCCCTATGGCCAGCGAAAGCCCTCCAGGGCCTCGATGCAGCGTTCCGCCAGGGCCGCGGGCCCACCCGCACCCCCGGCCGGGGCGTCGCTCAACGCCCACGTCTCCACCGCCACCCGCACCGCCGCACTGGCGACTCCCGCCACGAGCCGCAGCTCAAGCGAAGGCGCCTGCGCCTGCGTCTGCCTCTGCGCCTGAACCTGCACCTGCCCCTGCGCCCCGCGCCCCTCCCGCTCGGCCAGCACGGAGATCAGCGTCTCCTCGGAGGCGTGACAGGCATCCGACCACACCGCGCGGAGAGCAGCGCCCTCCCCCGTCATCCGCAGCAGCGCCCGCACCCACTCCAGCGCTTCCGCGTCCCCGATGGCGACCCCCGGCGCGGCATCGCTGTCAGGGACCAGCGCCCGCGCCGCCGCATGCCGCAGCGCGTCCCGCACGGAGAGATCCGCGGGCGCGCCCCGTACCGCCTCGGCCCACTGCTGCGCTCCGGCGGCGAAGAGCGGGGCGACCGCCTCCTCCTTAGTGGCGAAGTAGCGGTAGAAGGTGCGGGGCGCGACGCCCGCCGCGCGGGCGATGTCCTCGGCGCGGGTGGCCCGCAGCCCGTCCTCGACGAAGAGCGCGGCCGCGGTACGGGCGATGTCCAGGCGCGTCTCCGCCTTGCGGCGCTCATTGAGCGAGCCGGGCAAACCGAGCGAGCCGGGAGAGCCGGGAGAGCCGGGAGAGCCGAGTGAATCGGGCGAGTTGGGTGAACTTGCGGGCATGCGAGGCAGGTTATGCCAGCGGACCGACAGACGGGCCTACAGGCGGACCGGCAGGCAGCCCGACAGGCGCACCACTCGGGCGGGCCGCACAGGCGCCCAGGCACAATATGCCTGTGTGACAGAATCTGCCACCACATCAATGCAACAACAGTGCAGCACCAACGCAGCACAAATGCAGCACCAGCGCAGTGAGATCAAGTACGTCCAAGAAGGTGGCAAACCCGGTGCGTCGTCGACAGTTCCTGACCAACTCGGCCGGTCTCACCGGCGCCTCCACCCTCGGCCTCGGGCTCGGTCTCGGCGCCTGCTCATCCGGCAGCGACACCACCACCCTCAAACTCCTCGTCGCAAGCTACGACAGAAGCGTCGGCTCCTCCATCGGCGACCAGTGGGACGGCCTGGTCACCGCCTTCGAGAAGGCGCACCCCACCGTCAAGATCGCCCTGGAGCGCGTCCCCTTCGACAAGCTCGACCGGACCCTCGCCCGCCGGGTGAAGGACGGCAACGCCCCCGACATCGCCCAGTCGAACGTCTTCGCCCCCTACGCCGAGGACGACCAGCTCTACGGCGCGTCCGACCTCTTCGACATCCGCACCGAGGCCGACTTCACCCGCTCGTACGCCGAGGCGGGCTCGGTCAAACACGTCCAGTACGGCATCCCCTTCCTCGCAAGCACCCCGCGCCTCTTCTACAACACGGCCCTCTTCAAGCAGGCCGGCATCAGCGGCGCCCCCACCTCCTGGGACGAGCTGCGGTCGGCGGCACAGGCGTTGAAGGGGATCGGGGTGAAGACGCCGTACGGGCTGCAACTGGGTCCCGAGGCCGCCGAGGACGAGACCCTGTCCTGGATGCTCGCGGACGAAGGCGGCTACGCGGCCCTGGCCACCGGCTACGACTTCCACACCGCGAGCAACGTCCGGACGTTGACCTGGCTACGGGACGAACTCGTGGCGAAGGGGCTCGCGGGCACCGACCCGGCGGGGCTCAACAGGACGGCCGCGTACGAGCAGTTCATGCGCGGCGGCATCGGGATGCTGATCGCTCACCCGGTGCTCATGGGCGCCGCCGACAAGGTCAAGTTCCCTTACGCGCACGCCGCGTTCCCCACCCGCCGAGGCGGGGCGGCGGCGCCGGTGGGCCTGAGCGACTGGCTCATGGCGTTCAAACAGAACGGCCACAGCGACGCGTGCGGCAAGTTCCTCAGCTACCTCTACGGCCGCAAGTCGGCGAAGGCGTACGGCGGCGGCCAGGCCGCGCTCCCGGTGACCAGCTCCGCGTCGTCGGCGCTGCGCGCGGACGCGGCCCAGCGTCCGCTGTGGAAGTTCATCGACCAGATGCCGCAGGCTCAGTTCCAGCCGGTCGGCCTGCGCTCGTGGCCGACGGTCCGGGCGACCATCCGCAAGGAGATCGGGGCCGCCGTCACCAAGGGCGGCAAACCCGGTGCCGTACTCAAGTCCCTCGACGCGAAAGCGGCCCGGGCGGAGCTCTAGGCTCCACCCGGGCCGGGCCCGCCCGCATCTCTCCAGAGCCCGACTCAGGCCCAGGCCAGACCCAGACCCAGACCCAGACCCAGGCTCAGGCTCAGGCTCAGGAGGTCAACGCGGGTTCCCGCTCGGGGAGTTCACCGGACGGCGACCCGGCGTGCGCGTCCTCGCCGCCGTCCTCGCCGCCGTCCTCGTCGACGCCCTCGCCGCCGTCCTCGACGTGCTGGCGCGGCTTGCCCGGCAGGGCGAACATCAGCAGGAAGATGACCACGAGCACGCCGACGACCCACCACAGCGAGTTCTGGAACGCGCCCACGATCTCCATGGGCACCTCACTCCGCGCGACCTTCTCGTCGATCGCGCCGAAGAACACCACGGAGACCAGGCCGAGTCCGAGCGCCGTGCCCATCTGCTGCACGGTGTTCAGGAGCCCGGACGCGGAGCCCGAGTGCTCACGCGGCACGTCGGAGAGGATGGCGTCCGTCAGGGGCGCGACGATGAATCCCATGCCGGCGCCCATCACGACCAGCGGCAGCGCCATCTGCCAGGACGCGATGTCCTTGCCGTACCGGTCGGCCTCCCAGATGTAGAGCAGCACCCCGGTGGCCATGATGAGCGCGCCGCCCTGCAGCACCTTGCGCCCGAAGCGCGGCACGAGCTTCTGCACGGACATACCGGCCGCCGCCGAGACCGCGATCGAGAACGGCACCCCGGTCGTGCCCGCACGCAGCGCGCTCCAGCCGAGGCCCTCCTGCATGTACAGGGTCCAGACCAGGAAGAAGATGCCCAACGAGACACCGAACACGGTCTGCACCGCGATGCCCGCCGCGAAGCTCTTCACCTTGAACAGGGACAGCTCCACCAGCGGCGAACCGTCCTTGGCCGCCTTCGCCTTCTCGTACGCGATGAGCGCGCCGAAGACGACGAGTCCGCCCGCCATCATGACGTAGCCCCACAGCGGCCAGTCCAACTCCTGCCCACGGGTGAGCGGGTAGAGCACCATCAGCAGACCGAGCGTGACGAGGACGACGCCGACGAGGTCGAGTTTGAGGGCCTTCGGCGCCTTGGACTCACTGATGAACTTGCGCCCCAGGATCAGCCCCGCGATACCGACGGGCAGGTTGATCAGGAAGATCGGCCGCCATTCGAGGCCGAAGATGTTCCCCTGGGTGAGCAGCGCGCCGAGCAGCGGTCCCGAGACCGCGCCGAGCCCCACGATCATCCCGAAGAGCCCGAAGACCTTGCCCCGCTCGTGCGCGGGGAAGGTGGCGTGCACGATCGACAGGACCTGCGGCACCATCATCGCGGCCATGCCGCCCTGCAGGATCCGCGACGCGACAAGCATCTCCGGGTTGGCGGCGAACCCGCAGAGCGCGGAGGCGAGCGTGAAACCGCCGATGCCTATGAGGAACATCCGCTTGCGCCCGTGGATGTCGCCGAGCCGCCCGCCGGTGATCAGTCCGGCCGCGAACGCGAGTGCGTACCCCGCGGTGATCCACTGGATCTGGCTGTACGAGGCGCCGGCGTCCTGCTGGATGGACGGGATCGCGATGTTGACGATGGTGACGTCGACGAGGTCCATGAACGCCGCGGTCATCACGATGGCGAGGGCGAACCAGCGGCGCCGGTCGGTGACGGCGTCCGCCGCCGTTCCGGTCGGTGCTGTGGCAGGGCTGCTGTAAGTCATGGGAGGAGACTAGAAGTCATATAGGCCAGCTTGTGTCCTAGATGCGCGGCATCCTGAACGACATGACTTCGACTTCGGGCACGACCTCGGGCACGGCTTCGGACACGACCTCGGGCACGGCTTCGGACACGACCTCGGGCACGGCTTCGGACACGGCTTCGGAAAGGTCTTCCGAAAGGTCTTCCGAAAGGTCTTCGGAGAGGTCTTCGGAGAGGTCCGGCGGCGGTACGGACACCCCTGCGCGGCTGTTGCAGCTCCTCTCCCTCCTCCAGACCCCGCGCGAGTGGCCGGGCGGGGAGTTGTCCGACCGGCTCGGCGTCAGCCGCCGTACCGTGCGGCGCGACATCGACCGGCTGCGGGACCTCGGCTATCCGGTGCAGGCGAGTCAGGGGGCGACGGGTGGGTATCGCCTGGTCGCGGGGAAGGCGATGCCGCCGCTCGTCCTGGACGACGAGGAGGCGGTGGCGATCGCCGTGGGTCTGCGGGCGGGGGCGGGGCACGCGGTGGAGGGGGTGGAGGAGGCGTCGGTCCGGGCCCTGGCGAAGCTGGAGCAGGTGCTCCCCTCGCGGCTACGTCATCGCGTCCAGGCGCTCCAGATCGCCACGACGCCGCTGACCAGCGGTGACGGCGCCAGTATCGCGCCCGAGACACTCACGGTCATGGCGTCCGCGGCGGCGGGTCAGGAACGTCTGCGCTTCGCGTACCGCTCCGGCGACGGTACGGAGTCCCGGCGTCTGACGGAGCCGCACCGGCTGGTGTCGACGGGGCGGCGCTGGTATCTGGTCGCGTACGACATCGACCGCGACGACTGGCGCACGTTCCGGGTGGACCGGGTGTCGTCCCCCTTCGCCACCGGCGCCCGCTTCGTGCCGCGCGAGCTGCCCACGGGGGATGCCGCGGAGTACATCCGCCGGTCCATGTGGCGGGGGCAGCCCTCGTACGCGATCGACGTGACGTTCGCTGCCCCGGCGGAGGCCATCGCGGCCAAGTTCCCGGCGGCGCTCGGCAGGCCGGAGGCCCTGACGGACTCCACGTGTCGCCTCCGCGCGACGGTGACGGACTCCGTCGACTGGATGGCCGTCCGCCTGGCCATGACCGGCTGCGATTTCGTGGCCCACGAGCCGCCCGAGCTTGTGGCGGCCCTCCATGACCTGGGCTCCCGCTTGACGCGGGCGTCGTCCGCGGAAAGTCCATAGGCCGGAGGCCGTGGGCGGGGATCCTGGCCCGCGCTTCGCGCGGATTCTTTCCGCCCACCCGCCCGATTACCCCGGGTCAACGAGTGGGCGGGTGGGAGACCTCCGCGCGAAGCGCCGTAAGCCTCACCCGTACGCGGCCACAAGGCCAAAGAAATGAGCCCCGGTGCCGGGGGGGATGGCACCGGGGCTCAGCCAGAGGGCGGTTTCGGCGGCCGCTCAGGCCTATGCCGCCGCGTCGAACCCCGTGTCCCGAGCCATCTTCTTCAGCTCGAGCAACGCGTGCTTCTCTATCTGACGGATCCGCTCCCGCGTCAGCCCATGCTGCTTGCCGACCTCCGTGAGGGTCCGCTCGCGGCCGTCCTCGATGCCGTACCGCATCTTGATGATGGAGGCCGTGCGCTGGTCGAGGCGGCCGATCAGGTCGTCCAGTTCCTCGCTGCGCAGCAGGGTCAGGACGGACTGCTCGGGCGAGACCGCGGAGGTGTCCTCGAGCAGGTCACCGAATTGCGTGTCCCCGCTGTCGTCCACGCCCATGTTCAGCGAGACCGGGTCACGCGCCCAGTCCAGGACGTCCGTCACACGCGCCGGCGTGGTGTCGAGCTCCGCGGCGACCTCTTCCGGCTCCGGGTCGCGCCCGTTCTTGCGGTTGAACTCGCGCATGACCCGGCGGATCCGGCCCAGCTCCTCCACCAGGTGGACGGGGAGACGGATGGTGCGCGACTGGTCGGCTATGGAGCGCGTGATGGCCTGGCGGATCCACCACGTGGCGTACGTGGAGAACTTGAAACCCTTGGCGTAGTCGAACTTCTCGACCGCGCGCACCAGGCCCGCGTTCCCCTCCTGGATCAGGTCGAGGAGGGGCAGACCGCTCCTCGGGTAGCGGCGGGCCACAGCGACGACGAGCCGGAGGTTCGACCGGATGAAGACGTCCTTCGCCCGCTCACCGTCGGCGACCAGCGCCTCCAGCTCCTCGCGGGACGCGGAAGCGCCGGGGACGGAGTCCTCGATGTCGCCGTCGATTATCTTCCGGGCGTACACACCGGCCTCGATGATCTGGGACAGCTCGACTTCCTTGGCGGCGTCGAGGAGCGGCGTACGCGCGATTTCGTCGAGGTACATGCCGACCAGGTCGCGGTCGGCGATCTCCCCGCCTACGGCGCGAACACTGCGTGCCGCGTCGGTCTCGCCGGTGGAGGCGGACTTACGACGGGCGACGGCACGGGTTGCCATGCGTGCTCCCTTGCGTGTGGAGGTCCTGGTCGGCCCTTTTCACGGGCCTCTGTGGTGGAAACCACACCCTCGCGGGTGCCCTGCTTCCGATGGAAACAACGACTGGAATCCGGACAGAATTCCCAAGCCGCGCACCTATTTTCCTGACGTTGCAGTACCCTGTGCCGCCACAGAGGGAGGTCAGATGCCGTCGGAACGTACAGAGGTGCAGGTCAGGCCGGGCACGGAGGCCGATCTCGGGGCTCTGACCGATATCTACAACCACTATGTACGTGAGACGGCGATCACGTTCGACACAGCCGCCTTCTTGCCAGAAGAGCGCCGCCCTTGGCTGCTCTCCCATCCTGAAGACGGCCCCCACCGCCTATTGGTTGCCCAGGAGCGGGATTCCGGCCCGAGTTCCGGGCCGAGCCCCGACCTGAGTCCCGGATCGATCCTCGGATACGCCACCAGTAGTCCTTTCCGAACGAAGCCCGCGTACGCCACCTCTGTGGAAGTCAGCGTCTACTGCGCACCGGATGCCGCGGGCCGTGGCATCGGCACCTTGCTCTACAAGACGCTCTTCGAGGCCCTGGAGGGTGAGGACCTGCACCGCGCCTACGCCGGGATCGCCCAGCCGAACGACGCGTCGGGCCGCCTCCACGAACGCTTCGGCTTCCGGCACGTCGGCACGTACCGCGAGGTCGGCCGGAAGTTCGGCCGCTACTGGGACGTCGCCTGGTACGAGCGTCCCCTCGGCCCTCAGACACCAAGCGGGACCTAGGCCCCGCAGGCGCCGTCCTAGGTCCTGACCTGGTCCGCAAGGCCGTTACGCCCCGCTCGCGCGCGGCCTGACCGGCGGGATCCACCGCTGGCTTGAGCTGTACGCGCCGAGGCTGGAGGAGTACCCGAGCGCGGTCGAGTCAATCACCGGCGACAACTGGCGCGCCGCCCGCCACCACCCGCACCCAGCACGCACGTACGCACCCGGCGCACAGGATCAGCCGAACTGCACCGACCTCTTGGCGAGACCCATCCAGAACCCGTCGATCACACTCCGCTGCCGCTGCCCGCCCAGATCCCCCGCGGCCTCGGCGGCCCCCAGCGTCACGAACAGGGGCGCGAAGTGCTCCGTACGCGGATGCGCGAGCTCGCCCGCCGGAGACTTGTGCCGGAAGTCGAGGAGCCCGTCCACATCGCCCGCGTCGAGCGCCTCGTGCCCCCACGCGTCGAACTCCACCGACCACGACGGCGTACCGCCCTGCCTCAGCGCCGCCAGATTGTGCGTGAAGAAGCCGCTGCCGACGATCAGCACGCCCTCGTCCCGCAGCGGCGCCAGCTTGCGGCCGATGTCCATCAGGCGCCGCGGGTCGAGGGTCGGCAGGGAGATCTGGAGAACGGGGACGTCCGCGCCTGGATACATCTCGACGAGCGGGACGTACGCTCCGTGGTCGAGCCCGCGGTCCGGGATGTCCTGCACCGGCGTACCGGCCCCGCGCAGCAGTTTGCGTACGGAATCAGCCAGTTGAGGGGCGCCGGGAGCGGCGTAGGTCACCTGGTAGTAGTGCTCGGGGAAGCCCCAGAAGTCGTAGACCAGTGGCGCTGTCTCCGTCGTGCCGAGCGCGAGCGGGGCCTCCTCCCAGTGGGCGGAGACCATGAGGATGGCCTTGGGGCGCGGCAGCTCCGCGGACCAGGCGCGGAGCTGGTCCGGCCAGAGCGCGTCGTCGGCGAGCGGCGGTGCGCCGTGGCTGAGGTACAGGGCGGGCATGCGCTCCTGGGTTGCGGTCATGGCGGCTCCTCCGAGAACCGAGAGCGTGCAAAGAACGTGCGTAGGACGTGCGCCGACATGCGCAGGGCGTGCTGACATGCGCGTGACGTGCGCGTCACGTGCGCGGGATGCGCGAGGAACGATTTACTTTAACTCTCAAGCTTTCATTCGACGACGACCCTACTCCCACATTGTTTAACTTTCAAGAAAGGGTTGCGTACAGTGGAGTACATGGACACGGCACCCACTTCTTCCCCCGACGTCCCCGACGTCCCCGAGGGGGAACCGCGCTGGCTCAACGACGAGGAACAGCGCACCTGGCTCGCGTACTTGCAGGCCACCACGCTCCTGGAGGATCACCTCGATCGCCAGTTGCAACGCGACGCGGGCATGCCGCACATCTACTACGGACTTATCGTCCAGCTCTCCGTCGCCCCGCGTCGACGGCTGCGTATGACGGAACTCGCCAGGAACTCCAAGATCACCCGGTCCCGCCTCTCGCACGCCGTCGCGCGCCTCGAGAAGAACGGCTGGGTGCGCCGCGAGGACTGCCCCTCCGACAAGCGCGGCCAGTTCGCGATCCTCACCGAGGACGGTTACGACGTCCTGCGCCGGACCGCGCCGGGCCATGTCACCGCCGTACGCCAGGCGCTCTTCGACCGGCTCACCCCGGAACAGCAGAAGTCCCTCGGCGAGATCATGATGATCGTCGCCGAGGGACTTCAGCCCAAGGGGGCGGGGGCGGACCTGCCCTGGCTCCGCTGAGCCTCCCTGTCAGAAAGCGGGGGTCAGTGCGCGACCACCGGGATCCGCACCTCGTCCTCCACCACACCGTCGGTGTCACCCGAGGCGGCGGGAGCGCCGCCCTGGGCACCGGTGTTGATGAGCGTGAAGGCGATCGCGGAAGCGGCCACCAGGATGCCGACGGCCCACCAGATCGCGCTGGTGTAGCCCTCGACCATGGCCTCTGCCTGGAGCAGCTTCTGCGCCGCCGGAGTCGTCGCGCCCGCCGCGTGCGAAGTGATGTACGCGGTGGTGGCGGAGGCGGCGATGGTGTTCAGGAGAGCCGTGCCGATGGCGCCGCCGACCTGCTGCGAGGTGTTGACCATCGCGGAGGCGACACCGGAGTCACGCGCCTCGACACCGTGCGTGGCGAGCGACATGGCGGGCATGAACGCCGTACCCATGCCGAGGCCGAGCAGCAACTGCCCGGGCAGGATCACCCCGGCGTACGAGGTGTTGACCTCAAGCTGCGTCAGGAACAGCATGCCGCCGGCGGCGAGCAGGAAGCCGGGGCCCATGAGCAGCCGCGGCGGGACGCGGGTCATCAGACGGGCGCCGATCTGCGTGGAGCCCGTGATCATGCCGACGATCATCGGCAGGAACGCGAAGCCGGTCTTGACCGGCGAGAAGCCCTGGACGATCTGCAGGTAGTACGTGAGGAACAGGAACAGACCGAACATCGCGATGATCGCGAGGCCGAGCGACATGTAGACGCCGCCACGGTTGCGCTCGGTCAGGACGCGCAGCGGAAGCAGCGGCGACTTGACCTTGGACTCCGTGAGGACGAACGCGGCGAGCAGGACGGCCGAGGCGACGAACATGCCGATGGTCATGGAGTCCGACCAGCCCTCGGACTCGGCCCGCGTGAAGCCGTAGACCAGGGCGACAAGACCGAGGGTGGACAGGACCACGCCCGGGATGTCGAGCGGCGAGCGGTTGCGGCCACCGGCCGGCTCACGGATGACGAAGTACGCGCCCAGTGCGGCGACGGCGGCGAAGGGGATGTTCACGAAGAACGTCCAGCGCCAGTTCAGGTACTCGGTGAGGAAGCCGCCGAGGATGAGGCCGACGGCGCCACCGCCACCGGCGATCGCACCGTAGATGCCGAACGCCTTGGCGCGCTCCTTGGCATCGGTGAACATCACGGCGAGCAGCGAGAGGGCGGCGGGCGCGAGCAGCGCGCCGAACACACCCTGCAGGGCGCGGGCGCCCAGCATCATGGCCTCGCCGGTCGCGGCGCCGCCGAGCGCGGAGGCAGCGGCGAAACCGATCAGGCCGGTCACGAAGGTGCGCTTGCGGCCCCAGAGGTCGGATATGCGACCACCGAAGAGCAGCAGACCACCGAAGGCCAGGGCGTAGGCCGTGATGACCCACTGACGGTTGCCGTCCGAGATGCCCAGGTCTTGCTGGGCGGAGGGCAGCGCGATGTTCACGATGGTCGCGTCGAGCACGACCATCAGCTGCGCGAGCGCGATGAAGATCAGCGCTTTCCAGCGCCTGGGATCTGTTTCTGACATGGGAGTAGCCACCTAGCGGTACGAGTGGTGAACAAGTGACGGAAAAGCGACGCATGCCGCGCCGGGCGGCCACGTACTGCGAAGTCGAGAGAGAGAAAAGAAGTCGAGAGAGAAGAGGAGCCGAGAGAGGAGGAGCGTGGTCAGTCGAGCGAGAAGAGGAGCGAGGCCAGGTCAGGCCGGTCAGGCCGGACTCAGCACTCGCGAAGGCCCTCCAAGGTCGCCGCCTCACCGGGCAGCTCGGAGCGGGCCGGCGCCATCAGGCCGTCGAGGAACAGCTGTAGATGCCGGTGGACGAAACGGTCCATGTTCGGGCACGCAGTGCCGGGCAGCGGCCTGGTGAGCTGTGAGAGGGCGACCATCAGGTCCCCGACGGCGATGTCGGTGCGCAGCTGCCCGGCCGCGCGCGCCCTGTGCATGAGCCCGCCGATCACGGCTTCGAGCCGCTCACGGGCGTCGACCAGATCCGGGTGATCAGGGTCGAAGGCCGCCTGGAGGACCGGGCACAGGGCACCGATGCGCTCGTCGGCGGAAGCATGTACGAACCGGCGCAGGGCGTCGAACGCGACGCTCGCGTCGGCGTCGGCCGCCGCGATCGCCTCCTCGGCGTGTGCCGAGACGCGGTCGGTGACCAGCAGGACGACCTGGTGGACCAGTTCGGAACGGTCGGAGAAGTGCCGGTAGACCGTGGCGTTCCCGACGCCCGCCCGGCGCGCGACCTCGTCGAGCGGCACATCGGAGCCGAACTCGACGAACATCTCGCGTGCGGCGGCGACGATCCGCTCCCGGTTACGCAGGGCGTCGGCCCGCGGGCGGGGCGTGCGGCGCTGCTCAGCGGTTGCGGTACCCACGGCGGCTCTCCTCAAGTCTGTGATCGAAGCTGTGATCGAAGTCGGTCTCTGACCGAAGTCAGTTTCTGACCGAGTCAGTCGGTGACCGAGTCAGTCGGTGACCGAGTCAGTCGGTGACCGAGTCAGTCTCTGACCGAAGTCAGTGACCGAAGTCTGTGATCGAGCCTCCGGACGGTGCACGGTCTGCGGCGCCGGAGCCTCTGCTGCGCGATGCGGGGAATCACTCCCCGTTTCGCTCGGACTCAGGTCTAAACGGGGAAAGACTCCCCGGATATTTCCCGCCGCCCGACTTTCTTCCCGTGACCCGCGTCACACCCTCCGCGCGCGAAAAACCCACGATCGGTCGCACCCAGCGAGCGCCCGCGCACCCACCGGCACAGGGTGATCGAAAGGACGCAGCCAGGACCGGCGGCTGCCGCGAGGGGAAGGCCCATGGATGCAGCAGCCGACCTGGAGGCAGATACGCGGAGCCCGACGTGGCGCGGCACTGGCCACCTGCGCCGTCCTTGCCCTCACGGTCACCACATCGGCGAGCACCGGCCGTCTGATGGAGGAGTCCCCCACAGCGGCGGGCCCCGTGTCCCTGGCCCGCGCGACGACACTCAGCCCGTGCATGATCAGCGGCACGATGGGCGTCCAGATGTCGGAGGGCGTCCCCACGTCTTCCGGCTACTCCCGCTCCACGGGCACCGTCCGGGCCCTGAACCTCATGGTCGACTTCTCCGACGCCCCCGGTGAGGGCAGCGCGCTCGACCGCCTCGCGGAGTTCTTCCCGCAGACGTCGGACTGGTTCCGCACCAGCTCCTACGGACGTCTCGACTACCGCCCCGAGTCGCCGGTCTCCGACTGGCTGCGGATGCCCAAGAGCTTCAAGGAGTACGGGATAGAGCGCGGCGCCCCCTTCGACCCGGGCTACCGCGAGCTGGTCCGGGACATAGTGGCGGCGGCGGACCCGGACGTGGACTTCCGGGAGTACGACCTGGTGAACATCCTCATCACGCCGAACGCGGGCCCTTCCGCGCTCGACACGGTCCTGTCGGTGACCTTCGCGGGCAACACCGAGGCGCCCGTCGCGGACGGCGTCCCGGTCTCCAACGCGTCCTTCGTCTACAGCCGCCAGGACGACGGCTCGGGAAACTACGGCGAGACGGGCTACCGCGTGCTCCCGCACGAGAACGGCCACGTCTTCGGCCTGCCCGACCTCTACACGCAGGACGGCGGCGGCGCGGTCGGCCACTGGGACATCATGAGCGAGGACTGGGGCGCCAACAACGACCTGCTCGCCTGGCACAAGTGGAAGCTCGGCTGGCTCGACGACGATCAGATCAGCTGCGCGTCGAACGCGGGCACCACCGAGCACACGCTGAGCCCGCTGGCGACGAACGGCGGCACCAAGCTCGCCTTCGTGCCGCTGAGCACGACCAAGGGGTACGCCGTCGAGGTGCGCACCCGTGGCGGTAACGACGACGCGATCTGCAAGCCCGGCGTCCTGATCTACCGGGTGGACGCGGAGGTCGACACGGGCCGGGGCCCGATCAGCGTCTCCGACTCCACGAAGGACAGCGGCGGCTGCACGCGCCAGCCGAACGTCCACGCGGAACTCTCCGACGCGACCTACGAGCCCGGACAGACCTTCACGGACAAGAAGACGGGCGTACGCATCACGGTGTCGGACATCGACGCGGAGGGCCGGTACCGGGTGCACGTCACGCGCCCTTAAGCGCACGTCACGCGCCCATGAAGGCATCCTCAGCCGCCGTTGACCTTGGAGGAACCGGCGCCGGGCACGGTCTGCTGCACCTGCCGCAGGAAGGCGGCGTTGTCCGAGGTCTTGCGGAGGCGGTCGAGGATCGCCTCCAGGTTGCTCTGCGGGTCCCTGCCGTGCAGGGCGCGCCGCAGTCCGCGTACGGCGGTCAACTCATCGGCGGGCACCAGGAGTTCATCGCGGCGCGTACCGGAAGGGGTGACGTCGACGGCGGGGAAGACGCGGCGCTCGGCCATGCCGCGGTCGAGGCGGAGCTCCATGTTGCCGGTGCCCTTGAGCTCTTCGAAGTAGTAGTCGTCGGCGCGCGATCCGGTCTCCACGAGCACGGTGGCGAGCATGGTCAGGGACCCGCCCTCCTCCGCGAGCCGCGCGGCACCGAAGAGGCGCTTGGGGCCCTGGATGGCGGCGGCGTCGACACCGCCCGAGAGGGTGCGGCCACCGCTGGACGCCGCGTTGTTGTACGCGCGGCAGAGCCGGGTGAGGGAGTCGAAGAGCATGACGACGTCCCTGCCCTCCTCGGTGAGCCGCTTGGCGCGCTCGACGGCGAGTTCGGCCAGGGCGATGTGCTGCTTGGCGGGCCGGTCGAAGGTCGAGGCGAGCACTTCGCCGCGTACGGAACGCTTCATGTCCGTGACTTCTTCGGGCCGTTCGTCGAGCAGCACCACCATGAGGTGCGCCTCGGGGTGGTTCGCGCTGACGGCGGCGGCGATCTGCTGGAGCAGTACGGTCTTGCCGGTGCGCGGCGGCGCGACGATGAGGCCGCGCTGGCCCTTGCCGACAGGGGCGACGAGATCGATGAGCCTGGTCGCCACACTGCCACCGCCGACGCCCGGCGTTTCGAGCCTGAGCCGCTCGCGCGGGTGCAGCGGGGTGAGGTCACCGAACCGCGCGCGCCTGCTCAGGGCTTCGGCGGAGTGTCCGTTGACCCGGTCGACGTCGGTGAGAGTGCGGGCCTTGCCGCAGGCTCCCTCGACCAGGTCGCCCGCGCGCAGGCCGAGTCGGCGGATGAGCGCGGAGGGGACGGTCACGTCGTTCGGGGCGGGGAGGCAATCACCGGCACGGAGATGGCCGTTGGCGTTGTGACTCACGTCGAGGATGCCGGAGACGGCTACGACGGGGGTCGCGGTGGGGGTAGTTGTGGTGGAGGTGGCTGTGGTGCGGGTAGTTGTGGCGGAGGTGGTTGTGGTGCGGGTGGTCGTGGGGGTGGTCTTGTTCTGGGGGAGGGTTGCGGTACTCATGATGGGGTCCTTTCGCGCACATGCGAATGAGGGGCCCGGCGGAACGGTGTGTTCACGTCCCGTACGACGGGCGGAGAAACGAACTGCAGCAAGAGCTTCGAGAAATACGGAAGCTTTGGGACTGCGGGAGCCTCGAAGAGGCGGAGAAGAGAGGATCTGCACCGGCGCCACAGAAGGCGGCGTACACACGTGCTGTTGGCAAGGTAGCACACGCCTTGAGCCGTCGAGCGTGACCTGAGTCACCAGGGCCGCACCTGGCTCACTCCGGATCATCCCGGATCGCCGCATCCGGCTCACTCCGGATCACCCCCGGATCGCCGCACCTGGCTCACTCCGGATCACCCCAGACCACCGCACCCGGCTCACTCCGGATCACCCCGGATCGCCGCACCCGGCTCACTCCGGATCACCCCCGGATCGCCGCACCCGCCCACATACTCCGCTCCCCCGTTATGTGGGTCCTGCACATGGGATCCCCGCCCCGCGCGCCCTTACGTTTCCGGCCATGACGAGCCCCACTCCACGCGGTGACGCCCCCGCAGGTTCCGTAGGACATGCAGGACCCGGAGGACATGTAGGACCCGTAGGACACGTAGGACCCGCCGGACTTGCAGGGCCCGTAGGACCCGGAGGACCCGTAGGAACCGCCGGAACCGACCTCTCCGGACGCACCGCCCTGGTCACGGGCGGCGCGAGCGGCATCGGCCGGGCCTGCGCCGTGGCTCTGGCCGACGCCGGTGCCTTCGTCCACGTCGTGGATCAGCACGCCGACGCGGCCAAGGACGTCGCGGGCGAGATCGACGGCGAGGCCCACGCCGTCGATCTGGCCGATCCGGCGGCGGTGCACACCCTGCCCACCCGCGTCGACGTCCTCGTCAACAGCGCGGGGCTCCAACACGTCGCCGCCATCGAGGAGTTCCCCCCGGAGCGGTTCGAGCTGATCCAGAAGGTGATGGTCACCGCGCCGTTCCTCCTGCTGCGCCGCACGCTGCCCCACATGTACGCCCAGGGCTGGGGCCGCGTCGTGAACATCTCCAGCGTGCACGGCCTGCGCGCCAGCCCCTTCAAGTCCGCCTACGTCGCCGCCAAGCACGCCCTGGAGGGCCTGAGCAAGGTCACCGCCCTGGAAGGCGCGACGCACGGCGTCACCAGCAACTGCCTCTGCCCCGGCTACACCCGTACGCCCCTCGTCGAGGACCAGATCAGCGCCCAGGCCGCCGCCCACGGAATCGCCCCCGAGCAGGTACTCACCGACGTACTCCTGCGTCGTTCCGCAGCCAAGCGCCTGATCGAGCCCGAGGAGATCGCCGCCGCCGCGCTCTGGCTCTGCGGCCCGCACAGCGGCTTCGTGACCGGCGCGTCGCTGCCCCTGGACGGCGGCTGGACCGCCGGCTGACCCCCAGCCCCGCGCCCAGCCCCTCCCAGCTCCCCCGACTCCCCCAGCTCCCCGACTCCCCTCGCACTGCACGCCCCCACCTCGAACACGTCCCCATCGAGAAACGGATCACGCCATGGCAGCCGCAACGCCGCGCGCCCCGGGCAAGACCCCGGGCAAGCCAGGTATCGCCCGCATCATCAGCGCCAGCCTCATCGGCACCACCATCGAGTGGTACGACTTCTTCCTCTACGGGTCCGCCGCCGCGCTCGTCTTCAACACCCTCTTCTTCCCCGACAGCGACCCCCTCGTCGGCACCCTCCTCTCCTTCCTCACCTACGCCGTCGGGTTCGCCGCCCGGCCCATCGGCGGCGTCGTCTTCGGCCACTACGGAGACAAGATCGGCCGCAAGAAGCTGCTCGTGCTGAGCCTGATGATGATGGGCGGCGCCACTTTCGCGATGGGCCTGCTGCCCACCCACGCAACGCTCGGCGTCGGCGCCCCGATCCTCCTCACGGTGTTGCGCCTGATCCAGGGCTTCGCGCTCGGCGGGGAGTGGGGCGGCGCCGTCCTGATCGTCTCCGAGCACGGTGACGACAAGAACCGCGGCTTCTGGGCCTCCTGGCCGCAGGCGGGCGCCCCCGGCGGCAACCTCCTCGCCACCGGCGTCCTCGCGCTCCTGGCCGCCGTCCAGTCCGACGAGGCGTTCCTCGCCTGGGGCTGGCGCATCCCGTTCCTGCTCTCCGGGGTGCTCGTGATCATCGGCCTGTGGATACGGGTCTCGGTCTCGGAGTCGCCGCTCTTCCTGGAGGCGCAGGCGAAGGCGGCGGCCGCCGAGGACTCGGGGCAGGCCACCAAGCAGGACGCGCCGGTCGTCGAGGTCTTCCGGCACAACTGGCGCGGCGTCCTGACCGCCATCGGCACCCGGCTCGGCGAGAACGTCTCGTACTACATCCTCACGGCCTTCGTCCTCGTCTACGTCACCGTGCACCTGGAACTGCCCAAGAGCACCGCCCTGAACGCCGTGCTGATCGGCTCCGCCGTGCACTTCGTGACGATCCCGCTGTGGGGCGCCCTCTCGGACCGCATCGGCCGCAGGCCGGTCACCCTGATCGGGTCGGTCGGCATGGCGGTGTGGGCGTTCGCGTTCTTCGCGCTCGTCGACAGCGAGTCCTTCACCGTGATCACCCTCGCGGTCACGGTCGGGCTGCTCTTCCACGGCGCGATGTACGGGCCGCAGGCCGCCTTCATCTCCGAGATGTTCGACACGAAGGTCCGCTACTCCGGGGCCTCGATGGGCTCGCAGCTCGCGTCCATCATCGGCGGCGCGCTCGCGCCGATCATCGCGGTCGAGCTGCTCAAGGACTTCGGGTCCGCGACGCCGGTGGCTCTGTACGTCTGCGTGACGGTGGTGATCACGACGCTCACCGTGCTCGTGGCGAAGGAGACCCGGGGCCGCTCGCTCGCGCAGGAGCGGCATTCCGCTCCCGAGGATTCCTCCAACACCACCGCCTCGGCGACAATCTCCACCTGAGGCGCGCCCTCAGCTCCTGATGCGCGTCCTCAGCACCTGAAGCGCGCCCTCAGCACGCGCACCCCGCTCCCGGAGGCGACACGTCGTATGTCCAGCTCCTCAGACGCCGTCCACCGGGAGCAGGCGTGCACCGCTACCGCCCTGCGCGAGCTGCTCGGCCTGCTCGCCGACGACGCGCCCGCCGATCAGTTCGCCCGTCCTGCCGCGGCGGCCCGCGCGGCCGGGGCGAGCGGCGCCGAGCTCACGGCGATCGACGAGGCCACGCAGACCGCCCTGCGCGTGCGCCGCACCCTGAACCAGCACCAGCGCAGGGAGGCCGAGCTCACCGCCCTGTTCGACACGGCGGGCGACCTCGCGGCGCTGCGCGACCTGGACGCGGTACTGCGCGCCATCGTGCACCGGGCCAAGCTGCTGCTTCGTACGGACGTCGCGTACCTCTCCCTCAACGACCCGGCAGCGGGCGACACTTACATGCGCGTGACGGACGGCTCGGTCTCCGCCGCGTTCCAGAATCTGCGTCTGGGCATGGGCGAGGGGCTCGGCGGCCTCGTGGCCCAGACCGCCCGTCCGTACGCCACCGGGGACTACGAGGTCGATCCCCGTTTCCAGCACACCACCCCCATCGACAGCGCCGTACTCGAAGAAGGCCTGCACGCCATCCTCGGCGTACCGCTGCGGCAGGGCACCCACGTCATCGGCGTGCTCTACGCCGCCGACCGCACCGCCCGTGCCTTCACCCCGGACGAGGGCGCGCTGCTCTCCTCGCTCGCCGACCACGCGGCGATCGCCATCGACAGCGCGCGCCGTATGGAGGAGACGAGGGCCGCGCTCGTCGACCTGAACGAGGCGTCGCAGACCATCCGCGCGCACAGCGAGGCCATGCTCCGGGCCGAGGACGCGCACGACCGCCTGACCGATCTCGTCCTGCGCGGCGGGGACTTCACCGAGGTCGCCACCGCGATCGGCGCGCTCCTGCACGGCGGCACCCTCATCCACGACGCGGACGGCACGGAACTGGCCCGCGTGGACGCGGACGGCACGGGGCAGGCACGCGTGGACGCGGACGGCACGGGGCAGGCACGCGTGGACGCGGACGGCATGGGCCTGCCCCATGTCGACGCGGACGGCACGGCGCAGGCACGCGTGGACGCGGACGGCAGAGGGCAGGCCTACGTCAACGCGGACAGCACGGGGCAGGCGCACGTCGACGCGGACAGCAGAGGGCGGGCCCGTGTCGACGCGGACAGCAGAGGGCAGGCCCGCGTCGACGCAGACGGCACGGGGCGGGCCCGCGTCGACGCCGAACCACCCCTCGCCCGCGTCGACGCCGCCCCCCGTACGCCCCCGGCCAAGGCCGTAGCCGCCTCGCGCGCCAGCGGGCGTGCCGTACCCCTCGACGGCACCTGGGTGTGCGCGGTCCTCGCGGGCCCGGAGCTCCTCGGCAGCATCGCCCTCACCGACCGGGCCGACCTCGGCGAGGCCGACCGCCGCCTCTTCGAGCGCGCCGGAGTCGTCACGGCCCTGCTCCTGCTCCTTCGCCGTTCGGCAGCCGAGGCGGAGGACCGCGTACGGGGCGAACTCCTCGGCGATCTGCTCTCCCTCTCCGGCACCCCGGGCCGCCTGACCGCGCGGGCCCGCCGCCTTGCCGTCGATCTGGCGCTCCCTCACGCGGTGTTCGTCACGCACAGCGAGACGGCGTCCCGCCAGCTCCTGCTCTCCTCCGCGGCCCGAGCCGCCCGCGCCCACCACGGTCTGTCCGGCCTGCACCACGACCACGTGGTCCTGGTGATCCCGGCCGCCGACACCGGCGCCCGGGCCCGCGCGCTCGCCGCCGAACTCACCCAGGCCGCGGGAGCCCCGGTCACGGTCGGCGCCGCGGGCCCCGCCACCGGGCCCGAAGCCCTCTCCCAGGCCCACGCCGAGGCACTCCGCTGCCTCTCCGCCCTGCGCGCGCTCGGCCACACGGGCCAGGGCGCGGACCTGCCCGACCTCGGCTTCCTCGGCGTACTGCTCGGCGACGACACGAATCTCGACTCCTACGTACGCCGCACGCTGGGCCCGGTCCTGGACTACGACACCAAGCGCGGCACCGAACTCATCCACACCCTGCGGGCCTACTTCGCCTGCGGGATGAGCCAGTCCAGGGCGAAGGAATCCCTCCACGTCCATGTGAACACCGTGGTCCAACGCCTGGACAGGATCGGCCACTTGCTCGGCGCCGACTGGCAGTCCCCGGAGCGTTCCCTGGAGATCCAGCTCGCCCTGCGCCTGCACGCCTACACCTGGGACGCCGGTACCGCGTCCCCCTGACCCTCCACGGCTCCCTCTCCGGTTCCTGCTCCTGCTCCTGTTCCTGCTCCTGCTCCTGTTCCTGTCCGGGCGGCGGACGGTACGAGGAAGGTGGCGATGAGCCCGAGTACGACGAAGCCCGCGGCGACATAGCCGCCGAGGGCGACCCCGTCGGTCATCGCCGAGCGCGCCGCGTCGGCGACGGACGCGGTCTCGGGCCGGTCCGCGAGGGGCCTGATGGCAGCACCCGCGCTGTCGGTGACGGCACTGGTGAGCTGATCGGCCTGCCCGGACGGGATACCGGCATCGCTCAGCCGGTCGCGCAGATTCGTGCTGAGAGTCGTGAAGTAGACGGTGGTCAGAGCGGCGATCCCGAGCGCGGAACCGAGCTGGCGGAAGGCGCTCTGGATGCCGGAGCCCTGCCCCGCGCTCTCGTGCGGCACCTCGGCGAGTACGACGTTGGTCACCTGGGCGGTGGCGAACCCGACGCCGATCCCGTACACGAAGAGCATCAGCGCCACGGCCCACCAGGAACTGTCCGGGGCGGCGATGACCCCGACCCCCGCGAGACCGACGGCCTCAAGCACAAGCCCGATGCGCACCTGCCCGAGCGCCGGAACCCTGGCGGCCAGCGGAAAGCTTGCCCCCGTGGCGACGAAGCTGCCGATGGCGATGGGCACGAGCGCGAGCCCCGCCTCCAGGGCGCTGTAGCCGAGGGTGAACTGGAGCCACAGCGGAAGCACCGCGACGATGCCGAACTCGCCGAGGCCGATGATCAGGGTCGCGATGTTGCCGTTGCGGAAGGAGGCGATCGAGAACAGCCGTACGTCCATCAGGACGCGCGTGGAGTCACCGCTTCGGCTGAGCGCGATCTGCCGCCGGACGAACGCGAACAGCGTGACGGCGGAGAGCACGAGGGCGACGAGAACGGGCGAGGGCCCACTCCCCCAGCTGAATCCGGGAAGCTCCAGCGGCTCGACGCTGACGATCCACCCGTAGGTACGCCCTTCGACGAGACCGAAGGCGAGCAGCCCGAGCCCCAGCATGGACAGCACCGAACCGGGCACGTCCACCCGCCCCTTGGTGCGCGGCGAGGGAGCCATGTAGAGCAGCACGCCGGCGGCGACGAGAACGGACAGCGGCACGTTGATGCCGAACGCCCAGCGCCACGAGACGTGTTCGGCGAGCCAGCCGCCGAGCAGCGGGCCGAGCGCGGCGGCGGCGCCGATGGTCGAGCCCCAGATGGCGAAGGCCTGGCCGCGCGCCTTGCCGGTGAAGGTCGCGTTGAGGAGGGAGAGCGAGGTCGGCAGGATCATCGCCGCGCCCGCGCCCTGGAGGAAGCGGGCCAGGATCAGCAGCCCGCTGCTCGGCGCGAGCCCGGCGAGCACGCTGGTCGCGCCGAAGATCACGACGCCCGCGACGAAGATCCGGCGGGCGCCGAAGATGTCGGCGAGGCGCCCGGTCAGCAGGAGCAGCGCCGCGAAGACGATCGCGTACGACTCCTGGATCCACTGCGCCTGGCCGGAGCTGGCGTCCAGGTCCTCGATGACCGAGGGGACGATCACGTTGACGATCGTGGTGTCGACCACGATCAGGGCGACGCCGAGGGCGATGGCGATGAGGCCGAGCCAGCGGCGGGCGGGGGGTGCGTCACGCATCTAGATACCTCCATGGTGAAGTAATTCCACGGTGAAGGTAATTTGAGGCCGGTAAGTTGTCAAAGCACGAGTACAGCCAGGCTGGGCAGCAGGCAGAGAGGGCGGGCGAGGTGGCGACGGAGGAACCGGCACCCGGCGAGGCGACGGAGGAACCGGCACCGGGCGAGGTGGCGACGGAGGAACCGGCACCGGGCGAGGTGGCGACGGAGGAACCGGCAACGGGCGAGGTGACGGCGGAGGAACCGGCACCCGGCGAGATGACGGCGCAGCGCGAGCGCCTGATGGACGGGCTCAGGGGCTACGGCGAGCGCTACAGCGACCTCAGCCGCCGCTTCGCGGTCTGGCTCGGCCTGCACTCCACGGACGCGGACGCCCTCCTGGAGATCGTCACCGCCGAGGACCGCGGCACCCCGCTCTCCCCGGCCCGCCTCAGCGAACGTATCCAGCTCTCGTCGGGCGCCACGACCGCGCTCCTGAACCGCCTCGAAGGCGCGGGCCACATCGTCCGCACCCGCGAGCACACCGATCGCCGCGTCGTCACGCTGCACAGCCGCTCGCCCATCCGGGAACGGGCCGACGAGTTCTTCACGCCGCTCGCGATCCGGATGGACGCGGCGATGGCGCAGTATCCGCCCGAACTCATCGAACGGTTCGAGGAGTTGCTCGCGGACCTGCGGACGACGATCGACGCGGACCTCGCGGAACGGGACCTCGCGGAACGGAACCTCGCGGAACGGGACAGGGCCGCCGGGTCGGGCTGACCCGGCAACCATTCCTCGCCCTGGTGACGACTGCCCTGCGCAACGCGGACGTAGACAACGCGGAAGTAGACAACGCGGACGTAGACGCACACCCACTATCGCCAGGGCGGATGAGGCAATGAGAGCGATCAAGGACGGGCAGCACTGGCAGCACGAGCCCATGGGGGCGCGGCACCGCAGGCGTCGGCTGAACCTGACGATCGGCATCCCGGTGGCCATGGCGGCCGCGGCGGGGCTGACGTACGGCACGGCCTTCGGAATCTTCGGCGAGGACGCGCGGCCACTGGCTGCGGCGGCGAGTTCCGCAGGGGCTTCCGCCGCCGATGTCGCCGCTGCCGCCTCTGTCGCCGACGGCTTCGCATCGGTCGACGCCCTGGGCCAGAACGGGACGTACGGCGGACGCGACGGAAAGACAGTCACCGTCAGAACGCTCGCGGACCTGGAGAAATACGCGACGGCTTCCGACCCGTACGTGATCGTCGTGGCCGCGACGATCACGATGGACCCCAAGGGCAAGGAGATCAAGGTCGCGTCGGACAAGACGATCGTGGGCTCCGGCACCTCGGGCCAGATCGTCGGGGGCGGCTTCTTCCTGGGCCAGGGCGTGCACAACGTGATCATCCGGAACCTCACGATCCGGGACTCGTACGCGGGCACGTGGAACGACAAGGAGCACGACTTCGACGCCGTACAGATGGACGGCGCGCACCACGTGTGGATCGACCACAACGACCTGCGGCACATGGCGGACGGCCTGATAGACAGCCGAAAGGACACCACCTACCTGACGGTGTCCTGGAACAAACTGAGCGACAACAACAAGACCTTCGGGATCGGCTGGACCGAGAACACCACGGCCGACATCACGATCCACCACAACTGGTTCCGCGAGACGGAGCAGCGCAACCCGTCCACGGACAACGTGGCCCACGCGCACCTCTACAACAACTACCTCCAGGACGTGGCAGGAACGGACATCACGTCCTCGTACGGAAACTACTCGCGCGGCAATACGAAGATGGTCCTGGAGAACAGCTACTTCGAGGGCCTCAAGAACCCGGTCACCAAGGACAGTTCGGCCTCGATCGTGCAGCGCGGGAACGTCTTCGTCGGGACGAGCGGACGCAACGAGAGCGGCGGCACGGCGTTCGACCCGAAGAGCTTCTACGACTACACGCTGGACAAGGGCGCGGACGTCCCGTCGAAGGTGAAGTCGGGTGCGGGCCCACGCGCGAGCACCGCCACTGCCACTGCCACTGCCACTGCCACCGCCACCGCCACTGCCGCCGCCACTGCTGCTGCCACCCTCACGGTGGCGAAGGACGGCAGCGGCCAGTACAAGACGGTGCAGGCGGCGGTCAATGCCGTACCGGCGAACAACTCCTCGCGGGTGGTGGTCTCCATCGCGCCGGGAACGTACCGCGAGACGGTGAAGATCCCGTCAAACAAGCCGCACGTCACGCTCCAGGGCTCTGGGAGCAGCCGCAAGGACACGGTCATCGTGTACGACAACGCGGCGGGCACCCCCAAGCCGGACGGCTCCGGCACCTACGGCACATCGGGCAGCGCGACCGTCGCCGCGGAGGCCGACGACTTCCAGGCCCGCAACCTGACCCTCTCCAACGACTTCGACGAGAAGGCGAACCAGAACCTCGCAGGTCACCAGGCGGTGGCCCTGCGCACGGCAGCCGACAAGGCATTCCTGGACAGCGTGATCGTCGAGGGCGACCAGGACACGCTCCTCCTGGACACGGCGGCGAAGGACAAACTGGGCCGGGCGTACATCAAGAACTCCTACATCGTGGGCAACACGGACTTCGTCTTCGGCCGGGCGACAGCCGTGGTGGACCGCTCGGTGATCACCCTCAAGAAGCGCTGGGACGGCACCTCACAGGGCTACGTCACCGCGCCGAGCACCGCTGCCGACCGCAAGGGCTTCTTGATCACGAACACCACGGTGAACGGCGACGTATCGGCACGCAGCTTCTACCTGGGCCGCAACTGGCACGCGGGCGGCGACGCGACGCTGGACCCGCAGACGACGGTGCGCGACTCGACCCTGAGCGCCGCCATCAAGGCGACCCCGTGGGTGGACATGGGCGGCTTCCCCTGGAAGGACGACCGTTTCGCGGAGTACAAGAACACGGGCGCGGGCTCGGGCACGGCGAGCACCGACCGTCCGCAATTGACGGACGCGCAGGCAGCGAACCAGGAGATCGGCGACTGGCTGGGAAATTGGACCCCGGGTTCCTGAGGAGCAGTACAAGGAATTCGAGAGTTCACAGAGTCCACGGGGTTCGCAGAGTCCACGGGGTCCACGGGGTTCGCAGAGTCCACGGGGTCCACGGGGTTCACGGGGAATGAATTTGCATTCCCTCAAAGAGTATGGACACGGCGGCGACACAGAGGGGAGCGCACGACCCCCGCTGTGTCCACACTCGCACAGAAAAAGCAAGCGGGAACAGGGAAGTTGCGACCGGGCGCGTGCTCACAGAGACCGCCTCTTTGGCCAGTCGGGGAGACGCGACAATCACCACACAGGTAAATGCATTCGGCGCACGCTGGTGGACGGAATTCGGCTGCTAGGGTTTGGCCTTCGTCACGAGCAGGGAGTTCTCGCCGTATCGGCGCTCCGGCTCGTATTGCAAGCGGTCACATCACTTCACGCTCAGGGCCAAGGCCACAGCCATGGCCACAGCAGCCCACGCCTCCACACATTCCTGGAGCCCTACGCTCATGTCTGCCGACAGCGCCACGACGTCGCCCCTCCCACCAGCACCGAACACCTCCGAAGCGTCCCCCGGGACCTCTCCAGGAACCTCCTCCAAGGGCCGCCACCTCGGCCTGGCCCTGTTCGTGATCGCCGCCGCCCAGCTGATGGTGGTCCTCGACGCGACGATCACGAACATCGCCCTGCCCAGCATCCAGACGGACTTGGGCGTCACCGACGCGAACCTGGCCTGGATCGTCAATTCCTACGCCCTGGCCTTCGGCGGACTGCTCCTGCTGGGCGGCAGGGCGGGAGACCTGTTCGGCCGCCGCCGGATGTTCCAGGTGGGCATCGCGGTCTTCACCCTCGCCTCCCTCCTGGGCGGCCTGGCTCCCAACGAGGCGCTGCTGATAGCGGCCAGGATCCTCCAGGGCGTGGGCGCGGCACTGGCAGCCCCCAGCGCACTGGCCTTGATCACCACCACATTCCCAGCCGGCAAGCCGCGCAACACGGCAATGGGCGTGTACGCGGCGATGGGCGGGGTCGGCGCGACGGTGGGCCTGCTGCTCGGCGGCGTACTCACCGATGTACTGGACTGGCGGTGGGTGTTCTTCGTGAACATCCCGATCGGCCTGGCCGTCCTCGCCGGAACCCGCACGCTGGTGGAGGCGGAGCGCCACCGGGGCCGCCTGGACATCCCGGGTGCGATCACCGGGACCGGCGGCTTGATCGCGTTGGTGTACGGGATCACGCGGGGCGGGGAACACGGCTGGACGAACGGCCTGACGCTGACGTCATTCGCCACAGCGGCGGTGTTTCTGCTGGCCTTCCTGCTCCTACAGTCCCGTACGACGCACCCGATGATGCCGCTGCGACTGTTGAAGGACCGCAACAGGTGGGGTAGTTACGCGACGATGCTGTTCATCGGGGCGGGCATGTTCGCCACGTTCTACTTCCTGACGCTCTACATGCAGCTGATCCAGGGCTACAGCCCGGTGCGGACGGGCTTCGCTTACCTCCCCTTCAGCTTCGGCATGGCGGCGGCGGCAGGTATCAGCTCCAAGCTGATCGCAAAGGTGCCCCCTCGCCTCCTGGCGGGCCCTGGCCTCCTGGTGGCAACGGCAGGAATGCTCTGGTTCGCAACACTCACCCCGACCTCCTCCTACGCCACGCACCTCATGCCGGCGATGTTCGTCACGGGCCTGGGCCTGGGGATGAGCTTCGTCCCGATGACTCTGGGCGCGGTGAGCGGAGTGGCCCACGAGGACACGGGAATCGCCTCGGCGCTCCTGAACACGGCACAGCAGATCGGCGGCGCGCTGGGCCTCGCGGTCCTGTCGACGATCTCCACCTCAACGGCGAACGCAAAGCTCCCGGAGGCGGCCTCAGCCCTGTACCGCGCCCTGTCCACGAAGGACTTCCCTCTGATGTCCCGGGCGGGCGAGGCGGTGACGCACGGCTACACGATGGCGTTCATAGCGGCGGCGTGCATGTTCCTGGCGGGCTTGGCGGTAACGGCACTGGCGATCACCGCGGGCAAGCAGGAACACACGGAGCCCACACCCCCGCCCCACATCGGCTGACGCCACCCCCGGCCAGGCGGCACCGCCCCATCCCCATCCGCTACCCTGTCTGAAACCGCCATCCGTGGCGGCATCAGTCAGCCCCGCCTTCGTAGCTCAGGGGATAGAGCACCGCTCTCCTAAAGCGGGTGTCGCAGGTTCGAATCCTGCCGGGGGCACAGCACTAAGGGCCAGTTCAGAGGCTTGATCCTCTTAAACTGGCCCTTCGTCATGATCACGGCCGTGCCACTCTCGTGCCCGCAAGGCTGCGAAGGCAGCTGCCCGGACAGCGGGCTGAGGGGCCGCGGCGACTTCTTCGTCCATACATGGGAATGTATATACGAACAGCGTGGTCCGTACGGCGATCCACGCGGCAGGCGGACGCACTCCGAACTGGGGAGAAAGCCAGCCCTCGACTCCGTTGGCGGAATACCGGCGTCTGCGCACCGAACTCGACTACGTCTGAGCCCAACGCCTCCCCCACGAGCCCGGTCTCGCAGGCGACGATCACGAGCTGGGCACGGTCACGCACACGCAGCTCGGTGAGACCTGGGAGACCTGGGTATGACCCCGCCGACCCGCCTGGACAGGCGGGTCGGCACGCACGTGGGCGCAGACTGGTGGTGGCAGACCCAGGACGAGCTGACACTGCCCGGCTCCGAACGGGTTGGGCAGACTCATCCGCATGACACACCACAGCACGTACATGAAGGCAGTCACCATCCCCTCGTTCGGCACCGCCGACGTCCTGCGCCTCGACGAGGTGAAGATCCCCGAGCCCGGTCCGGGCCAGGTCTCCATCGATGTGGCGTACGCGGGTGCCAACTTCGCCGAGGTCCTTTACCGCCAGGGCGTGGTGGACGTGCCGCTTCCCTTCGTGCCGGGCATCGAGGTCTCCGGCCGGATTCGGGCGCTCGGCCCCGGGGTCGAGGGGCTGTTGGTGGGTCAGCCGGTCGCCGCCCTGACCATCGTCGACAGCGGTGGCTACGCCGAGGTGGTCACCACGTCGGCGGACCTCGTCGCCCCTCTGGACGGCTACGACCTGAGTCTGGAGACAGCCGCGGCGCTTCCGTCCAACAGCACCACCGCCTTCTTGGTGCTCGACCGCGTGGCCCGCATCGAACCGGGCGAGCGCGTACTGGTGCACGCCGCAGCCGGCGGCGTGGGCAGCCAACTCGGCCAGGCCGCACGTCAGTTGGGTGCGGGCCGGGTGGTCGGCACAGTGGGCAGTGTCGCCAAGATCGAAACCGCCAGAGGCTTCGGCTACGACGAGGCGATCCTGCGGGACAGCCACGCCGAGGCGGGTGAATTCGACATCGTGGTCGACATGGTGGGCGGCCCTGCCCGCCGCTCAAGCCTGGACCTGCTGGCCCCGATGGGCCGACTGGTCGTGATGGGCAATGCCTCGGGCGCCGAGGACGTCGGCATCTCGTCCAACGAGCTGTGGTTCAGCAACAAGAGCGTCTCCGGCTTCAACCTCGCCGCGTTCTCCGAGGCCTTCCCCGCCCAAGCGGGCCGGGCGCTGCGCCGTGCCGTCGCGGCAGCGGCCGAGGGCCGGATGCGGGTACAGGTCGAAGCCCTCCCGCTGGAGCGAGCCGCCGAAGCGCACCGCCGCATCGAGTCCGGCTCCACCACCGGCAAGCTGGTGCTCACCGTCGGAGGCCAAGGTTGAGAGGTCCTGACATAAGCGTCGGGGCGTCGGGGTGTGGGGACATGGGGGCAGGGGGGGGCAGGGGGGGGCAGGGGGGGGCAGGGGGGGCAGGGGGGGCATGGGGGCAGGGGGGCATGGGGCGTGGTTCGACACCACTCGACGCCGGATCAGCCTGTCGCGTACGCAGGAGGCCTAGTCGCAGCGCCTCAGCCCCGGTCTCACGTGCGGATGCGGACGCCGTGGCGCGTGCGCATGCGGTGGAGTTCCCACAGGGCCACCGCCGTCACCGAGATCGGGCCGCCGAGGACCGCGCACCACTGTGCGGCTGGTGGCCCCGGGGGCAGTCCGCCGTCGAGTGCGACGCTGCAGAGCGTCAGTTCCCAGACGAGTACGACGGTGAGCGCGGCCGGGAGAGCGGCATGGACGTTGGACGTGTTGAAGGCGTAGCGGGCGGCGTAGGCGGAGGCGAAGAGGAGGAACGGCAGTAGCCAGACGAGGCCGATGAGCAGGGCGAGCGCCACCAGGCCGTTCAGGAGCGTGCCGTAGTTCTGTTTCAGGAGAACAGCGCTGCCTGCCAGTACGAGGCCGACGCCCACCAGAATGCCGACGTACCAGCCCACCGCCTTGAGCGGCTCACGCAGGCGGGAGCGGAGCACGCGCCTGTGCGCGGCGGGCGCGTAGCGGATGAAGCCTATGACGACCAGTGGCCCGGTGAAGATGAGCAGCAGCGGGGCGAGGATCAGCTTCACTACGCCGTCGTTGGCGACGCCGCTCCAGCCCTCGTCCGCGCCGTAGGTGTAGATCAGGAGGAGGCTCGCAGCCAGGCCGACGATCGCGCGCCACAGCTGGACCCGCGTCACGAGCCGGTCCTCGACGCGGCCCGCGCCCGGCTGGTTGAAGATCGCCTCAGCGCGGCGGCGGGCGGAACGGACCACCGGGATCAGCGGCGAGACGAAGAGGAACGCGCAGCCGGAACGCCGCCGCCGGACCGGCTGCGGCGGCTGCGGATACGGATATGGGTGGGGGTTCGGGTGTGGGTGTGGGTGTGGGTACGGGCTTGGTGGCGGGCCGTACGGGTCCGGGGCGCCGCCTCCCTGTGGCTGTGGCTGGCCGTTTCCCGGTCCCCAGCCCTGATATCCCCCGTGTGCCACTGTTCCCCCTGGTCTCCTGCGACGCTTCCGAGCGCGCGCAGTTTACTGGCCGGAACCCGACGGGCGGCACCCCGACGGCCCCGCTCTCAGGGTTCGGGGTTGGAGTCGGGGTCGAGTTCAGGGTCGTCCGCCGCGTACGGGTGCACGTATCGGTCCGTGTCGAAAGGCGTGAACCAGCTCGTGATCCCCATGGGCGCGATGCCCAGGGCCGCGCCCACCTCGCTCTCGTCGACGCCGTCCATCGAGTCGTCGTACAGCAACTCGTGGTCCATGTCCTCGTAGACGAGATCGGCGAAGCGCTCCAGCGCCGCGGAGACGCCCTCGTCGAGGAGGCCGAAGGTTTCGAGCGTGACCTCGGCCTCGCGCAGCAGCAGCTTGAGGACCAGCTCCTCGGCCACGCAGCTCAGCTCCTTGAAGCTCCCCACGGTCAGCCGCGTGGTCAGGGCAATCGCCGTCACCAGGAATCGCCGGGCGAAACGCGCGTCGTACTGCAGGGCGTAGCGCGGGGGCAGCTCGTCGAGGAGCCACATGGGGCGGTCGCACTCGGCGACGTTGGTTCCGTCCCTGTCCAGCGCGTGCACATCCTGGAACAGTTCGTCCACGAGGACGTCCGTGCCCCAGATCAGGGCCCCGGCGGCAAGCTCGGCGTCCTCCGTCGAGATGCCGCCGGAGTCGCCCTCGCTCTCGCCCTCGCCCGCGCGCCCGGCCTCGTCCTTACCTGCTCCCGCGTCCTCGTCCTCGTCCTCGCGCACACCGAACATCCCCGCGCCGAAGGCGGTCAGGCGCGGGGCCATGGTGCGGATCTTGGAACGGATGGCATCGGTCTCCATCGTCGTCCCGGCCACGTCGGCGGGCGTGGCTCCCCCGGCAAGGCCCATCAGACGCGCACGGCGGGACTCAAGGTCGTCCGGCGGAGCATCAGGGCCGTCGGCCGCGTCCAGGCTCTCCATCGCCAGGTCCGGATGCAGCTCCACCTGGCACCGCACGACGGTCCAGTCCGCCAGCAGATCCGTGCTCTCGAGCAGATCCTCCACCAGTTCTCGCACTGCCTCCTCGGCGAACTCCAGCGCCGGAGCGTCCACGACCACCTTGAGCAGCGCACCACCGGGATACACACCCACGAAGGTGTCGAGGAGCTTCACCTCCATCCCGTCGGGGCCCGTGATCTCCTCCACGGACTCGAAGCCGTTCTCAAGAAGGGCGGCGACGCCGACCCGTTGCAGCTCGTCCATCTCCGAGGTGCTGCCGGGCGGTCGGGTATCCACACTCACTGCATATGTCACGCAACACAGCCTCGCAGGTGGGGCCGTCGCTTGAGCTCGCAATGCCGACTTCCCGTACGTTCCCGGATTTCAGGGGGCCGCGTCAGGCGTGTCCCTGGCGCAGACGGCGGGAGGCAGCCAGGCAAGAGGACAGCCAGGTCGCTTCCGCACGGTGGATAATCAGGCCCTCGACGGTGATCATGCCGTCCATCGGTCCATCGAGCCGAATCGAGTGGTCGCCCACTCGGTACATTTCCCAATCCCCATCGCTGTGCCAGAGCCGGGCGGTCTTCTCGCCGCGGCGCTGGGCAAAGACGATCTCCTCTCCGTGCTCGTTCATGAAATAGCCGACGTAGTCCTTGTCGGTTATCTCGCCGCCGCACAGGCGGGCCAGAAGCGGTTCGATGGCGGGCGGCGGAGTGTCGTTCATGCTGCGGGCTCCTCGTCAGCGTCGGAGTCCTCGCGTGCCGACGAGAGGGCCAGCATCCGTGAAGCCGACTCCAGCAGGGTCTCGTAAGTGATCACTTCTATGCGCGCCGCGTGCGTGTTGTAGGTCCGCAACGTCTCCGAGATCTCCTGAGGTGTGACATCTCCGGTCACATAGCGCGGGTGCCCGATCACGACCGTTGCCGAGGCTCGGCGGGCGTCGACACCGTGCTCGGCGAGAATGTGCGGGCGATTCTCGTCCATGGCCCGCAGGTAGTTCTGCGTCTGGGACACCGCGTGATGCGCGGGGGCGCCCAGCATGAGGTGGCCGCTCTGTCGGATGACCAGGCCCTTGATGTTGGCGCGTTTGAGTTCCACCACATGCAGGGAGCCGTCACCACGCAGCAGAGGTATGTCGAGGATGGTGTCCGGGGTGTACTGCCTGCGGGCTAACTCGGCCACATAGGCCCCGCCGAAGATCCACTCCTGGTTCTTCAGGCAGCCGTGCAGGGCGCTCTCGGAGCTGTCGGGGTCCTCCACGGCTGCACGCAAGGCAGCTAAACCGGCTTGCCTGGACCGCAGTTCGAGCAGCTGGGCCAGTAGTCCCGCATCGACGTGGGAAAGTACGTCGCTCATCATCTGTGCGGCCTCGACGGAGGCAGGTCGGGGCAGGTTCCGCAGGACTATCTCCATGTGGCCGTACTGCTGGAGTCGCCTAGCCTCCCGGGTGGGAAGCTGGATCCCGCCCTCGCCGGGGCCGAGGCCCATATGGTCGGCTGACTGGGCTATCCCACGAAAGAGGGCTCGGGCATCGGCGGCCGTCGCATCGGGCTTGTCGCGGCACAGGACGTCCAGGGCGGCGACCGCCCGGTCCGCACCCATGGCGACCATCCTGCGCATGCCTTCCTCGCTGCTCTTCCGTGCGGACTCGTCGTAGTAGTTCTCCAGGATTTCGAGGAACAGGTCGCCTCGTGCGTACGCAGCGAAGCGCTGGAACCGCTGGGCGAACTCGAAGTCCCCGTGGAGTATCGCCTCTTGGGCCACGTCCTCCAGAGCATTCACCAAGGGCCTGCCCTTGCCGTACTTTCCGCCGAGATCGCCCATGATGCGCAGCACCGCGTCGACACGCTCCCGGACACTCGCGTGCTCGGTGAGTTCTTGTGCCGACTTGACCAAGTGCCGAAGCGTGCCGCCAGAACGAAACGTTGCCATACGGGCCACCCTAGAACCGGGCACTGACAATCAGACTGATGGGCATTCAACCTGTGTCGAGGGCCCCGCCCCGGGCAGGCAAGAGGTGAACTCCCATGGAGGTCGTTCACTCCCGCATGGGCGGCCCCCGTGGTTGAGGCGGGCCGGCCGTGGCCCAGGGGAGCCGCTGCGGCCGGGTCCTGCCAGCAGACAGCCAGGAAGACCGGAAGGCCGGAAGACCGGAAGGCCGCCAACCCCCTTCGGCAGCCCGGCAGTAGCCCTTCGAGCGCTGCTGTTACGACCCCCTAATACCTTCCCGCCCAACCCCCGCCCCGCCCCCGTCCTCTCCCCCAGCATGGGGACACACACTCAGGTGAAGCCGCAGCGCGAGCCCAAACAGCCCCGCGTCCGCACCCACGTCCGAACCCGCACCCGCACCCGCACTCGCGACCGCGCCCGAACCCGCGCCCGAAAGCCACGCCGTCGCCTCATCGACTACCCCCGCCACGGCAGACACGGTCTCCGTCGCTGGCTTCCCTCCTGGCGGCAGTGGGGCGGCTCCCTCATCCTCGTTCTCTCCGCCCTCGTCTGCCTCTTCGCGATCGTGTACGCCGCTGTCGACATCCCCGACGAGAACGCCACCGCCCAGCGGGAGGCGAACGTCTACTACTGGGCCGACGGCACCCAGATGGTGAGTACCGGTGAGGTGAACCGGCAGAACGTACGGCTCTCCGAGATTCCCGATGCCGTCGA